>DASTGG010000055.1:0-19368 GCA_035719385.1 Usitatibacter sp.
ACCGCCAACAAGGTCACCGTGCACGAGGACCCGCAGCACCACAAGTTCTACGTCGCGTACGGAAACCCCGTGACCTTCCGCCAGAAGCGCGACAACGTGGACGAGTGGATCGAGGGTTTCGCGCAGCGCGCGCAGTTCGACGACCTGAACGACGTGCTGAAGCTCTACACGAACGCGCGCGTGAAGAGCAACCTGAACGAGATCACCGGCGAGTTCATCTCCTACGACATGCGCCGCGAGCTCGCGGAAGTGTCGGGCGCGCCGCCCGGCCAGGTCGCGCCGAAGGATTCGCGCGTGAAGGTGATCATCGTGCCGCCGAAGAAGGAGCCGGCGAAGGCCGAGGGCGGCAAGGCGCCGGCGCCGGCGAACCCGCCGCTCAGGCTCAAGCCGGACAGCGAGGTGAAATGATGTCGGCCGCCGTGCCCGCCACGCCGCACCACCTCACGCTCGTGAAGGCCGAGCCGCGCGCCGCCGTTCTGCGGGCCGAGGGCCTCATGAAGCGCTACCGCAAGCGCACCGTCGTCTCGGACGTGTCGCTCACCGTGGAAAGCGGCGAGGTCGTGGGGCTGCTCGGGCCCAACGGCGCGGGCAAGACGACGTGCTTCTACATGATCCTGGGGCTGGTGCCGATCGACGCGGGCTCCGTCACCCTGGACGGCCAGGTACTGACGCACCTGCCGATCTTCCGCCGCTCCCGCCTGGGACTTTCGTACCTGCCGCAGGAAGCGTCCATCTTCCGCAAGCTCACCGTGGAGCAGAACATCCGCGCGGTGCTGGAGCTGCAGGGGCTGGAGGACGAGGACATCCTGGTGCGCCTCGAGGGGCTGCTCGAGGACCTGCACATCGGCCACCTGCGCGCGAACCCGGCGCTCGCCCTCTCGGGCGGGGAGCGCAGGCGCGTGGAGATCGCGCGGGCGCTCGCCACCAGCCCCCGCTTCATCCTGCTCGACGAGCCCTTCGCGGGGGTCGACCCGATCGCGGTGCTGGACATCCAGCAGATCATCCGGTTCCTCAAGGAACGGGGCATCGGCGTGCTCATCACGGACCACAACGTGCGCGAGACGCTGGGCATCTGCGATCATGCCTACATCATCAACCAGGGGACCGTCCTCGCCTTCGGAAAGCCGGAGGAGATCATCTATAATGAAGCCGTCCGAAAGGTGTATCTCGGAGAGAACTTCCGCCTCTAGCGGAGGATCTTTTGCTCCGGGAACCTACGGCGCATGAAGCACAGCCTCCAGCTCAAGCTATCGCAGCACCTCACGCTCACTCCGCAGCTGCAGCAATCCATCCGGTTGCTCCAGTTGTCGACGGTCGAGCTCAACCAGGAGCTCGAGCGGTACCTGGCCGAGAACCCGTTGCTGGAGCGCGCGGACCTCGCCTCGGAAGAATCCGCCGCCCCCACGCCGCCCGGCATCCCCACGCCGCAGGAAGCCGCCGCGCCGGCCGAGGAATCGCGTGACGAGCCGGCGAGCTTCGCGGAAGAGCACGGCTTCGGCGAGGAGCACGCCCCCACGGGCAGCTCGCGCCGCGACGACGAGGAGCGGGACGACTTCACCCAGTTCGCGGCCGCGGAGCCCACGCTGCAGGACCACCTGCTGCAGCAGCTGGCGCTGACCGGCCTCACCGAGCGCGACAAGCAGCTCGCCACGATCATCGTCGGCCACCTGGACGAGGACGGCTACCTCAAGACGGAGCTCGAGGAATTGCGCGAGCCCGCGTGCGCGGCCGTGCCCGACGTCGAGATCGAGGAGCTGCAGATCGCGCTGCGCCACGTGCAGAACCTCGAGCCCACGGGAGTGGGCGCGAGGGACATCGGCGAGTGCCTCGAGCTGCAGCTGAAGGCGCTGCCGCCCAACACGCTGCATCGCGACGTGGCCGTCACGCTCGTGTCGAAGTACCTGGACGCCCTCGCGGCGCGCGACTTCAACAAGCTCAAGCGCCTGCTGAACGTGGACGAGGACGAGCTGCGCGAGATCCGCGACCTCGTCCTCACGCTCGACCCCAAGCCGGGGCGGGCCTTCGGCGGCGGCGACGTGCGCTACGTGGTGCCGGACGTGGTCGTGCGCAAGATCGCGGGCCGCTGGACCGCCTCGCTCAACCGCGACGCCATGCCGCGCCTTCGCATCAACAAGATGTACGCCGACATCCTCCAGGCCTCGCGGGAGAACGGCGGCAAGCACCTCGCCGGCCAGCTGCAGGAAGCGCGCTGGCTCATCAAGAACGTGCAGCAGCGCTTCGACACCATCCTGCGGGTGACGCAGTCGATCGTCGACCGGCAGAAGAACTTCTTCGAGCACGGCGAGGTGGCGATGCGCCCGCTCGTGCTGAGGGAGATCGCCGAGGCCGTCAACCTGCACGAATCCACGATCTCGCGCGTGACGACGCAGAAGTACATGCTCACCCCGCGCGGCATCTTCGAGCTGAAATATTTCTTCGGCTCGCACGTTTCAACGGACACGGGCGGGGCCTGTTCGGCCACGGCCATCCGTGCTCTGATAAAGCAGCTGGTCGCCGCCGAGGACGGGCGCAAGCCGCTTTCGGACCACCGCATCTCGGACATCCTCGCGCAGCAGGGGATCCAGGTCGCCCGCAGGACCGTCGCCAAGTACCGCGAGGCGATGCACATCCAGCCGGCGAACCTGCGCAAGTCGATTTGAGCTTTGTTTTCCGTAGTCCCGCTACTGAAAGGAGCTTTTCGATGAACCTGCAACTCACAGGCCGCCACGTCGAGATCACCCCCGCGATTCGCGATTACGTCGTGTCGAAGCTCACGCGCATCGAGCGCCACTTCGACCACGTGATCGACGTGAACGTGATCATGACCGTCGAGAAGCTCGACCAGAGGATCGACGTGAACGTGCACCTGTCGGGCAAGGACATCCACGTCCAGGCCCACGACGAGGACATGTACGCGGCCATCGACGGGCTCATCGACAAGCTCGACCGCCAGGTCATCCGCCACAAGGAGCGCTTCCAGGTGAACCGCCATGCGAGCGGCGGGGTGAAGCGCATCCCCCAGGCGTGAGGCCGCGCGCGGCATGAACCTGCTCTCACGGCTGCTGCCGCTCAACCACGTGCTGCTCGACCTCGAGGCGAGCAGCAAGAAGCGGCTGTTCGAGCAGATCGGGCTGCTGTTCGAGAACTCGCGGCAGATCCCGCGCGCGCGGGTGTTCGACGCGCTCTTCGAGCGCGAGAAGCTGGGCTCCACGGGGCTCGGCTACGGCGTGGCCATTCCCCATGGCCGCATCCGCACGCTGAAGGAGCCGGTGTGCGCGTTCGTGCGCACATCGGCCCCGATTCCCTTCGAGGCGCCCGACGGCCAGCCGGTGAGGCTCGTCTTCTCGCTCCTCGTTCCCGAGCACGCCACCGAAGCCCATCTCGAGATCCTTTCGGAGCTGGCGCAGATGTTCAGCGACCCGGACCTTCGCGAGCGGCTCGCGGCGGTCGAAGACATCCAGGCGGCGCACCGGCTGATCACCGAGTGGTCGCCCTATGCCCCGGCTCAGCGTTCAGCAGCTGTTTGACCGGCGCCACGAGCGCCTCGGCCTCGCCTGGGCCGCGGGCCATGCGGGCGCCGTCCGCGAGTTCACCGGCGAGATGCTTCGCAAGCCGGGCGTGGGGCTCATCAGCCACCTGAACCTCATCCATCCTCAGCTCGCGCAGATCGTGGGGCCGCGCGAGGCCGACTACATCGACCGGCTCGAAGGCCCGGTGCGCGAGCAGACCGCGGCGCACATCGTGGGCGGCGAGACCGTGTGCGTCATCGTGTGCGACCGCGTGGCGGTGCCGGAGGCGTTGCGCAACGCCGCCGAGGCCACGGCCACGCCCGTGCTCACCTCCACCGAGCCCAGCCAGCACGTGATCAACGTGCTGCGCCCGTTCATGCAGCAGGAGCTGGGCGAGATCACGACGCTGCACGGGGTGTTCCTCGACGTGCTCGAAATCGGCGTGCTCATCACCGGCGAGTCGTCCATCGGCAAGAGCGAGCTCGCGCTCGAGCTCATCTCGCGCGGGCACGGCCTCGTGGCGGACGACGTGGTGGAGCTCCAGCAGATCGGCCCCGAGACGATCCAGGGGCGCTGCCCGCCGCTGCTGCGCGACTTCCTCGAGGTGCGCGGGCTGGGCGTGCTCAACATCCGCTCGATCTTCGGCGAGACCGCGGTGCGGCCGCGCAAGGTGCTGCGTCTCATCGTGCAGCTGGAGATTCCCCTCTCGGGCTTCGACGAGAAGGGCCGGCTCGCCACGCGCTCTGGCATGCAGGACATCCTCGGCGTGGAGATCCCTACCGTGACCCTCGCGGTGGCGCCGGGGCGCAACCTCGCGGTGCTGGTGGAGGCCGCGGTGCGCAACCACATCCTCATCACGCGGGGAATCGATTCCACGCGCGAGTTCATCGCGCGGCAGGAGGCGGCGATGCGCGCCGACGCGCCGCCCGTGGACGAGACCGGCACGTGATGCAGCTCGTGCTGCTGTCCGGCGTCTCCGGCTCGGGCAAGAGCGTGGCGCTGAAGGCGCTCGAGGACGCGGACTTCTTCTGCGTCGACAACCTTCCCGCCGACCTCATCGACGCGCTCGCCGATTACGCCTCGACCCGCGGCGAGCCGCGCGTGGCGATCAGCGCCGATGCGCGCAGCCGCGAGAGCCTCGCGCGCCTGCCGGCGATCGTCGAGCGCCAGCGGGCACGCGGCACCGACGTGCGCGTGATCTTCCTCGACGCGAGCGACGAGAGCCTCGTGCGCCGCTTCTCGGAGACGCGCCGCCCGCATCCGCTCGCCGGCGAGGGCCGCACGCTCGGCGAGGCGATCGCCGAGGAGCGCCGGGTGCTCGCGTGGCTCTCCGAGATCGGCCAGCGCATCGACACCAGCGCGCTCACGCCCCAGCAGTTGCGCGGCTGGGTGCAGGACCTCGTCGTGCAGGGGCAGGCGCGCCTCACGCTCATCTTCGAATCCTTCGGCTGGAAGAACGGCCCCGCCCTCGACGCGGACTTCCTCTACGACGTGCGCTTCCTGCCCAACCCGCACTACGACCCGCAGCTGCGGCCGCTCACCGGCAGCGATCCGGCGGTGGTCGCGTTCCTCGAGCGCGAGACGCAGGCCGGGCTCCTCATCGAGGACATCCAGCGCTTCCTGCAGCGCTGGCTGCCGCGCTTCGTCCTCGACCAGCGCGCCTCCATCACGGTCGCCATCGGCTGCACCGGCGGGCGGCACCGTTCGGTGTACATTGCCGAATCGCTGGCCCGCCGGTTCGAAACCGATTACCCCGTCGTGCTGCGCCACCGCGACCTGAAGACCTAGTGCCCCGCGCTCGCCGATGCAACGGATTCGTGACTTCGGGACACTAGATTGCTGAAAACCTTCCTCGACCGTTTCAAGCGCGAGTCGATCCCGATCTTCCCGCTGCAGACCGTCCTCTTCCCCGGCGCGTTGCTCCCGCTGCGCATCTTCGAGACGCGCTACATGGACATGGCGCGCGACTGCCTCAAGAGCGGCTCGCCGTTCGGCGTGTGCCTCATCAAGGAGGGGCAGGAAGTGGGCGCGCCCGCCGTCCCGGAGACGATCGGCTGCACCGCGACGCTGGGCGAATGCGACATGGAGGAGCTCGGCATCCTCAAGGCCGTGGCGAAGGGCGGCGAGCGTTTCCGCATCGTCGCGCGCGAGGTGGGCAAGCAGGGACTGGTCATCGGCCGCGTCGAGCGGCTCGAGCCCGAGGCCGACGCGATCGAGGCGCCGGGGCTCGCCGAATGCGCCGACTTCCTGCGCAAGCTGATCGCAGGCATCGGGCCGCAACGCTTCGCGGAGCCCTATCTCTTCGACAATGCGACCTGGGTCGGCTTCCGGCTCGCCGAGATCCTGCCGCTGCGCAACGACGTGAAGCAGAAGCTGCTCGAGGTCACCGATGCCACGCTGCGGCTGGCGGTGATCCATCGCTTCCTGCGCCAGCAGAAGCTCATCTGACCGACAGCAGCAGCCGGCGCACCGGGGAGGGCAGCGCCGCGCCCTCGAGGTCGTCGAGCGCGAGCCACGTCGCGGCGCGATCGAAGGCCGCCGCCGGCTTGGAGGCGACCTCGATACGCCACGGCTCGACTTCGAGCGTGAAGTGCGTGAACGCATGCTCGAACGGCGCGAGCGCGAACGCGCGAGCCGCCTCGATGCCCCATTCGCTTCGCAGGCGGCCCTCGGGCCTCTCGCCGGCCGGGAACTCCGGAAGGGACCACAGGCCGCCCCAGATGCCGGCGGGCGGCCGCTTCTCGAGCAGCACTTCGCCGCGCGCGAGCACGACGAGCATGCCGACCTGCTTGCGCCGCGCTTCGCGCCGCGCGCGCCGGCCGGGCAGCTCGTCGATCCGCGCTTCGTTGCGCGCGACGCAGTCGCCGGCCACCGGGCAGGCGAGGCACGCGGGCTTCCTCGCGGAGCAGACGTCGGCGCCGAGATCCATCATGCCCTGGGTGTACGCCTCGATGTCCCCCGCCGGCGTGCGCGCTTCGGCCTCGCTCCACAGCCGTGCGAGCACCGCTGTGGAGCCCGGGTCCCCGCCGATGCCGGCATGGCGAGCGAGCACCCGCTTCACGTTGCCGTCGAGGATCGCGCGCCGCTCGCCCGAGGCGAACGCGGCGATGGCGGCGGCGGTGGAGCGCCCGATGCCCGGCAGCGTCAGGAGGTCGTCGAACGACCGCGGGAACGCGCCGCCGAAGCGCGCGGCCACCTCGCACGCCGCACGGTGCAGGTTACGGGCGCGCGCGTAGTAGCCGAGGCCGCTCCACAGCGCGAGCACGTCGTCGATCGGCGCCGCGGCGAGCGCCGCGACGTCGGGGTACCGCGCGAGGAAGCGCTCGTAATACGGAATGACCGTGGCGACCTGCGTCTGCTGCAGCATCACCTCGGAAAGCCACACGCGATACGCGTCGCGCGTCCCCTGCCAGGGAAGGTTCGTGCGGCCGTGCGCGCGTTGCCAGCCGACGACGCGCGCCGCGAAACCCGGAGCCATGTCCATGGCTCCGAGTGTAAGGGCAACTACACGGCGGGTGCGGCGCCGTTGCCGCCCAGCGCCCGCATGGCGGCGCTGTCGCGCGGCGGGCGGCCGGTCTCGATGAGGCTCTTGATCCTCAGCAGGTCGTCGTTCATCTCGCTGAGCGGATCGACGCCGAAGGCCTTGGCGACCGCATGGCCGATGACGCCGCCCATGGGCGCATAGCGCAGCTGCACATGCACGCGCGTGCCGTCGCCGTCGGGCTCGAAGCGCACTCGCCCCGTGTGGGTGACGGCCGCCCCTTCCACGGAGCGCCAGGTCATCTCGCGGTTGTCGACGACGTTCAGCAGCTCCGAATCCCATTCGACCGGCACGCCCGCGGGCCCGTCCACGGTCCAGTGGAAACGGTCGCCGCCGATGTAGCGCACTTCACGCACGTGCGACATCCACTGCGGGAAGTTCTCGAGGTTGCGCCAGTACGCGAAGACCTGCTCCACGGGCGCGGCGATGCGGATGGTCTTCTCGATCGGCAGCGAGTCGCCCTTGGCGAGGCTCGCGAGCTCGCGATTCGTCGTGGCGCGCGCGAGCAGCCCGCCGCCGATGAGCCCATAGATGAATCCGCGCAGGCCGCCGCAGAAATAGCCGTACGCGAGCATCGCCCCGCCGAACGCGCCGGCCGCCGCGCGGGACGTGGGACTCCAGGGGCCGCCCAGGTCCGCGCGCACCTTCGCGAACGCGGCGCCCGCCTGGCCGTCGCCGGGGGCAGCCAGCGTGCGCATCTGGCGGCGGTTCTCCACCCAGCGGCGCGATTCGTGCACCACCCCGTACGCACGGTTGGTGGCGTCGCGCACGACCAGGTCCTGCGCCTCCCTCGCCTTGCGCACCGCCGAATCCATCTGGTTCTTCAGGTCGGCGCGCCGCTTGCGGCCGTTCTGCGGATCCATCAGGTACATGAGACCCGCACCCAATCCGAGCAAAAACACCCCGTTCCTCGTAGCCATGCGGTCTCCTCCAGTGGTCCCAGATGTGGCTTTAGGACCCCGCACCCGGGGAGGCGTTTCCTCCATAGTCGCAATGGCTGCGGCAAGCGCCTCAGCGCCTGCTCTCGACCAGGTGGCGGTGGAACCATTTCGCGGCGAGGCGCGCGACTTCCTCGAGCGTGCCCGGCTCCTCGAAGAGGTGCGTGGCGCGCGGCACCCGGGCGATGTCCTTCGCGCACGCGAGCTGCGAGAGCGCCTGCTCGTTCAGCGCCATGACCTCGGGATCGCGCTCGCCGACGATGAGGAGCGTCGGCGCCGTCACGCGCGGCAGCGCCGCGCCGGCGAGGTCCGGGCGCCCGCCGCGGGAGACCACCGCGCCCACGAGATCGCGCAGGCGCGAGGCGGCGATGAGCGCCGCCGCCGCCCCCGTGCTGGCGCCGAAGTAGCCGATCGCCACGCGCGCCTCGCCCGCATGCTGCGCGATGGCCCATTCCGTCGCCGCTTCCAGCCGATCGGCGAGCAGCTTCACATCGAAGCGCAGCCGCGCCGTCACGCGATCGACCTCTTCTTCCTCGCCGGTGAGCAGGTCGAAGAGCAGCGTGCCGATGCCCTGGTTGCGAATGGCCTCGGCGGCGCTGCGGTTGCGCGGGCTGTGGCGGCTGCTGCCGCTGCCGTGGGCGAAGAGGACGAGCGCCGTATCGTCGCCGGCGGGGGCGAGCGTGCCGTTCAGGACCGCCGCGCCGGCGGGAATGCGGACTTCGCGCGGTTCCACGAAGCGCGCTCTTCCCGTGCGATCAGTGGCGTGCGCTGCTGAAGGGCCAGAATCCCGACGAGCGCTTCGCCGTCGCCGCGTCGTGCGCCGGCCTTCCCGTCTCGAGCAGCGCCTTGAAACGCATCAGGTCGTCGTCCATGCGGCTCTTCGGGTCGCTGCCCAGCGCCTTCGCGACGGCGTGCCCGATGACGCCCGCGGGAGGCATGTAGCAGATGGTGACCTGCACGCGCGTGCCGTCGCCTTCGGGACAGAAGTACACGCGCCCCGCGTTGTCCACGGTCGCGCCGGGCACGGCACGCCACTCGAGCTCCTGGTTCGGCACCGAGTGGGTGATCTCGGAGTCCCATTCGACCGGCACCTTCGCCGGCCCCTCGACGACCCAATGGTGGCGGCCGTTCCCGAGCGGCCGCACCTCGCGCACGTGCGACATCCAGTTCGGGAAGTTCTCGATGGTCCACTGGCGGTAGACGTCCTCGACCGGCGCATCGACGTAGATCGATTTCTGCACCACGAGGCCCTTGCCCGAAGCTGTGGAGCCCACGCCGACGAGCGTCGCGAAGTCGCGATTGACCACCGCGCGCGCGAGCAGTCCCGCGCCCGTCGTGCCGAGCGCCATGCCCTGGACGCCGCCGCGGATCCAGCCGGCCAGCGTGAGGCCCGCGCCGATCGCGCCGGCGAGCGAGCGCCACGCGGGCGACCAGTTGTCCTGCATCAGCTCCATGCGGGCCCCGGCGCGGCGGCCGCTGCCCTGCAGGGAGGGGAAGTTCTCGGACGAGTCGTGCAGGCGCAGGCGGTTCTCGACCGATTTCACGCCGCGCACCTTCGCGACGCAATCCACGATGCGCCCCGCCTCGTCGGCGAGCGCGTCGCCCGACAGCGTCACGTTCGATCCGATGACCCGCACCTCGACGGCGTGCGGATGCGGCGTCGTGCGGCCCAGTGCCGAGCGGACGCGCTCCAGCAGGATCACGTCGTCGGTTGCCTGCCCGCGCTCGGCCATCCAGCCGCGGACCGAAGCGACCGTGCCGGTGGCGCGGTGCGTCGCATCGCGCAGCACCACGTCGGCGCCTTGCTGCAGCCGGCGCGCCGTGCTCACGTATCGGTCGCGCAACCGCGCGCGGCGCCCACGGCCGCTGTAGGGGTCGGCCAGATACATGATCAAGGCCCCGAGGCCCAATGCTCCCAGCAGCGCCAGGCCAGTGCCGCCGGATTCGCGTTCGTCGTGGGTGTAGTCCGCCATGGCGTCCTCCTGCGTGGGTGACAGCAGATAGGACCGCCGCGGCGGCGGGGCGGTTTCAGGCGAGGACAGGGCGCTGGAGCGGGTGAAGGGAATCGAACCCTCGTCGTAAGCTTGGGAAGCTTCTGCTCTGCCATTGAGCTACACCCGCCCGGCGCAGCTAGTTTACCGCACGGCCGCGAGCGTCCGGGGCGTCGCCGCTCCCAGATGCAGGTCAAGAAAAGCGCGGCATGGCGCGTGCTAAGCTTTTGCTGAAATGTCAGCGCCCATCCGTATCGTCCTGAACGGGGCGCCGCGGGAATTTCCCGCTCCGCTCACCTTTTCCCAGCTGCTCGACGAGCTGTCGCTCGCCGGGCGGCGCCTCGCCGTCGAACGCAACGGCGAGATCGTTCCGCGCAGCCGCTTCGCGGCCGACGCCATCGCCGACGGCGACCGCGTCGAGGTGGTGGTCGCGGTCGGAGGCGGTTGATGGACAAGCTCGTCATCGCAGGCAAGGCCTACGGCTCGCGCCTGCTGGTAGGCACCGGGAAATATCGCGACTTCGACGAAACGCGGCGCGCCATCGAGGCGAGCGGCGCGGAGATCGTCACCGTCGCCATCCGCCGCACGAACATCGGCCAGAACGCGGGCGAGCCGAACCTGCTCGACGTGCTGCCGACCAGCCGCTACACGATCCTGCCCAACACCGCCGGCTGCTACACAGCGCAGGACGCGGTGCGCACGCTGCGGCTCGCGCGCGAGCTGCTGGACGGCCACTCCCTCGTGAAGCTCGAGGTGCTCGGCGACGCCCAGTCGCTCTACCCGAAC
The DNA here is from genome assembly GCA_035719385.1 of Usitatibacter sp. Classification (GTDB taxonomy): domain Bacteria; phylum Pseudomonadota; class Gammaproteobacteria; order Burkholderiales; family Usitatibacteraceae; genus Usitatibacter. The sequence continues at coordinate 10,766 of DASTGG010000055.1, forward strand.
ATGCCCGAAACGCTCGCCGCCGCGAAGACGCTCGTGGCCGACGGCTTCCAGGTCATGGCCTATTGCAGCGACGACCCCATCCTCGCCCGGGAGCTCGAGCAGATCGGCTGCGTGGCCGTGATGCCGCTCGCATCGCTCATCGGCTCCGGCATGGGCATCATCAATCCCTGGAACCTGCAGATCATCATCGATCGCGTGAACGTGCCGGTGCTGGTCGATGCCGGCATCGGCACCGCATCCGACGCGGCGATCGCGATGGAGCTGGGTTGCGACGGCGTCCTCATGAACACCGCGATCGCGAAGGCGAGGGATCCGGTTCGCATGGGACGCGCGATGAAGCTCGCCGTGGAGGCGGGACGCGAGGCCTATCTCGCGGGCCGCATGCCGAGGAAGCCCTACGAAGCCAGCGCGAGCTCGCCGACGCAGGGACTCATCACCGAGCCTGCCCGGGAAAAGCACGCGGTGAGCGGCGATTAGTCAACGTTAATTCGGGCTCGCGCGTTAGGCCACCAAGTTCGCTCGGAAGCCCCGTTTTCCCTGATTGACACCCTGCGAACCGGGAGGTAGGTTGCGATTACCTTTCGTTAACTCGATCGGGAAACTCACACAACAGCACGCAGCGTCAAAGCTTCCATAGGCCGTCGCAACGTATTCAAGGAGGCAAACGACGGGAAGGGGTGACGCCGATAGGAGGGCACATGAAATACGCCCTGCCCCTCATCGGGAGAATCCTCGGGCTTGCCGAAAGCAATCCCGCCCTTTTCGTGATCGTCGCGTCGCTGAGCGTGCCCCTCGCGCTCATCTATGCCGCGCTCTCGTACGTCGCGGCGCCCGCGATCAACCTGCTCGCGTTCCTCGCGCTCAGCGTCCTGGCATTGGGCTACTGCGGCTGGCTCGCGCGCCTCGTGCTCACGCACTGGCGCGGCGACGGCACCTGCGGCGAGCGATGTTGACGCTCAGAAGCGCCAGCTCACGCCCACGGAGAAGAGATCGGACTCCGGCTCGCCCGCGACCGACGCGCCCATCGGCGAGTAGTGCTCCATCTCCGCGCGCAGGCCGAGCGACTTGGTGATGTCGTAGCGCATGCCGAGGCCGTAGCGCCAGCGCGATCCGCGCACGCCGTTGTCGCCCGTGAGCGAGGTCGAATAGGTGTTGAAGGCGTTGCGCAGGTCGCCGCGATAGGCGCCCATGCGGCCGTAGAAGGAGAAGCGCCACACCGGCAGCGTGGCGATGGTGTCCACCGCATAGCCGGTGCTGCGGAACGCCGAGGTCAGGTTGCCCGGGCTCGCGAACACGTCCGCCGTGCCGCGCGACGCATCGATGAACTCGCTCTCGACCGCGAGGTAGCGCGAGTACTTGTAGCCGAGCTTGAGGCGCAGCGTCTGGTCGGCGAGCGGGGCGGTGCCGGCGGGCTGGGCCGGGAGGTTCGCGAACGAATAGATGCCGCTCGGCACGAAGCTGGATTGCGGCGCCTTCAGGGTGCCGAGGTAGTCGGCGGCGAGCGCCGTCGCGGGCAGTGCCGCGAGCGCCAGAGCGAAGAGCGGTTTCCTTGTCATCGTCGTATTCTCCGCGTCGTTGTTCGCATTCTTGGGGCCGCCGGTCCGGCTGTCAAATCGACCGCCGCGCCTATAATCCGCCACTCCCGTCACGCCGCCTACGGGCACTTCCTTGACGCATCGACCGATCCGCAGCTACGTCCTGCGCCAGGGACGTTTTTCACCGGCGCAGCAGCGCGCCCACGCCGAGCTCATGCCGCGGTTCGGTGTTCCCTTCGCGCCGCAACCGCTTGATTTCGAACGAGTGTTCGGTAGGCGCGCACCCGTGGTCGTGGAGGTCGGCTCGGGCATGGGGGAGACCACCGCGCGCATCGCCGCCGAGAGCCCCGGGCGCGATTACCTCGCAATCGAGGTGCACGCGCCGGGAATCGGGAGCCTGCTGCGGCGCATTGAAGAGCTAGGGCTCACCAACGTTCGGGTCATCCGGCATGATGCCGTCGAGGTGCTGCGGGACATGATCCCGCCCGGGTCGTTGGCCGGCATCCACGTCTTCTTTCCCGACCCGTGGCCGAAGAAGCGGCACCACAAGCGACGCCTGGTCCAGCCCGCTTTCGCCGAGCTCGCCGCGAGCCGGCTCGCGCCCGGCGGCATCCTCCACGTCGCCACCGATTGGGAGGAATACGCGCAGCAGGTGCTCGAAGTGCTCAACGGCACGCCTTCCTTGCGCAATACTGCCGGCGGTTTCGCCGAGAGGCCGGCGGCGCGCCCCGAGACCAAGTTCGAGCGGCGCGGCATCGGCCTGGGCCACGGCGTCCGGGACATCGTCTTCGAGCGGAGGTAGTCATGCACGACGCGATTCGCCGCAGGGTGCTCATGCTCGCGGCCAGCGGGGCGCTCGGCGCCTCGGGGCTGAGCGGTTTCATGTCGCGCGCGCTCGCCTCGGGCGACCTGCCGAAGACCTCGGGCATCCACCGGCTCGAAGGCAGCGCGACCGTGAACGGCACCGCGGCGCGCGTCGGCACGCCGGTGCAGCCGGGCGATCGCATCGAGACAGGCCGCGCGAGCCAGGCGGTGGTTGTCATCGGGAAGGACGCATTCCTGGTGCGCGAGATGACCGTCATCGAGACGCGCGGCAGCGACAACGGCCTGAAAGAGCTGCTCATCTCGACCGGGCGCGTGCTGTCGGTCTTCGCGAAGAAGCCCGTGTCGATCAAGGTGCCGGTCGCTAACATCGGCATTCGCGGCACCGGCGCCTACCTCGAGGTCGAGCCGCAGGGCGTGTACTTCTGCCTGTGCTACGGCGAGGCCGTGGTGGAGGGCGCGGGCATGCCGGCCAAGGTCGTGAAGACCACGCACCATGAGCAGCCGATGGTCATCCACGCCGAGGGCGGCGTGACGACCGCGGACCCGGCGAAGTTCCGCAACCACACCGACGACGAGCTCATCCTGCTCGAGTCGCTGGTCGGCCGCGAGCCGCCCTTCATGAAGGACGGCCGGTACCCGGCGAACCGATACTGATGACGCGGCGCGGGCGGCGCGCGGGCGAAGAGGGCAGGAAGCGCTCCAGCAGCTCGTTGAGGAAGCGCTGGCCCTTGAGCGTGGGGCGGATCGTCGCCAGGTCGCGCTCGAGGAGCCCGTCGGCTTGCGCGCGCGCCAGCTCGCGCTCGATGGCGAGCAGCGGCATCCCGGTCCGCAGCTCGAAGAGGCTGGCGGGAAATCCCTCGACCAGCCGCAGCGCGTTGAGCATGAACTCGAACGGCAGCTCGCCGGGCGTGACCTCGCGCGCCTCGTCGATGGCGTCGCCGTCGAGCGCCGCGCGCATGTAGGTTTCCGGCTTGCGCTGCCGCGTCTCCCGCAGGATGCGGTCGCGGAACGAGATCTTGCCGTGGGCGCCGGCGCCTACGCCGAGGTAGTCGCCGAACGTCCAGTAGTTCACGTTGTGGCGCGCGCGGTGGCCGGGTTTCGCGAACGCCGATGTCTCGTAGTGCCCGTATCCCGCGGCCGCCAGCCGCTCCTCGATGGCGACCTGCATGTCCGCGGCCACGTCGTCCTCGGGCAGCGGCGGCGGATGACGATGGAACTGCGTGTCGGGCTCGAGCGTGAGGTGGTACGCCGAGACGTGCGGCGGCCCGATCGCGATCGCTTCCCCGAGGTCGCGCAGCGCGTCCTCGAGCGACTGGCAAGGCAGTGCGTACATGAGATCGGCGTTCACGCTGGGGAAGATGGCGAGCGCGGCGGCGAGCGCGCGGCGCGCCTCGTCCGCGCCGTGGACCCGGCCGAGCGCCTCGAGCTTCGCGTCGTCGAAGCTCTGCACGCCGACCGACAGCCGGTTCACGCCCGCGTCGCGGAAGCCGCGGAAGCGTTCGCGCTCGAACGTGCCCGGATTGGCCTCCAGCGTGATCTCCGCCTCGGGATCGACCGTGAGGCGCGTGCGGATGCCTACGATCAGCTCGCCGATCGCGTCCGGCGAGAGCAGGCTCGGCGTGCCGCCGCCGATGAAGATCGTGTACACCCGCCGCCCCCAGACCCTGGGCAGCGATGCCTCGATGTCGGCGAGCAGCGCCTCGATGTACCGGCGCTCCGGGAGGGCGCCGCGCTTCTCGTGCGAGTTGAAATCGCAGTACGGGCACTTGCGCAGGCACCACGGCACGTGCACGTAGAGCGAGAGCGGCGGCAGCTCGTGCAGCGCGATCGCGTCGCTCACGGCCGAAGCTCCTGCGCGAGCTTCTGCGCCAGCGCGGCGAGCGCCTGCGCGCGATGGCTTGCCCGGTTCTTCTCCTCGGCCCCCATCTCGGCCGCGGTCCTGTGGCTGCCGCGGGGAACGAAGTAGGGGTCGTAGCCGAAGCCGCCGGCACCGCGCGGCTCGAGCACGATGTCCCCGTGCCAGCGGGCGTCCGCGATCAGGGGCGTAGGGTCGTTCGCGGCACGCACCAGGACCAGCACGCAGTAGTAGAACGCGCCGCGGTCGCGCGAAACGCGCAGCGCCTCGACGAGCTTCGCGTTGTTGCGCGCGTCGCGCTCCTCGCGCGGGCCTTGCGTGCCCGCGTAGTAGGCGGAGTGCACGCCGGGCTCGCCGCCGAGCGAAGGCACGCACAGCCCGGAATCGTCGGCCAGCGCCGGCAGCCGCGTGGCCGCGCTCGCATGCCGCGCCTTGGCGAGCGCGTTCTCGACGAACGTGTCGTGCGGCTCCTCGGCTTCCGTCACGGCGAACTCGGATTGCGGATGCGCCTCCAGGCCCAGGGGCGCGAGCAGGCGCGTGAGCTCGCGCAGCTTGCCGGGGTTGTTCGACGCGATGACGATGCGCATCATTGCGGGGTCGTCGCCAGGGAGGATCGATGGAAGTGCGATTCAGGGTGCGCGCGCTCGAGCGTGCGGACGAGAGGCAGTGGCGCGAGCTCTTCGACGCGTACAACGCATTCTATGGCCGGATCGGGCCGACCGCGCTTGGCGGCGAAGTCGTGCGTACGACCTGGGAGCGGTTCTTCGACGACAGCGAGCCCGTGAACGCGCTCGTCGCCGAGGCCGATGGCCATCTGCTGGGCATCGCCCATTACCTCTTCCATCGCAGCACCAGCCACGTCGCGCACATGTGCTACCTGCAGGACCTGTATACCCGCGAGGAAGCCCGCGGCGGCGGCGTCGGCCGCGCGCTCATCGAGGCGGTGTATGAGCGGGCGCGGGCGGCGGGCAGCCCCCGCGTCTATTGGCAGACCCACGAGACGAACGCACGCGCGAGGCGCCTGTACGACCAGGTGGCCGAGCGCTCCGGCTTCATCGTGTACCGCAAGTCCCTCTAGCGCGCGGCGGCGAGCGCTTCCCGCTGCAACCGCACGAGGTCGCGAATGCCCGCGGTCGCGAGATCCAGCAGCTTCGACATCTCGTCGCGCGTGAAGGGCTGGCCCTCGGCGGTGCCCTGCACCTCCACGAAATGGCCGTCTCCGGTCATGACGACGTTCATGTCCGTGCCGCAGGCGGAATCCTCGGCGTAATCGAGGTCCAGCACCGGCAGGCCGTCGACGATGCCGACCGAGACGGCGGCGACGAAATCCCGGATGGGATCGGCCGCCACGAGCCCTTGCGAGCGCAGCTTCGCGATGGCGTCCGCAAGCGCGACCATGGCCCCGGTGATCGAGGCGCATCGCGTGCCGCCATCGGCCTGCAGCACGTCGCAGTCGATGGTGACCTGGCGTTCGCCCAGCAGCGCCAGGTTGGTCGCGGCCCGCAGGCTGCGGCCGATGAGCCGCTGGATCTCCTGCGTGCGGCCCGATTGCTTCCCTGCCGCCGCCTCGCGCGTGCCGCGCGTGTGCGTCGCGCGCGGCAGCATGCCGTATTCGGCGGTGACCCAGCCGCCGCCCTTGCCCTTGAGGAAGGGCGGCACCTTCTCCTCGACGCTCGCGGTGCACAGCACGCGCGTGTGTCCCATCTCGACGAGCACGGAGCCTTCCGCATGCTCCGTGAAGCCGCGATGGAACCTCACGGGGCGAAGCTGGCCGGGCGAACGATCGAAGGAGCGCATGGCTTTACCTGGGAACCTTCTTGATGGCGCTCTGGATCTCGGCGATGGCGCGCTCGATGTCCTCGTCCGTGACGTCCTCGAGCGCGACCGCGGGCGCGTCGAGCTGCTCGGTGGTGTTGGTGGAGGACGTGAACGCCTCGCTCTCGAGGCTCTGCGTGTCCGCGACGCTCGTGTCTTCCTGGTTCTCCCAGGTCATGGCGACCACCGAGAGGTTGTCCGACTCGCCCTGCGCGCGCCGCTGCGCCTCGGCGAGCAGTGCGGGCAGCAGCGTCGTGATCGGCTGCTTGCGAAGCAGGTTGCCCAGGAGGTTGGGCGGGATCTGCGCCCAGAACCCGTCGGTGGAGAGCAGGATGGTGTCGCCCACCTGCAGCTTCAGCTCCTTGCCGGTGGAGATCTGCGGCGGGACGACGCCGCCCAGGCAGCTGAAGATCTTGTTGCGGTCCGGGTGCCGCGCCGCGTCCTCGGGGCGAAGCTCCCCCGCGTCGATGAGCTGCTGCACGCGCGAATGGTCCTGCGTGGCCGCGATGAGCTCGCCGCCGCGCATCACGTAGAGGCGCGAATCGCCCGCGTGCGCCCAATACGCGCAGCCGCCCTGCACGATGCAGGTCACGCACGTGGTGCGCGGGCACTCGAGCAGGTTGTGCTCGACGGCGTGCGAGACGATCGCGCGATGCGCCGACTGGATCGCCGAGACGAGGAAATCGAAGGGCTTGCGCAGCTTGTTGCGCGCCTCGTGCTGGAAGCGGCGCGTGATCTCGGTGACCGCGATCTCCGCGGCCACCTCGCCCTGCTGGTGGCCGCCCATGCCGTCGGCGATGCACATGAGCAGCACGTCGCGGCTGTACGAGTAGCCGACGCGATCCTCGTTGCCGGCGCGGTCGCCCTGGCGGCTGTCCTGGAAGATGGTGAAGCGCACGGCGCTATCGCGAGAACAGCTTCGAGATCGGCTTGTTGATCGTCTCGAGGAAGCTGTTCGCGCGCTTCGGCTCGCCCGGCTCCTCCATCAGCCATTTCTGCAGCTCGTAGGCGGTCTGCGGGCGCTTCAGCGGGTCGAGCGCGAGGCACGAATCGACGATCTCGTAGAGGTCGTTCGAATACTCCTGTCGCGCCAGCGTTCGCAGCGGGATCATCTGGTCCTTCTGCTCGCGCTGGTCGCCGGCCTGCGGCGGCGTTCCCGCGATGCACGTGTAGACGGTCGCGCCCACCGAGTAGATGTCGCTCCACGGCCCGAGCTCCTCGGGCTTGAAGCGGTAATGCTCGGGGGCGGCGAAGCCCGCGGTGTACATCGGCTTGAGCTTCATCGCCGCGTCGGAGAGCGTGATGCGCGCCGCGCCGAAGTCGAGCAGCACCGGGCGCCCCTCCATCGAGATGAAGACGTTCGCCGGCTTGATGTCGAGGTGCAGCAGCTTGTTGGCGTGCACCTCGCGCAGCCCGTTCATGAGGTTGATGAAGATGCGGCGGATGAACTGCTCGGTGAACTCGTGGCGGTGGCGCTGGATGTGGAACTGCAGCGTGCGCCCGCGCACGTACTGCATGACCATGTAGCACGTCTCGTTGGCGCGGAAGAAGTTCTCCACGCGCACCACGTTCGGGTGCGAGATCATGGCGAGCGCGCGGCCCTCCTCGAAGAAGCACTTCAGCCCGTGCCGGAAGACCGACAGGTTTGCTTCATCTGTAACGCGCACCTCGACGCCGTCGCTGCGCAGCGGCAGCGACGACGGCAGGTATTCCTTGATCGCGAAGGGAGTGCCGGATTCGTCCCGAGCCAGGTAGACGATGCTGAATCCGCCGGATGACAACGGCTTTTCAATGCGATAGCCGTTCAGCACGTAGCCGGCGGGCAACGGCTGGTTTTCCTGCTGGGGCATGAAGGTGATCCGATATAATTCGGCCAATTGTCGGCACTCCCTCACGCCTTGTAAAGGCAGGATTCCACTCATGAACCAGCGCCGGTGTCGCCGATGATCTCCAGCATGACGGGTTACGCGTCTGCCGCGCGCGAGAGTGCCATCGGCAACATCGCGGTCGAGCTCAAGACCGTCAACCACCGCTACCTCGAGTTCCAGACGCGCATGCCCGAGGAGCTGCGGCCGCTGGAGCCGGCCCTGCGCGAGGCGGTCGCGGCGAGGCTCACGCGCGGCAAGGTGGATTGCCGCATCTCCATCGCGCCCGGCGCGGGGGCGGTCCGCGCGATGGCTCCGGATGCCGAGGCGATGGAAGCCCTCGCGCAGGTGTCCGCGCAGGTGCTCGCGAAATTCCCGCACGCGCGGCCGCTGTCGATCGCGGAGGTGCTGCATTGGCCCGGCGTGCTGGCCGATGCCACGCTCGCGCCCGAGCAGCTGCGCGAGGCCGTGCTGGCGCTGCTCGGCTTGGCGATCCGCGACCTCGACCAGAGCCGCGCCCGCGAAGGCGCGAAGCTCGAGGCCGTCCTGCGCGAGCGCCTGGACCGCATGGCCGCGCTCGCGAGCGAGGCGCAGCCGCTCATGCCCGCGGCCATTCGCGCCTTCCAGGAGAAGCTCACGGCGAAGCTCACGGAGGCCGGCGCTTCGCCCTCGGACGAGCGGCTGAACCAGGAGGTCGTGCTCTATGCC
>DASTGG010000056.1:0-16660 GCA_035719385.1 Usitatibacter sp.
CCACCTTCGCCGTGTTGATGACCGCGCCGATGCCGGTGGTCACGCCGCAGCCGATGTAGCAGACCTTCTCGAAGGGCGCGTCCTCGCGGATCTTCGCCACCGCGATCTCCGGCAGCACCGTGTAGTTGGCGAAGGTCGAGCAGCCCATGTAGTGATGGACCGGCTTGCCGTCGAGCGAGAAGCGGCTGCTGCCGTCGGGCATCACGCCCTTGCCCTGCGTGGCGCGGATGGCGGTGCAGAGGTTCGTCTTGCGCGACAGGCACGACTTGCATTGGCGGCATTCGGGCGTGTAGAGCGGGATCACGTGATCGCCGGGCTTCACGCTCGTCACGCCGGGGCCGACCTCGACCACGACGCCCGCGCCTTCGTGGCCGAGGATCGAGGGGAACAGCCCCTCGGGATCGGCGCCCGATCGCGTGAACTCGTCGGTATGACACACGCCCGTCGCCTTGACCTCGATCAGTACCTCTCCGGCCTTCGGCCCGGCGAGCTGCACGGTCTCGATGGAAAGCGGGGCGCCGGCCTTCAAAGCGACTGCGGCACGAACGTCCATGGGGAATTTCCTCCGCGGAAACGCGGCGATAGCGCCGCGGTGGATGAACGGGAGCGAATAGCCTGCGTTGCACATCCTGCACCGATTATGAAAAAAGTTCGAGTGGAAAAAGTTGCTGCTGGGCGTCAAGGCGCATGCGCCGCATCACGCTTGACAGTGGTTAAATCGCGGAGCGTAATCAGCACCCGGTCGGCGTCATCGGCGATGGCGGCCACTCCTAACCAGAGCGCGCATGACGTCTTCCGGACCCCGGCGTCGAAAAGCACCGAGAGGAGGTTTACATGCGCTTCAAAGCCGACGCATTCGCTGCCGCAACATTCGCTCTCGCTTCCTTATTCCCGACCGTCGTCGCCGCCAATGCGGATCTCGAAAGCCGCATCGCGAATCCGCGCAACTGGGCGATGCAGGCCGGCGACATGCACAACCAGCGCTTCAGCAAGCTGAATCAGATCAACAAGAACAACGTGGGCAAGATGCAGGTGGCGTGGCTCTTCTCCACGGGCGTGCTGCGCGGCCACGAGGGCTCGCCTCTCGTGGTGGACGGCACGATGTACATCCACACGCCGTTCCCGAACAAGGTCTTCGCGATCGACCTCGACACGCAGAAGATCAAGTGGCGATACGAGCCGAAGCAGGACCAGGCGGTGATCGCGCAGATGTGCTGCGACACCGTTTACCGCGGTCTCGCCTATGCGGAGAACAAGATTTTCCTGCAGCAGGCGGACAGCACGCTGGTCGCGCTGGATGCGAAGACCGGCAAGCCGGTCTGGTCCGTGAAGAACGGCGACCCGAAGCTGGGCGCGGTCAACACGAATGCGCCGCACGTCTTCAAGGACAAGGTCATCACGGGAATCTCCGGGGGTGAATGGGGCGTGCGCGGCTTCCTGGCGGCGTACGACATCAACACCGGCAAGCAGGTATGGAAGGCGTACAGCACCGGCCCGGACAACGAGATGCTGGTCGATCCGAACAAGACCATGACCTGGACCGACGGGCAGCTCAAGCCCGTGGGCCAGAACTCGTCGCTCAAGACGTGGAAGGGCGACCAGTGGAAGACCGGCGGGGGCACCACGTGGGGCTGGTACAGCTACGACAAGGACCTCAACCTGATCTACTACGGCAGCGGCAACCCGTCCACGTGGAACCCGTCGCAGCGGCCCGGCGACAACCGCTGGTCGATGACCGTCTTCGCGCGCGACCTGGACAGCGGCCAGGCGAAATGGGTCTACCAGATGACGCCGTTCGACGAGTGGGACTTCGACGGCATCAACGAGATGATCCTCGCCGACATCAACGTGAAGGGCAAGCCGACCAAGGCGCTGGTGCACTTCGACCGCAACGGCTTCGCGTACACCCTCGACCGCACCAACGGCGCGCTGCTCGTCGCCGAGAAGTACGACCCGAAGGTGAACTGGGCCACGAACGTCGACATGAAGACCGGACGCCCGCAGGTGGTGGCGAAGTATTCGACGGCGCAGAACGGGCCGGAGAAGAACACCAAGGGCATCTGCCCCGCCGCGCTCGGCTCCAAGGACGAGCAGCCCGCCGCCTTCAACCCCGCGAACGGCCGCTTCTACGTGCCCACCAACCACGTGTGCATGGACTACGAGCCGTTCAAGGTCGACTACGTGGCCGGCCAGCCGTACGTGGGCGCGACGCTGTCGATGTTCCCGCCCGAGGGCGACAAGCACATGGGCAACTTCATCGTCTGGGATGCCGGCCAGGGCAAGATCGTGCAGTCCAAGGCCGAGAAGTTCTCGGTGTGGAGCGGCGCGCTCGTGACCGCGGGCAACATCGCCTGCTACGGCACGCTCGAGGGCTACCTCAAGTGCGTCGACGCGAACGACATCAACAAGGAGCTCTTCAAGTTCAAGACGCCGTCGGGAATCATCGGCAACGTCTTCACCTACGAGCACAAGGGCAAGCAGTACATCGGCGTCTTCTCGGGCATCGGCGGCTGGGCCGGCATCGGCATGGCCGCGGGGCTCGAGAAGGACACCGACGGGCTCGGCGCGGTCGGCGGTTACAAGGAGCTGCGCGACTACACCGAGCTGGGCGGCACGCTCACCGTGTTCGCCCTGCCCAACTGATGCGGCCGCTGGCAACCGTTGCCGTCGTCATCGCGTGCGCCATCGCGGCGCACGCGATGGCCGAAGGCGACAAGCCCTACACGGTGGTCGATGGCTACAAGGTCGATGCCAACACGATGAACGGCTTTCGCGCGTGGCGCGCCGCCGCGTGCGACCGCTGCCACGGCGCGGCGCAGCAGGGGCTCGTGGGTCCCTCGCTGATCGAGTCGCTCAAGAAGCTCGACAAGCAGGCGTTCGTGACCACCGTCACGAACGGCCGCCTCGAGAAAGGCATGCCGAGCTTCAAGGAAAGCCCGATGGTGATGCAGCACGCCGACGGGCTCTACGCCTATCTCAAGGGACGGTCGAACGGCGACATCACACGCGTGAAAGTCGAGGAGCTGGAAAGCAAATGAGGGTCGCGGCGAAAGTCGCGATCATCGCCTTCTGCCTCGCCGGCGCCGCGCGCGCCGACGAGGCGAGGCGTGCTTTCCGCCCCTGCATCGACCCGAACAACCTGCCCTTCTCCAACGCGCGCGGCGAGGGATTCGAGAACCGCATCGCGGAGCTCTTCGCGAAGAAGCTCGGCCTGCCCGTCGAAAGCTACGCGTGGCCGCAGCGCATGAATTTCGTGCGCAACACCATCCGCTACAAGCTGCCGGGCGCCGACTATCCCTGCGATGTGCTGATGGGCGTGCCGGTGGGCTACGACCAGGTCTCGGTGACGGCGCCCTATTACCGCTCGACCTACGTGCTCGTGTTCCCGAAGGGCAAGGGGCTGGACGCCGTGAAGAAGGGCGACGATCTCTTCACGCTTTTCGCAGCCTCGCCCCGCAAGCCGGTGATCGGCCTGTACGACCGCACGCCCGCCTCGACCTGGCTCGCCAGGCATGGCTGGGAGGACCAGGCGAAGCCGTATCACATCCTGTCCGCCGATCCCGAGGATTATCCCGGGGAGCTCATCGAGAAGGACCTCGCCGAGGGCCGCATCGATGCCGCGGTCGTCTGGGGCCCGATCGGCGGCTACTTCGCCCATCGCGCGCGTGGGAGCGTTCTGACGGTCGTCCCCCTGCGCTCCGAGCCCGGGGTCAAGCTGGACTATGAAATGGCCATGGGCGTACGCTACGGTGATCGCGAATGGAAATCGACGGTCGAACGCCTAATCGCTGACAACCGGTCCGCGATCGTCGAGATTCTGCGGGCCTACGACGTTCCCCTGGTCGACGAGCGCGGCGAGCCCATCGAATAGCCGAGCTCATCCCATGCAGATCCGTTTCCCTGCACGACACATCGCCGTCGTCTTCACCCTGTTGTGCCTTCCGGCGGCCGCCGAGTCCTTCAACCCGGCGCAGTTCCTTCCCATCTCCGCGAGCATCGTGCGCGTCACCGCCACGCAGCCGACCGGCGGCGCCTCCGTCGGCAGCGGCGTCACGGTCGCCCCCTCGATCATCGCGACGAGCTGCCACGTGATCCGCGAAGCGTCCGACATCCAGGTCGGCGGCGCCGGCGGCACCTGGAACGTGGACGCCGAATCCGCCGACGTGAGGCGCGACGTATGCCTGCTGCGCGTGCCCTCGTGGCAGGGGACGCCGGTGCACCTCCCGGCTCCGGCCGACGCGCTGCAGACCGGCGCGACCGTCGTCGCCCTCGGCTTCACGGGCGGCATGGCGATCACGCCGCGCTTCGGCCACATCCGCGCCTTGCACGATTTCGACGGAGGCCAGGTCATCGAAGCCGATGCGCCGTTCACCTCGGGCTCGAGCGGCGGCGGGCTGTTCGCGAAGGACGGCACGTTGATCGGGCTGCTCACCTTCCGGCTGCGCAATTCCGATCACGGCTACTACTCGGTGCCGGTGGAATGGGTGCGCGAGCAGCTGGGCTCCGAGCCGGAATGGAGCGCGGTGCATCCCCTGCACGAGGGCGGCACGCCGTTCTGGCAGGGCGACAACGACGACCTGCCCGCCTTCATGCGCGTGGCCGATGCCGGCGATGTGCAAGCCGCCGCCGACAGCGCGCCGCGCGCCAACGACTTCCCGACGCATGCGCGCTCCGAATACGTGCTCGGGTGCATGCGCGAGCACAACATGGCGCAGGAAGCGTTGTACAAATGCTCGTGCGCGATCGATGCGATCGCGGCGAAAGTGGACTACGAAACGTGGGTCGACCTGTCCACCGTGGCGAACGCGACGACGATTGCCGGGGAGCGCGGCGGCGTCATGCGCGACATGAAGGACGGGCGCAAGCTGATCGCCGTGTACAGGGAGATCCAGGATAACGCGAAGAAGAGCTGCTTCCTCCAGTGACCGCTGCAGCGCGATCGCCGTGGCCGCGGCCATGGCGATCGCGCCGGCCGCCGCGCGCGCGCAGCCGGCCGATCCCGTCGTCCCGCTTCCGCCCATCGAGGTCTCGACCACGCCGCTCGCCGGCCCGGGCGTCGATCCCGACCAGGTGCCCGCGAACGTGCAGGGCGCCACCGCCGAGGATCTGCGGCGCGCGCGCAGCCGCAGCCTCGCGGAGCTGATGAACCAGTCGCTGAACAGCGTGAGCATCGGCGAGGCGCAGGCCAATCCTTTCCAGCCCGACGTGAGCTTCCGCGGCTTCACCGCCTCGGCGCTGCTCGGCAATCCGGCGGGCATCTCGGTGTTCATCGACGGCGTGCGCGTGAACGAGCCCTTCGGCGACACCGTGCTCTGGGACCTGATTCCCGCGACCGCGATCGCGTCGATGAGCCTCGTGCCGGGGTCCAACCCCCTCTTCGGCTTGAATACGCTCGGCGGCGCGCTCGCCATCCGCACCAAATCGGGAAGGGCTTATCCCGGCGCCGAGGCGGAGCTCGTGGCGGGGTCGTTCGGGCGCCGCGCGGCCTCGGCGAGCGCGGGAGCCGCCGGCGAGCACCTCGACGGTTTCCTCGCGCTCAACGCCGACAGCGACGCGGGCTGGCGCGACGACTCGCCTTCACGCGTGCGCCAGGCGTTCGCCAAGGGCGGCTGGTCCGATGGCGCCGGAGCGGTCGACGTGAGCTACACCTACGTTCGCAACCGGCTGAACGGCAGCGGCGTGGTGCCGGAGAGCATGCTGCGCGCGAGCCGCACGGCGACCTACACGCACCCCGACATCACGCAGCCGGAGCTGCACTTCGTGAACGTGACGGCGCACCGCGACATCGGCGCCGAGTCGGTGCTGACGGGGAATGCCTATTACCGCCGGCTCGCCATGGGCACCTTCAACACGGACACCGAGTTCGACGATGGCGGCACGCCAGGGGATCCGCGCGACGACCACTTCGAGGCGAACAACCGCGCGACGCGCCTGCGCGAGCGCTCGATGGGCGCCGCCGCGCAGCTCGACGGGCGGCTGCGCACGGGTGGCATCGAGCACCGCTTCGCCGCCGGCGCGAGCTGGGACCGCAGCCGGTCCGAGTTCTCGGAGCTCCAGCAGCCGGCCGATTTCACGGCGGACCGCGGTACCGTCGGCACGGGCGATTTCACGCTCGACCGCAGCGTGCGCGGGCGCAACGATTATCTCGGGGCCTATCTCACCGATACGGTCTCGCTGGCTCGGCGCTGGCACGTGACGGTATCGGGCCGCTACAACCGCGCGAAGGTCGCGCTCGAGGACCTTACGGGCCAATTCCCGGCGCTCGACGGCAGCCACGCCTTCGCACGCTTCAACCCCGCAGTCGGCGCGACCTGGAGCGCCACGCCGGCGATCACGTTCTTCGGCGGATACAACGAAGGTTTCCGCGTCCCGACCGCGATCGAGCTCGGATGCGCCGATCCGGCCGCGCCCTGCTCGCTGCCCATCGGCCTCATCGGGGACCCGCCCCTCAAGCCCGTCGTGGCGAGATCCTGGGAAGGCGGCGCCCGCGGCCGCAGCGATGCGGCGCTGCGCTGGAACGTCTCGATTTATTCGACGGAGCTCTCCGACGACATCCTCTTCACCGCGGTGCGAGGGGCGCACGGATTCTTCTCCAACGTGGGCAAGACGCGACGGCGCGGGGCGGAGCTCGGCCTGCGCGGCGCGCAGCCGCGCTTCGCGTGGCGCGTGAGCTACGCCTACACGCGCGCTACTTTCGGCACCGATGCCGAGCTCTTCAACGCCCTCGCCAACCCGGCCGACCCGCGGGAGCCGGAGAGCACGCACGTGCGCGCGGGCAACGAGATGCCGGGCGTGCCGCGGCACCAGCTCAAGGCGGGCATCGAAGCGCGGCCCATGGCGGGCATCACGCTCGGCGCGAACGTCGTGCATGCCTCCAACCAGGTGTTCCGCGGCGACGAAGGCAACACGCGCGGGCGCCTCGGCGGATACAGCGTGCTCAACCTGCGCGGCGAGTGGCGCGTGCGCCCGCGGGTGACGCTCTTCGCGCGGATCGACAATGCGCTCGACCGGGATTACGCGACCCTCGGCGCCTATGCGCGCAACGCCTTCGGCCCCGACAGCCGGCCGCTGGAGGGCGCCGGGCCCGGGCCGGTCGAGCGCTTCATCTCGCCCGGCGCGCCGCGCGCCTTCTGGATCGGCATCGAGCTGGACGCGCCGGGCGGCTAGTCGCGGCTGAACCCCATGCGGCGCAACACGCCGTCATGATCGAGGAGCGCGTGCTTGAGCGCGCCGGCGACGTGCAGCGTGAACGCCACGGCGAGCGCCCACCCGATGGCCAGGTGCGCCGCGCTCATCCAGTCCTTCACGGCTTCGTTCTTCGGCGCCCAGGCGGGGAGCGGCATGCCGAAGAGCTTCACCGGATAGCCGCTGAACGACGAGCCGATGTAGCCGGTGAGCGGAAGCGCGATGAGGAGCACGTACAGGCCGATATGCGTTGCGCGCGCGAGGTTCGCCTGCCAGCGCGGCATCGCGGTGAGCGCGGGCGGGCGGTGCGCGAGGCGCCAGGCGAGCCGCACGAGCATCAGCGCGAGGATCGTGAGGCCGATCGACTTGTGCAGGTTGAACGCTCCCGCCCGCAGCCCCGGGGGCGACTTGGGAATCTCCTGCATCCACCAGCCGAAGGCGAACTGCGCCACCACGAGCGCGGCGATCAGCCAGTGGAGGACGATGGCGACGGTGGTATAACGGTTTTCCTCACGCATTCCACAGCATAAAGCCTCGGAGGGTCCATGGCGATAACGCGCGCTCTCGCTTCGATATTCCTGTGTGCCGCCGCGGCCGGCTGCGCGGCGCCCTTCGCGTTCGTCTCGAACGAGGGGTCGGCGTCGATCTCCGTGCTGGATACCGCCACGGACACGGTCGTGCGCACCATCCCCACGGGCGAGAAGCCGCGCGGCATCGCCGCCTCGCCCGATGGTCGCCGCGTGTACGTGACGGAGCAATCGTCCAATGCGCTCAGTGCCTACGACACGGCCACCGGCGAGCGCGTCGGACGGGTCGACGTGGGCCGGTCGCCCGAGGCCGCGTACCTCTCGCCCGACGGCCGCACGATCTCCGTCGCCGTCGAGGAGAAGGACCAGGTCGTCCTGGTCGACACGGCCGGCATGTCGGTCGCGCGCACCGTCACGGTGAAGGGCAAGAATCCCGAGCATGCGGTCTGGAGCCCCGACGGAAAGTGGCTTTTCGCGAGCGCCGAGGAAGCGGACTCCGTGGACGTGATCGACGTGGCCGCGGGCAGCGTCGTGGCGTCGATCAAGGTCGGGCTGCGCCCGCGCGGCATCGGCTTCCTGCCCGATTCCAGCCGCGCGTACGTGGCCGCGGAAAACGCGGACCTGGTCAACGTGATCGACGTGGCGGGCCGTCGCGTCGTGGCGACGATTCCGGCCGCGAGCCGTTCGAACGGTGTGATCGTGCACCCCGACGGCAAGCGCGTGTTCGTCTCCGCCGGCGGCGCCGCCCTCGTGCAGGTGATCGACACCGCCACCAATGCCATCGTGGCGAAGGTCCCGGTGGGCCAGCGCCCGTGGAACATGGCGCTCTCGCCCGACGGACGCAAGCTCTACGTGGCGTGCGGGCGCTCCGGCGCGGTGTCCGTCGTCGATACGGTGGACTATCGCAAGCTCGCCGACGTCCCCGTCGGCAAGCTGCCCTGGGGCGTGGCGATCCCGCGCGGGCGCTGAGCTAGAAGCGTCCCCGGCGGCGATCGCGCAGCACCTCGCGCGCCGCGTTGTGGCCGGGGACACCGGTCACGCCCCCGCCCGGATGCGCACCGGAGCCGCACAGGTACAGGCCGCGCAAGGGCATGCGGTAGTTCCCGTGGCCCAGCAGCGGGCGCGCGCTGAAGAGCTGGTTCAGCGTGAGCTTGCCGTGGAAGATGTCGCCGCCCACGAGGCCGAAGTCGCGCTCGAGGTCCAAAGGCGTGTGCATGCGCCGCGCGATGATGGAGGCCTTGAAGTTGGGCGCGAAGCGATCGACCTGCTCGATCACCGCGTCGGCCGCGCGCTCGCGCTCGGCGTCCCAGTCGCGCGGGGCGGGCAGCGTGCGGCGGAAATGCTGGCAGAAGAGGCTCGCCACGTGCCGGCCGGGCGGCGCGAGCGAATCGTCCACGGTGCTGGGGATGAGCATCTCGACGATGGGCTGATCGGACCAGCCGCGCTCGCGCGCGCTCGCATAGGCGCGTTCCATGAACGCGAGCGACGGCGCCATGATGATGCCTGACTGGTGGTGTGCTTGCGGCCCGCGGCCGGGGGCGCATGCGAAGTCCGGAAGCTCCGCGAGCGCGACGTTCATGCGCAGCGTCGCCGATTCGCTCTGGTAGCCCGCCAGGGCCTCGCGCCAGTCGCCCGGCACGTCGGCGAGCATCTTCAGCAGCGCCTGCGGATGGGCGTTCGAGACGACCGCGCGCGAGGAGATCTCGCCGCCGTCGTCGAGCACCACGCCGCGCGCCTCGTCGCCGTGCGCCTGGATGCGCGCGACACCCGTCCCGAGCCGGAAATCGACGCCGCGGCGCTGCGCCTCGCGCAGCATCGCCTGCGTGATCGCGCCCATGCCGCCGATCGCATGGCCCCACGTGCCCTTGCGGCCGTTCACCTCGCCGAAGACGTGGTGCAGCAGCACGTACGCGGACCCGGGCGCGTAAGGGCCGGCGAAATTGCCCACGACGCTGTCGAACGCGAAGCACGCCTTGATCGGCTCGGATTCGAACCAGCGATCGAGCCAGTCGCCCGCCGACAGCGTGAAAAGGTCGAGCACGTCGCGCTTGGCGTCCATGGGCAGCTTGTTGAGCTGCCGCCCGGCCTTCCAGGCCTGGAAGAGGTCGGCGATGCCGCCGCCCACGTTCGGCGGCGTCTCGAGCAACAGCGCGCGCAGCACGTCGGCGACGCGCTCGAGGCGCGCGTAGTACTCCGGCAGGCGCTGCGCGTCGCGCTCCGAGAAGCGCGCGATCTCGCGCTGCGTGGCCTCGATGCCGCCGCCCACGCGCAGGCTTTCGCGATCGGACAACGGCAGGAAGTTCGAGAACGGCCGCTCGACGATGCGCAAGCCGTGCTCGGCGAGGCGCAGGTCGGCGATCACCTTCGGATGCAGCAGGCTCACCGTGTAGCTGAGCGTGGAGTTGCGGAAGCCGGGGTGGAATTCCTCCGTCACCGCGGCACCGCCCACCACGCCGCGGCGCTCGACCACGCATACGCGCAGGCCCCCGGATGCGAGATAGCACGCGCAGGCGAGCCCGTTGTGCCCGGCGCCGATGATGACGACGTCGTAGGCCGGCTGCGGCATCGCTCAGCCGAGCAGGAAGCGTCGCACCGCGCCCACCTGGAAGTCGTCCATGAGCATGGGAGCGTGCCCGGTGCGCGGCACCACGAGGCGCTCGGTGCGCGGCCGCCGCCCCATCTCCTCGAAGATCTCCGGGGTGAGCAGGTCCGAGCTCTCGCCGCGAATCACGAGCACGGGCCCGTGCACGTTGTTCCAGTACGCGCGCAGGTCCACGTCGCTGTTCATGACGGCCTTGAAGCCGTCGGCGATGTGCGGGTCGTAGCGGAAATGCCAGCGGCCGCGATCGTCCTGGCTCGAGACGTGGATCGCGAGGTGGCGCCATTGCGCGGCGGTGAGCTCGCCGAAGGGGCTGATCGCCTTCATCGCCGCCTCGAGGGCCTCGATCGAATCGAACGACGCCTCGTTGCCGACGTACTGGCCGATGCGCTCGAGCGCCGCCTTCGGAACGACGCAGCCCACGTCGTTCATCACCAGCTTGCGCACGGGCGAGCCCGGCAGGCTCGCCATGATCATGCCCATGATGCCGCCCATGGAGGTGCCCACCCAATCGAGCGTCTCGGCATGCAGGCTCGCGATGAGCGTGGCCATGTCGTTGCAGTACGTGGGATACGTGTAGTCGGCCGGGTGGCGCAGCCAGTCGCTGCGGCCGCGGCCCGCCACGTCCGGGCAGACCACGCGATACGCATCCGCGAGCCCCTGCGCGAGATGATCGAAATCGCGGCCGTTGCGCGTCAGGCCGTGGACGCACAGCAGCACGCGCGGATTGCGCGGATCGCCCCACTCGACGTGGCGCATGTGATGGAACCCGTGGGGGTCCATGCACAGCACCGAGCCCTCGCGCATCACTCGATGGCCGCCGTGCTCTTCGCCCTCTCTCTCAAGAGGAACTTCTGGATCTTGCCGGTGGACGTCTTGGGCAGCGTCCCGAAGATCACCGACTTGGGCACCTTGAAGCGCGCCATGCGCGCGCGGCAGAACTCGACGATCTCGTCCTCCGTCGCCGTGACGCCCTCCTTCAGCTCGATGAAGGCGCACGGCGTCTCGCCCCATTTGGGATCGGGTTGCGCGACGACGGCCGCGAGCATGACCGCAGGATGGCCGTGCAACACGTCCTCGACTTCCTGCGACGAGATGTTCTCGCCGCCGGAGATGATCACGTCCTTCGAGCGATCCTTGATCTTGATGTAGCCGTCCGGGTGCATCACGGCGAGGTCGCCGGAATGGAACCAGCCGCCGCGGAACGCTTCCTCGCTCGCCGGCGGGTTCTTGAGATAGCCCTTCATCGTGATGTTGCCGCGGAACATGATCTCGCCCATCGTCTCGCCGTCCCAGGGCACCGGCTTCATCGACGCCGGATCCATCACGTTCATGCCCTCCTGCAGCAGGTAGGCCACACCCTGCCGGCCGTTCAGCCCCACCTGCTTCTCGAGCGGCAGCGACGACCACTCCGGATGCTTCGCGCACACCGCCGCGGGCCCGTACGTCTCGGTGAGGCCGTACACGTGGGTGATGTCGAAGCCCATGCGCCCCATCCCCTCGATCACCGCGGCCGGCGGCGGCGCGGCGGCCACGAGGCAGTGCACCTCGTGGCCGATGTCCTTCTTCCATTCGGCCGGCGCGTTCATGAGCATCGAGTGCACGATCGGCGCGCCGCAGTAGTGCGTCACCTTGTGCTCGCGGATGAGATCGAGGATCAGCTTCGCATCCACCTTGCGCAGGCACACGTTCGTGCCGGCGGCCGCGGCCATCGTCCAGTTGAAGCACCAGCCGTTGCAGTGGAACATCGGCAGCGTCCACAGGTACACGGCGTGCTTCGGCATCGACCAGTCGAGGATGTTGTTGATCGCGTTCAGGTACGCGCCGCGATAGTGGTAGACGACGCCTTTCGGGTTGCCCGTGGTGCCCGAGGTGTAGTTGAGCGTGATCGCGTCCCACTCGTCCGGCGGGAAGCTCCATTCGAAATCGGCGTCGCCCCCGGCCACGAGCGCCTCGTATTCGATGCTGCCCACCGCCTCGCCGCCGGTGAAGAGCGCGTCCTCCACGTCGACCACGAGCGGCTTCGCCTTCGCGAGCTTGAGCGCCTTCGCCACGACCCCCGAGAACTCGCGGTCGGTGAAGAGCGCCTTCGCCTCGCCGTGGTCGAGCATGAAGGCGATCGCCTCGGCGTCGAGGCGCGTGTTGAGCGTGTTGAGCACCGCGCCGAACATCGCCGGCGCGAAATGCAGCTCCATCATCGCGGGCACGTTGGGCAGCATGGCCGCCACCGTGTCGCCGCGCCGGATGCCGCGCTTGGCGAGCGCGGAGGCGAGCTTGCGGCAGCGCGCGTAGGTGTCGCGCCAGTTGCGCCGGACCTCGCCGTGGATGACGGCGGTCCGCTCCGGGTACACGTACGCCGCCTTCGCGAGGAAGGACACCGGCGTGAGCGGCGTGTAGTTCGCGGGATTGCGGTCCAGCCCCTTTTCGTACGGATTCGACATGTTCCTGCTCCTAGACGATGCGCGTCTCGGCGCGCGACGCATAGCCCGCGACGCGCTCGGCCGACCGCACCGTGTTTCTCAACAGCATCGCGATGGTTATGGGCCCCACGCCGCCGGGAACCGGCGTGATGCGTGAGGCGACCTGCGAGGCGCTCTCGAAATCGACGTCCCCCGCGAGCTTGCCGTCGGGCAGGCGGTTCACGCCCACGTCGATCACCACGGCGCCGGGCTTGACCATGTCGCCGCGGACCAGCCGCGGCTTGCCCACGGCCACCACGAGGATGTCGCCCTGGCGCGTCATCGCGCCGAGGTCGGGCGTCTTCGAATGGCAGACGGTCACGGTCGCACCCGCGTGAATCAGCATGAGGGCCATCGGCTTGCCGACGATGTTCGAGCGCCCGACCACGACCGCGTGGCGTCCCTCGACCGGCACGCCCTCGTGCTCCAGCAGCTTCATCACGCCGTTCGGCGTGCAGGGGTAGAACGCGGGCTCGCCGAGGACCAGCGCGCCGATGTTCTGGAAGTGGAAGCCGTCGACGTCCTTCTGGGGCGCGACGGTCTCGATGACGGCGCGCGTGTCGAGGTGCTTCGGCAGCGGGAGCTGCACGAGGATGCCGTGGATCGCGGGATCGTCGTTCAGCCGCCGCACGAACGCGACGAGCTGCGCCTGCGACGTGCCTTCGGCGAGCGAGTGCACTTCGGAACGGATGCCGATCGCCTCGCACGCGAGCGTCTTGTTGCGCACGTACACCTTGCTCGCGGCGTTGTCGCCCACGATCAGCACCGCGATCGCCGGCATGATGCCCAGGTCGTGCAGCCGCGCCACGCGCACCGCCTCTTCCTGCCGGAATTCCGCGGCGATGGACTTGCCGTCGATGATGCGTGCGGTCATTGCAGCTTCCTGAGGGTGACCACCGTGCCGCGCTCGTCGATGAGGCGATCCACTGGCACGTCGTGCGGCTCGTGCGGCAGGCTCTCGACGATGAACGGCGCGGGCAGCGCCGTCACGCAGAAAGGCAGGTTGCCGCGCCCGGTGAGCAGCCGGTCGAAATAGCCCGCGCCGTAGCCGATGCGGTAGCCGCTGCGATCCATCGTGAGCGCGGGAATCACGGCGAAGTCCACGTCGGCGAGCGTCACCGCGGCACACCGGTCCGGATCGGGCTCGGGAATGTCCCACACGCCCGGAATCAGCTGGCGGTCGAGGTCCTCGACGCTGTGCAGCGCGAGGCGCCGCGGCGGCGGCGTGAGCCGCGGCAGCACCACCGTCTTGCCGTCGGCGCGCGCGCGGTCGAGGAAGGGGCGCGTGTTCCATTCGCTGCCGATCGCCATCGTCGCCAGCACCGAGCGCGCGGCCGCGTATTCCGGCATGGCCACGAGCTGCGCGGTGAACGCGGCGGCGAGCCGGTCGCGCTCCGCCTGCGGCAGCGCATCGCGCCGCGCGATCATCTCGCTTCGCAGCTGGCCCTTCACGTTCGTGCTCATGCCGCGGCTCCCATGGCGCCGTCTGCGCGGAAGACGTCCACCGCGCGGCGGATCGCGGCAATCTTCGTTTCGGTCTCCTCGAACTCGTCCTCGGGCGTCGAGTCGGCGACGATGCCGCCGCCCGCGTAGAAGCGCAGCTCGCCGCGCGCGCAAAGCGTCGTGCGAATCGGGATGTTCATGTCCATGCGGCCCGACGGCGTCACGTAGCCGATGGCGCCGCAATAGACCTCGCGCCGGTGCGGCTCCAGCTCGTCGATGATCTCCATCGCGCGGCGCTTCGGCGCGCCGGTGATCGAGCCGCCGGGAAAGCACGCGTCCAGCGCATGGAGCGCATCGCGGCCCGGCTGCAGCCGCCCCTCGATGGTGGAGACGAGGTGGTGCACCGTGGCGAAGCTCTCCAGCTCGCACAGCGCGGTCACCCGCACGCTGCCCGTCTCGCAAACCTTGCCCAGGTCGTTCCTCAGCAGATCCACGATCATCACGTTCTCCGCGCGGTCCTTCGCGCTCGATGCGAGCGCCGCCGCCGCGGCGGCGTCCTCCTTCGGATCGGAACGTCGGCGGCGCGTTCCCTTGATGGGCCGCGTCACGGCCTGGCGCCCGTCCACGATGAGCAGCCGCTCCGGCGAGCTCGACAGCACCGTGCCGAAGGGATACTCGAGATACGCGCCCATCGGCGCGGGATTCACCGCGTGCAGGTGGCGGTAGAACGTCCACGGGTCGCCGGTGAACGGCGCCGTGAACTCGCGCGTGAGGTTCACCTGGTAGCAGTCGCCCGCATCGATGTAGTCGAGCACGCGCCGCGCGCGCGGCAGATACGCTTCGCGCTCGAGGGTCGAGCGGATCTCGCCGTGCACGCGGAACCGCCGCAGATCGCGCATCGGGGCGGCGAGCAGCGCGCGGGCGAGCTCCCGCGCCTGCGACTCGCCGAAGGACTCGAACGACGTGAGCGCCGCGCGCTGCCGCGCATGATCTATGACAAGCGTCCAGGGATACAGGCCCAGCGCGACCTCGGGCATGAAGGCGGTGGTGCCGGCTTTCCCGGGGCGCAACCGCGCGCCCTCGCGGCCCAGCTCGTAGCCGAGATAGCCGATGGCCGCGCCGGCCACGGGCCATTCGTCACCGTCGCCGTGGCAGCGCTCGCCCGCGACGAGGCGGCGCGCGGCGCCGAAGGGGTCGTTGCGGGAGACCGTCATGGCGCGCGGCGCGGCTGCGAGGATGTCGTACCGCCCACCCGAGCGCGCGGGATCGCCGCTGTCCAGGAACACCGCGCAGCCCATCGGGCGCATCGCCTCGAACCACGCGTGGCGCGCCGCGCAACGCGAGGCGGCGTCGTAGGGCAGCTCGACGGGTTTTGCCATAGCCGTATTCTAAGTGTTCCGCTATGCTCAGGGCTTTCCACGGGGAGGAATTGCACGACATGAAGAAGCTTTGCGTGATCGCGATCACGGCCGCTTTCTGCGGCGCGGCATTCGCGGCGGGCCCGTTCGACCAGTTCAAGGGCAAGATGAAGGAGGGCCTCTACGAGTACAAGATGAACATGGAAGTGCCCGGCATGCCGCAGGGGATGGCCATGCCGGCGATGACGATGCAGCACTGCGTGACGCAGAAGGACATCGAGGGCGGCGACTTCACGAAGGGGGACCGCAACAGGCAGCCGAAGGATTGCGAGTTCCAGGACATGAAGGTCTCGGGCAACACCGCGACCTACAAGATGGTCTGCAAGGGCGAGCATCCCATGTCCGCCGACACGAAGATCGTCTTCCGCGACAACGGCTTCGTCTCGGACATGAAGATGACGATGAACCATGGCGGGCAGGCCATGACGACGAACCAGCACATGGAAAGCCGCTACCTCGGCGCCTGCAAGTAACCCTCACCCGGGGTGCGTCCCCGGGCTACGCGGCGACCCGCGTCGCTTCCACCGCCTTGCGGATCTGCTCCAGCGCGCCCGGATCCCCGATCGTCGTGAGGTCGCCCGGGTCGCGTCCCTCGCATAGCGCCTGGATCGAGCGCCGCAGCAACTTGCCGGAGCGCGTCTTCGGCAGCATCGTCACGAAGCGCACGCGCGACGGGCGCGCGATGGCGCCGAGCTCGCGGTCCACCGTCGCCATGATGTCCTTCTCCTGCGCGGCGGCGAGCTCGGGCGTGGCCGCCTTCGACGCGTCCTTCAGCACGGCGAACGCCATCGGCACCTGCCCCTTGAGCGAATCGGCGACGCCGACCACGGCGACCTCGGCCACGTTGGCGTTCGCCTGCACCGCCTCCTCGATCTCGCGCGTGCCGAGGCGGTGGCCCGCCACGTTGATCACGTCGTCGGTCCGCCCGAGGACGAAGTAGTAGCCGTCCTTGTCGCGCGTCGCCCAGTCGAAGGTCGTGTAGACCATCTCGTCGCGGAACGACCGGTAATAGGTCTCGACGTAGCGCTC
>DASTGG010000057.1:0-7958 GCA_035719385.1 Usitatibacter sp.
GCCACGCGGCGAGCGTGAACGCGAGCGCGAGACTCCAGATGTTCGAGGACAGGATCTCGTGCATCGTGATGAAGGGCCCGTGCCCGGTGCGCTCCCAGCGCAGCGCGAGCGCCGCGGTATGAAGCGCCAGCCCCGCGGCCAGCATGGCGAGCATCGCGCCATGGCGCGGACGCGGGCGCCCCACGCCGGCGATCGCCACGGCGCCGGCCGCCACATAGGCCGCGAGCGCCGCGTACAGCGCGACGAAATCGGCGCTCACGGCGAGTCCCATGGCGTGCGCATGAACTTGCGCGCGAAGTGCCAGCCGAGCGCCGCGATCGCGGTGAGGCACGCGGCGATCAGCCACGGCATCGTCCAGTCGTAGAACACGGTGTAGCCCATCCAGGTGGTGAGGCCCTCGTAGGCGAGCACGCCCTGTGCCAGCGACACCTGCTGCCCCGGCTCGATCTCCCAGCGCTCCTGGCCGATGCGCAGCACCACGCGGTGCGCCTCGGGCTTGCGGAAGCTCGTGTCGGCGTCCGGGTCGAGCGGCGGCTTGTCGAACTGCAGCTGCGTCCAGAGGCGCGGGCCGCTGCCCGGCAGCTTCCATTCGAGCGCCTGCCGGTGCTCGTTGGCGGGATACGACGGCAGGTTCACGGTTCCACGGTCGGGCGCGCCGCCGCCGCGCGGGAACCAGCGGAAGACGAGCGAGAAGCCCTTGTTGAAGGTGGTGTAGAACCGGTAGCCCTGCGACTGCAGCGGCTCGTTGTCGCCGATCACGCGCTGCGTGATGCCGCCTTCCGCGTCGAAAACGCGGATCGTGTTGCGCGTCTCGGCGCGCTTGAGCCCGGCCGCGTAGCGGATCGTGAACCCGTCGTTCACGAAGCGCACGCGATCGAGCGCTCCGCGATGCAGCGCCCCGGCCTCGTCCACCGTGACCTGGCCGTCGAAGACCTCGCCCTCGGCGAGCTCCACGTGTCCCTTGAAGTGCGTGAGCCGGCCCACCGCGGCGAGCACGACGACGGCAAGCAGCGCGCAGTGGAACACCATCAGCGGAAGGTCGCGCCGGAACACGCCGTTCGTGGCGACCGCCGCGGCGAGGTTCGCGGTGAGCAGCGCCAGCGGGCCGATGACGAGCGCGGCGTGCGGCGTCGCGGACGCGGCGTAGATCGCTGCGCCGGCAGCCAGCGTCGCGAGCCCGGCCAGGGTGAGGTTGAGCGATGCGAGGCGCTGGAGCGTCATGGCGCGTTCTTGCAGTTCTCGTCGCTGTCGCGCATCCAGTCGCGGCCGGTCCGGCCGTTGCCCGGCGCGCCCGCGGAGCCGCAATTGGTGTCCGACCACTGGCCGCTCTTCGCGAAGGTCTTCACCTTGAGCACCGCGTTCATGTAGTACGGTCCCTGGTTGTACGCGGCGGTCGTGTGGTTGCGCACCTGCGTGCCGGCCGCGAGGCCCGCCTCGCCGCCCACGTCGTTGAGGTTCACGAGGAAGGCCTTGTTCTTCCAGCCGTGCGGCACGGCCACGTGGCACCAGTTGCAGCGCATGCGGCCGAGCTTGTCGGCGTGCAGGCTGTGCAGGTCGCCCTTGTCCGGGCTGTAGAAGCCGGTGCGCAGGTCGGAGCGCGTGGCGTAACGCGTGTAGTCGTGGCACTTGAAGCACAGGCCCGTGGGCTGCTGGCCCGTGCCGGTGGACGTGTTCCACTCGCCCTTGAGGATGAAGTTGTTGCCCGAGCCGTGCGGGCCCCACGGGTTGCCGTCCTCGCCGTTGGCCGGGATGACCGTTCCCGCGGCGGTGTCCGAGCCGTGGCAGTCGGTGCAATACATCGTTTGCGATCCGACGGAGTTGCGCCACGGGAATTGCCAGTTGCTCGAGATGTCGTTGCCGTTGCCGCGGATCACGCCCGTGCGTCCCGTCGGGCCGATCACCGGGTGCCACGAGCGGTGGTTGTTGGTGGTGAAGGCGCTCGCGGCCCCGGAGTCGGTGGTGGTGACCTCGCCCTGGTGCGTGCCGGGCGCCTGCAGCTCCATCGCCTGGTTGGTGTACTGGCCGAGGTTGTTGGTGCCGGACGGCGTGCCGCCGCTGTAGCCCAGGTTGGGCCGCGTGCCGGCGGGATACCGGTTGTCGTCCGAATAGCCGTAGTCGGAATGGCACTTGAGGCAGATCTGGTACTCGCGCGTCACGTACGCCGCGCCCGCGCTCGTGTCGGCGCTCGTGCCCGGATCGCCGCGCTTGACGGTGTAGCCGGCGGGCAACGCACCGAAGGAGACCGTGCCGTAATTCGGCTCCACGCCCCACGCGCCCCGCAGCACGCCCGAGGCGATGTTCGTGTGCGTGTAGCCGGCGGTATCCGTGTGCGTGTGCGTGCCGGCCGGATCGGGCGCGCCCGAGATGCTGCCGCCATTGCCGACGAACGTGCGGAACTTCACCACGCGATGCGGGTTGTGGCAATCGGTGCACTCGGCATGGCGGTTGTTCAGGTTGCCGGCGCCGAGCGTGGCGCGCTTCTCGACGAAGTCCTTGCCGCAGCCGTTCGTTCCGCTGCTGCAGTCGATGAAGGTGTCCACGAAGTTGCCCGCGATGTCGTGCACCTCGGTGCCCGCCGCCTGCTCGAACGACGTGATCGGCATGTGGCGCGCGAGCGAGAAGTCGTTCCTGATGTTCGGCACCGTGGTGGTCGGCGTGATGACCGCCTGCGCCGAGTTGGTGTGGCACTGGTAGCACGTCTCCTCGATCGCCGAGCCGCCGCCGGACTTGGGCGTGGTCGTGCTGTCGGTGCCCTCGCGCAGCAGTCGCCTCGCGCCCTGCACCGTGTGCGTGTCGTGGCAATTCAGGCACGAGGCTTTCCATACCGGGATCGAGGCCGGGAACTCGCGCTGCGTGGAGGCCGCGCTCGTGTACGTCTGCGTCGCGACCAGCGGGTTCGCGTGCGCCGAGAAGGCATACGTGCCCGCGCCGCCGTTCTTGTCGTGGCACGACAGGCAGATGATGTCCGTGGCCGGCGCGGGCGTCGCGTTGGGCGTGGCCTCCTGGAAGCGGTTGAGGCGCAGGAACTTCTGCGGCCCCTTGGTGGTGTCCGTCTCGCGCCGGTGGGGATCGTGGCAGGTCGCGCATTGCACCTGCCCCATCTGCCCCGCGCCGGTGGGCTCGAGCGGCAGCCGCGGCTTGGAGCCGGGCCCGCGCACCGCGAGCGTGGTGCCCTGCCCCGCGGGGTACTGCTGGTTCGCATCCACGACCCGCAGCTCGCCGTCGCGCAACGCGAGCGCGTTCGTGTAGCTCACCGAGATCGGGTGGTCGTTCGTGAGGTCGGTGCCGAGGTTGCGCGTGAAACCGGTCGCGGTGCCGGCGCCCGGCGGCATGGTGCCGTTCGGAGCCGTGCCGCCCATCGAGATCGTCTGCGTGCCCTGCGTGACCGCGGAGCCGGAGCCCGAGAGGACGTTCACGCTGCCGATGGCGACCGTGCCGTCGTGGCAGGAAAGGCACAGCTTCGAGCTGCCGCCGGGTTGGTCGAGCTCGCCCTGGATCGCGTTCGCATCGAGCGACGAGGACGAGTACGGTGTGTACCGTACGCCGCCGAGCTTGCGATTCCAGATCGGCGCCACGCCCGGCGTCGAGCCGTGCGGCGTGTGGCAGAAGACGCAGATCTGGCTCTCGCTGGTCGCCTTCACCGTCCCCGGGCCCGCCGCGGAGAGGTTGTGCTTGGTGTTGCGGATGTCGGAGATGCCGACCGCGGGCGCGGGCGCCTCCCAGGCGCTCCACAGCAGCGCCGCGGCCGCGAGCGACAGCGCGAGCGAAAGGCGCCTACTGTTCACTTTCGGCTCCCCCGCCCATGAACTGCAGCACGACGACGCGCCCATTGAACATGTCCGCTATGAACACGCGGTTGCGCGCATCGGTCCAGACGCCGGAAGGCAGGTAGAACTGGCCCACTTCCTTGCCGAGCCCGCCGATCGGCAGCAGGAAGCGGCCCTGGCGGTCGTACACCAGCAGGTGGTCGTAGTAGGACTCGACCACGTAGATGTTGCCTTCGCCGTCCACGGCGATGCCCTTGGGCCGCACCATGTTGCCCAGGTACACGCCGCGCGTGCCGACGGTGAGGCGATGACGCTCGCCGGCGGCGAACACCTGGACGCGGCTGTTCATCGTGTCGGCGACGTAGAGGTCGCCGCGCGCGAAGGCGAGGTGCGTGGGGTAGTTGAACTCGCCCTCGCCCTCGCCGCGCCGGCCGAGCGTGCTCACAAGGCGGCGCTGCGCATCGAAGACCTTGATGTCGTGCTCCGGCGTATCAGCCACGAAGAGGCGATGCTTGGCGGGGTCGTACGCCACGCCCGTGGGCCGATGCAGGATGCCCTTGCCGATGACGGCCACCGGCTTGCCGCGGCTGTCCAGCTCCGAGACGAAGCCGAGCTCCGCGTCGGCGACGAAGATGCGGCCCTCGGGCGACTCCGCAATGCCCACCGGCATCGAGAAACGCGTGAGGCCCGCGGCCTGCTCCCAGGTCTCGAGCCCGCCCGCGGGATCGAACACCATCACCGCGCCGCGGCTGCCGTCGGTCACCAGGATGCGCCCGCCGGGCTCGCTCAACCCGCTTTGCGGCCGCTGCAACCCCTCGGGCGCCGCCTCGCCGTCGAGGCCGGCGATCCAGCCGAGGACCTGCCGCATCTTCGAGCGCGAGTCGCCGTTGGCCTCCACGTAGTTGCCGTCGCCGAGGAGCTGCCCCGCATAGAAGTATCGCGGCACTTCGGGCGCGCCCGGGAAGAAGACCGGCTCGGCGCGTCCCTTCGACGGATCCAGGCGCAGCGTGAGCGGCTCCACGCCCGCGCACCCGACGATCGCGGCCGCGAGCGCGAGGCAGGCCGCGATGCGCATGGCACGGCTCACCATTTTCCCGGCCCCGTGCTGCGGTCGCCGCCGTAGATGCCGCTCGCGAGCCCCGGGCGACCGGAATGGCACAGGTCGCAGCGCTCGGTGTTCCAGGCGATGTTGCCGTTGTGGCACATGCCGCAGAACTTGCCGTCGACGATCTCCTTCATCGTGACGTCGTTCGAGCCGGCGCGCATGCGGAAGCCGAGCTCGTTGTGGCAAACCATGCAGCGGAAGCGCACGCGATGGAACCAGTGCGGGAAGACGACCGGGCGCATGCCATTGGCTTCGGAGCGCTTGTTCAGGACGACGTCGGCGTACTCCGCGCCCGATGGCAATGCCGCCATCGCGCACGCCACGGCCACGAACACGATCGCCGCGCGCTTCATCGCGGCACGAGCGCGGCGCGCGCGTCCGGCGCGGTGCCGGGCGGGCGCTGGAAGCCCACGCGCGACGTGTTGTGGCAGCGGTTGCACTCGGTGAGCGGAAAGGCGACCGCGCCGTGGCACAGGCCGCACTGGTTGCCCTCGAGGATCGACTTCATGTCGATCGGCGTCTCGCCGACCGCCTTCCTGAAGAGCTGGTCGTGGCAATTCGCGCACGCGAGCCACTGCGTGTGCGGCCGGTGCGGGAACTTCACGATCGGCGAGCCGCCGCGCAGGTTGAGGTAGATCTCGGTCTCGCGCAGCTCCACGCTCGTCTCGGGGTTCAGGCGCGTGCGCGGCGCGATCTGCCCGCTTTGCAGCGCCTCCACCCAGCGGACCTGGTTGCCCGGGTTGTCGGGCGCGAGGCGCGAGAGCGCTTCGCCGGGCTGCTGCAGCAGCTTCACGGCCGGCGACTTCGGATCGTGTATCCCATCCTTCTCGAGCGACGGCCAGGCGCGCGTGTCCTGCGCGAGGCTCGCGCAAGCGAGCGCCGCGCCCAGGAGCGCGGCGGCGGCTTGGCGCGCGCGAAAGCGTCGCATCCGTTACCCGGGGATGTAGATTCCCGCCGCGCGGATGGCCCGCACCAGCTCGCGCGTGGATTCCTCGAGCATGTGCGTCGCGCCGCGGAAGTCGCGGGTCCCGGCGGCGCCTTCGGCCTGCTTGCGAAGCTGCGCCGCGTGCGCCACGGGCTCGACCGTGGCGGCCACCTTCGATTCGTCGAGCAAGACCTTCAGCAGCATGTGGTGGGTGTCGTTGCGGTCGAGCTCGTAGCGGTACTCCTCCTCCGGGCTTTCGAAGTTGAGCGAGCGCACCAGCGTGTCGCCGCCGCGCAGGGACCCGATCGCCGCCTTCGCGACGAGGTACGCCTGCTCGATGGTGCCGCTCGCGGCATCGAGGCGCCCGGCTGCCGCCTCGCCTTCGGCCTGCGCGATGAGCCCCTCGATCGCGCGCGTGGTCTGCGCCCCATCGGGCGCCTTCTTCTCGGCGACGATGCGCTTCTGCGCCGCGAGCAATGCGCGCGTGCTCTCCAGGCGCGTATCGAAATCGGTCCGCCGCTTGGCGCCCACGACCTGCTCCGGCGCGGCCAGGCGCACCGCCTCCACCATCTGCGAGGCGGCCTCGGGCAGCAGCGCCGCCGTGCGCGCGAGGTCTCCCGACTTGTATGCGGCGACCGCTTCGCGGTGCCGCGCGCGCGCGGCCTCGCGCTTCGCCAGCGCCGCGGCCACGCCGCTCGCCTCGATCTGCTTCGCCCCCGAGGAGCGCTCGATGAGCGTCTCGACCGATGCGATGCGCCGCTCGAGCTGCATCGCGTCCGGCACGCCCGCCGATTGCGCCAGCGCCGCGCCTACCGCGCACGACGCGAGCCACAGCGCCGCGCGTGAAATCGTCCTGTGCATGTGCTCCACTCCTTCCTATCGGGCCGCGGTCTCGCGCGGCACCACGAGTCCGGCGGCGGCCAGCGCTTCCTGCAGCGCGGCGGTCGAGCGCCGCACCGCATCGAGCGCGGCCGGATATTCGTGCCGCGCGGCGAGCTTCTCCGCCCGCTCGTTCCATGAAGCGCTCGCGGCCACGTGGCGCTCCATCGCCGCGATCGCCTCGCGGCCGGGATCGAGCTGCACGCGCGCGATGGGCAGCAGCTCGAAGTAGCCGCGGCGGCGCGCCGCCTCGTACGCGTATTCGTCGGCGGGCTGCTCGAACCTCGCGCTCACGTGCACGGTGGTCGATCCGAGGGCCCGCGTCATGGCGACCATGAGCTCGCGCTCGGCCCCGCGCAGCACCGCATTCGCCTCGTGCACGTTCTCCGAGGCCGCCAGCGCGTCGGCCTGCTCGAGGCGCTCGCGCGTGCGGGTGACGACGGGATCGGCAGCGAGGGACTCCACCGCCACGCCGCGCGCCTTCGCGAGATGCGCCGCATACGCGTCGCGCAGCGCCTCGATAGCGCGCGCGAGGCCGCGGTTCTGGAAGCGCAGCTCGATCGCGCGCAGCATCGGGTCCGGAACCAGCTGTCGCGCCTTGCCCGCGAGCCAGAGCGCCTCGTTGAGCTCCTGCTCGGCGCGGGCATTGTCGGCCGCCGCCATGAGGCGCAGCGCCTCGTCGTGGCGCGCGCGCGCGTCGCGGAAGAACGCCTGCGCCTGCGGGTTGCCGCTCGCGTCGATGCGCTGCACGGCCGGGGAATCGGTGAGCAGGCGGCGGACGAGCGCCTCCTTCTGCTCGAGCGCCGTGCGCGATTCGGCCGGCGACGCGTCGGCCGCCGCGGCCAGCGCAAGCGCGCCGGCCACGCTCGCGATCCAGGAGCGAGCCGCGCCCGTCATGGCTTGCCCCCCGCCTGCGCGGCGGGCGTCGCGGCCGTATGCGTGGCCTGCTCCTTCGGCTTCGAGTGGCACAGGCGGCATTCGGAAACCGGGAACGCGACCTTGCCGTGGCACACGCCGCATTTCTGCCCGAGCATGATCGCCGCCATGCTGATCTGGTTCGCGCCCTTCTGCGGGATGAAGATCGCGGGATGGCAGTTGGAGCAGTCGAGCCACTCGGTGTGCTGCTTGTGCGGATACACCACGTCGGGCATCGAGCCCTTCACCTCGCGCACGATGTTGAGATCCATGACCGGCGGCACCGCCTTGTCGTCGTCGCGGTCCCAGCGCGGGCTGATCTTGTCCGCGCCCAGCGCGCCCACCCAGTCGACGCGGTTGCCGGCGT
>DASTGG010000058.1:0-5727 GCA_035719385.1 Usitatibacter sp.
GCGGATGTCGATGCGCACGGAGGCGTAGAACTTGAGCGCGTTGCCGCCCGTGGTGGTCTCGGGGTTGCCGAACATCACGCCGATCTTCATGCGGATCTGGTTGATGAAGATGACGAGCGTGTTCGAGCGCTTGATGTTGGCCGTGAGCTTGCGCAGCGCCTGGCTCATGAGGCGCGCCTGCAGGCCCATCTGCGGCTCGCCCATCTCGCCCTCGATCTCGGCCTTCGGCGTGAGGGCCGCGACCGAGTCGATCACGACGATGTCCACGGAGCCGGAGCGCACGAGCATGTCCGCGATCTCCAGGGCCTGCTCGCCGTTGTCCGGCTGCGACAGGAGGAGCTCGGACGTCTGCACGCCGAGGCGCTGGGCGTACTGCGGGTCGAGCGCGTGCTCCGCGTCGATGAAGGCCGCGGTGCCGCCGTTCTTCTGCGCGTTGGCGATGACCTGCAGGGTAAGCGTGGTCTTGCCCGAGGATTCCGGGCCGTAGATCTCGACGATGCGCCCGCGCGGAAGCCCGCCCACGCCGAGGGCCATGTCGAGGCCGAGGGAGCCGGTGGAGACCACCTCGATGGCGCGGTCCACGTCCTGCGCGCCCATCTTCATGATCGAGCCCTTGCCGAACTGCTTCTCGATCTGGGAAAGGGCGGCCTGGAGGGCCTTGGCCTTGTTCTCGTCCATCTTGGGGGTGGTCTCGGCGGCGCTGCTGGAGATGACTTTGAGCATTGGAATTATCCCATCAATTGGTTGTTGTAGACGTATGCAGGTTAGTCGATCTCAGGCTCATGGAATGAGCTAGCGGGTACGCCGCACCAGCCCGGCCATCACGCCGAAGATTTCCAGGCGCCCGCGGGGCCGGATCACGGGGTAGGCCTTGTTCGCCGGCTTGAGCACGAACGCGCCCTTCTCCCGCTCCAGGTACTTCACGGTGAACTCGTTGTCCACGATCGCGACCACGATCTCGCCCACGTTCGCGTGGGGCTGCTTCTCGACCACGAGGTAGTCGCCCTCGAGGATGCCCGCTTCGACCATCGAATCGCCCTTCACGCGCACCAGCGTGGTCTTCGACGGGACGCGGACGACCATCTCGTCGATCGAGGAGACGAAGTCGTAGCCGTCCGAGATCGCCGGGTTGGGCAGCCCCGCCTGGACCGGCGAATCGGCCACGCGACGCTCGAAGAAGCGCTTCCCGGGCTTGAGCTGCTTGTCCGGTGTCCAGTCGAGGAAGCCGGCCTCCTCGAAGCGCCTCACGCACTCCGCGACCCAGGACTTGGCCGAAATGCCCCACAGCGTCGCCAGCACGGAGTACGAGGGAATGACCTTGTGCTCGGCGTAGTAGTCCTGGAGCTTCTCGAGATAGACCGGGTCGAGCTCGCGCTTCTGGGAATTCAACGCCACGGGGCGGCTTTCGATGACAGAACGATTGTTCGGTAAACTACAGAACGATCGTTCTGGTGTCAATGCCCTACCCCACCTGCTCGATCAGCCCCTCCAGCGCGACCTGCACCGACCGCCCGCGCACCGCCGCGCGCCCGCCCTTGAAGCGATGGCGCTCGCTGTGGATGACGCCGTCGCCCGAGGCCCACGCGAACCACACCGTGCCGACGGGCTTCTCGACCGAGCCACCGCCGGGGCCGGCGATGCCGGTGACCGCCACGCTCGACTGCGCGCGGCTCGCCGCGAGCGCGCCGGCCGCCATCTCGCGCGCCACCTCCTCGCTCACCGCGCCATACTTGCGCAGCGTGGCGATGGAAACTCCGAGCAGGTCCTGCTTCGCCGCGTTCGAATAGGTGACGAAGCCGCGGTCGAACCACTCCGAGCTGCCCGCGATGGCCGTGATCGCCTCGGCCACGCCGCCGCCGGTGCACGACTCGGCCGTGGCGACCATGATCCCGCGCGCCTTGCACAGGCGCCCCAGCTTGCGTGCGAGCCGCAGGATCCCGGCGTCGGTCAACGCTGCTCTCCCGGCCGGCCGCGATACCAGTACTGGTAGCGCTCCTGGAAACCGAACTGCCGGTAGAGCTGGCGGGCGCCTTCGTTCTGCGCGTTCACCTGCAGGTACGCATGACGCGCCCCCAGGTCCCACGCCGTCTGCAGCAGCGTGGCCACGACCGAGCGCGCATGCCCGCGGCGGCGCGAGTCCTCGCGCGTCACGATGTCGAAGACGCCCGCGCAATCGTCCTCCACGATGGTGAGGCCGGTGGCGACGATCTGGCCGTCCTCCTCGACCGCCACGGCGCGCAGGGCGAGCGGCGATCCCTCGAGCCGTGCGCGATGTGCCGTGCGATGCTCGGGCGGCGAATCGCGAAGGTTGCCCACGGCGTCGATCCAGGAAGACAGGTCGAGCACGCGCCCCGTCGCGGCCGTGAAGTGGGTGGGATTGATCCCGGCATCTTCGACGGCGGTCGTCTCGAAGCGGAAGAAGCCGCGCCGCTCGAGATCGGCGTCCAGCTCCGGCGGCTGCGAGAAGGGCGTGACGCGGAAGATCATCGGCACGCCGGTCGCGCGATAGAGCCGCTCGCAATGCGCGATCTTGGTGTCGAGCGGCAGCGTCGAGGCGTACATCGCGTTCACGCAGCGCGCGCGTTTCGCCTTGCCCGGCAGCATGCGCAGCAGCCACCCGTCGTAGAGGAGCTGGCCGGGAGGCGTCGAGGAATTGAGGCCCAGCTCCTCGAGGCGGCGCGTGTCGGGAGCCATGGAACTCAGGCGGCGGGGCGAATGCGCTTGCCGCTCGCGCGATCGAAGAAGTACACCTTGTCGGGGTTCACGCCGAAGCGCAGCGTCTCGCCGGGAGCGGGCGTCACGTGCCCGTCGATGCGCGCCACCAGCGCCGTGCCGTCGAAGAGGGCGTGCACGAGCGAGTCGGCGCCGAGCGCCTCGATCGTCTCCACCTTGAGCGGGAACGCGATGCCGTCCTGCCGGCCGAGCTGGAAGTGCTCGGGGCGGATGCCGGCCACGAGCGATTGCGGCGCGCTGGCGCGCAGCGCGGGGGGCAGCGGCACGCGCACGCCGGCGCTCACGTCGACGCCGTCGTCGCGCCTTTCGCCGGGGAGGAAGTTCATCGACGGCGAGCCGATGAAGCCGGCGACGAACTGGGTGGCCGGATCGTCGTAGACCTCGATGGGCGCGCCCACCTGCTCGACCGCGCCGGCATTGATGACGATCATGCGGTCGGCGAGCGTCATCGCCTCCACCTGGTCGTGCGTCACGTACACGCTCGTCGTGCGCAGGTTGTGGTGCAGCTTCTGGATCTCCAGGCGCATCTGCACGCGCAGCTTCGCATCGAGGTTGGAGAGCGGCTCGTCGAAGAGGAACGCCGCGGGCTCGCGCACGATGGCGCGTCCCATCGCCACGCGCTGGCGCTGGCCGCCGGACAGCTCGCGCGGCTTGCGCTGCAGGTAGGGCCCGAGCTCGAGGATCTTCGCCGCGCGCTGCACGCGCGCCTCGATGTCCGCCTTGTCCAGCTTGCGGATCTTCAGGCCGTAGGCCATGTTGTCGTACACCGTCATGTGCGGGTAGAGCGCGTAGTTCTGGAACACCATGGCGATGTTGCGGTCCTTGGGCTCCACCTCGTTCACGCGCTGGCCGGCGATGCGGATCTCGCCCTCGGTGGCGGTCTCGAGGCCCGCGATCATCCGCAGCACCGTCGACTTCCCGCACCCCGAGGGGCCGACGATCACGACGAACTCGCCGTCGGCGATCTCGATGTCGGTGCGGTGGATGACCTCGTTCTTGCCGAAGCTCTTGGTGACTCCCTGCAGGCTGATGGCGGCCATCTACTTCTCCGTCTCCACGAGGCCCTTCACGAACCATTTCTGCATGAGCACCACCACGAGCGCCGGCGGCATGAGGGCGAGCATCGCCGTGGCCATGATCACGTTCCACTCGTTGTAGGCGTCGCCGCCCGAGATCATCCGCTTGATGCCGATGACGACCGTGTACATCGATTCCTTGCCGGTGATGAGCAGCGGCCAGAGGTACTGGTTCCAGCCGTAGATGAAGAGGATCACGAAGAGCGCGGCGATGTGCGTCTTCGAGAGCGGCACGACCACGTCCCAGAAGAAGCGCATCGGGCCCGCGCCGTCGATGCGCGCGGCCTCGACGAGCTCGTCGGGGATGGTCATGAAGAACTGGCGGAAGAGGAACGTCGCCGTGGCCGAGGCGATGAGGGGCAGCGTGAGCCCCATGTACGAATCGAGGATGTGCAGGTCCGAGGCCACCTTGAACGTGGGGATGATGCGCACCTCCACCGGCAGCATCAGCGTCACGAAGATCATCCAGAAGAAGAAATTGCGCAGCGGAAAGCGGAAATAGACGATGGCGAACGCCGAGAGGATGGAGATGATGATCTTGCCCACGGCGATCGAGATGGCGACCACGAAGCTGTTGAACAGCATCGTCGAGACCGGCGCCGAGGAGCCGCGCTCCGAGCCGCTCACGAGCGCCTGGCGGTAGTTGTCCCACAGGTGGCTGCCCGGCGTGAGCGGCATGGGCACGTTCACGATCTGGTCGAAGGTGAGCGTGGAGGCGACGAACGTGAACCACAGCGGAAAGGCGACCACGGCCACGCCGAGGAGGAGGATCGCGTGCGCGACCACGTCGCCCACGGGGCGGTTCTCCACCATGCCGGTCGGGACGTGGGCCATCAGTACTGCACCTTGCGCTCGATGAACCGGAACTGCACCACGGTGAGCGAGATCACGATGAACATGAGGATGACCGACTGCGCCGAGGAGCCGCCGAGGTCGGCGGCGCGCACGCCGTCGTAGTACACCTTGTAGACGAGGATCTTGGTCGCATCGCCCGGCCCGCCCTGCGTGGTCGCGTCGATCACGCCGAAGGTATCGAAGAACGCGTAGACGATGTTCACCACGAGCAGGAAGAACGTGGTCGGGGAAAGCAGCGGGAAGACCACGGTCCAGAACCGGCGAAACGGGCCGGCGCCGTCGATCGCCGCGGCCTCGACGAGCGACTTCGGGATCGATTGCAGGCCCGCGAGGAAGAAGAGGAAGTTGTAGCTGATCTGCTTCCACGTCGCCGCCACCACCACGAGCAGCATGGCCTGGCGGTCGTTGATGATCCAGTTCCAGTCGATGCCGGCCTTGCGCAGGAAATAGGTGACGATGCCGATCGAGGGGGCGAGCAGGAACTGCCACAGCACGCCGGCGATCGCCGGCGCCACCGCGTAGGGCCAGATAAGCAGCGTCTTGTACGCGAGCGCGCCGCGCACGACGTGGTCGGCCATGGTCGCGAGCAGCAGCGAGATGCCGATGCCCGAGGCGGCCACGAGCACGCTGAAGACGGCCGTGACGCGGAACGACGCCAGGTAATGCTCGTCGTTCATCAGCACCTTGAAGTTGTCGAACCACACGAACTGGGTCGACAGGCCGAACGCGTCCTGCATCTGGAACGAGTAGTACATCGCCTGCACGGCCGGCCAGAAGAAGAACACGACCGTGATCGCGATCTGCGGCGCGACCAGCGCGTACGGGAGCCACGGCGACTTGAAGACGACGCGCTTTTCCATGGATGCGGCGGGGCGGCGGGCGGCAAAGCAAGGGCGGCCGAGCGGCCGCCCCTGGATTCGTCAGGTGCCGGCGGTCACTGGCGCGCCGAGGCCTGGAAGCGGCGCAGGATCTCGTTGCCGCGGCGCACCGCCTCGTCGAGCGCCTCCTTCGCGGTCTTCTTGCCCTGGAAGGCGGCCTCGAGCTCCTCCTCGATCACCTCGCG
>DASTGG010000059.1:0-5965 GCA_035719385.1 Usitatibacter sp.
CACGAGCACCGATGCGATCCATGGTTTCGTCGTGGGCACGACGAACGCCAATACGATGCTGGTGCCGGGCTTCGTCGCGACTTTCACCACAACATTCCACGCTTCGGGCGAGCACCTCATGCCGTGCCACGAATATTGTGGCGTGGGACATGAAGGCATGTGGGCGCGGGTCCAGGTGCTCCCAGCCCAGGAGTTCCTCGCGAAAGCGCGCGGTGTCGAGAGGTTGAACTGTGTTCCACGCTAAGCGGCTCGTGCTGGCGCATCTCTGGGTCGCGTTCATCGCGTTCCTCGGGGCCATCCTCCTCGGCGAATGGCAGATGTACATCCGCAGTTCCTTGCATGGCTGGGTCAACAACCCCGAGCATTACTACCGCTCGGTAACTGCGCACGGCACGGTCATGGCCTATGTGATGCCGACGCTCGTGGCGATGGGATTCGGCTATGCCGTTACGGAGCTTGCCCTCAAACGCCCACTGATCGGCCTTCGCTGGGCATGGGCAGGATTTGTCCTCGTGGTGCTCGGCACCGTGCTCGCCGCGGTAACGATGGCGAGCGGCGGCGCTTCCGTTCTGTACACCTTCTATCCGCCTCTTATTGCGAGTCCGTTCTATTACGTCGGCGTCGTGCTGGTGGTGGTCGGCTCGTGGATCTGGGTCGCGCTCATGTCGGTGAATCTCAGGGCGTGGCGGCGCGACAACCCCGGTGCGACCGTGCCGCTCGCAATGTTCGGAAACGTGACGGGAGCGTACCTGTGGGCGTGGACCTCGCTGGGAGCGGCGATCGAGGTGCTGGTGTTGATCCTGCCCGCCGCGACCGGTCTCACGTCGACCATAAA
This sequence comes from Usitatibacter sp., assembly GCA_035719385.1. GTDB lineage: Bacteria > Pseudomonadota > Gammaproteobacteria > Burkholderiales > Usitatibacteraceae > Usitatibacter. Next base: position 836 of record DASTGG010000059.1, read on the forward strand.
TGCCGGTCTGGCGCGCGTCTTCTTCTCCTGGACCCTGCACGCGGTCGTGTACTTCTGGCTCATGCCGGCGTACATCGCCTTCTACACGCTCGTGCCGCCGGCGATCGGCGCTCGCCTCTACAGCGACACGATGGGGCGGGTCGCGTTCGTCCTCTTCCTCGTCTTCTCCATGCCGATCGGCATCCACCACCTCTTCGCCGATCCGCAGGTGGGCGCGGGCTTCAAGTTCGTGCACGCGATGATGACCGCGATGGTCTCGGTGCCGACGCTGCTCACGGTGTTCACGATCGTCGCGTCGGTGGAGATCGCCGGGCGCCTGCGCGGCGGGCGCGGGCTCTTCGGGTGGATCGGCGCGCTGCCGTGGCGCGAGCCGATGATGCTGGCGGTGGCGTTCTCGTTCGTGATGCTGGGCTTCGGCGGCGCGGGCGGGCTCATCAACATGAGCTACCAGCTGAACGAGAGCATCCACAACACGCAATGGGTCACGGGGCACTTCCACCTGATCTTCGCCGGCGCCATCGTGATCATGTATTTCATGATCGCCTACGCGCTCTGGCCGCAGCTCACGCGCTGCCCGCCACTGCCCGCGCACCTCGTGCGCATCCAGCTCTGGCTGTGGTTCGTGGGCATGATGGTGCTCAGCCTGCCGTGGCACCTCGTCGGCATCCTCGGCATGCCGCGGCGCATGGCGTATTTCGATTACGCCAACCCGGCGCTGCAGCCGCAGGCGTGGACGGTCTCGGTCTCCACCGTCGGCGGGGCGATCCTGGTCGCCTCGGCATTCCTGTTCGTCTACATCCTCGCCGCCGCCCGTCGGGGGCGCTTCGAGCCGGCGCCGTTCGCTTTCAGCGTCCCGGCGCACCCGCCGGGGCGCATCCCGGCCGTGCTGAACGGCTTCGCGCTGTGGGTCGGCATGATGATCGCGCTCACCGTCGTGAACTACGGATTCCCGATCGCCCAGCTCGCGCTGTCGCGCGAAGGCTCCGTGCCGGCGGTCCGGATGGGGGTGCGCTGATGCGCGCGGCATGGTGGAGCATCGCGGCGCTCGCGGTCCTCACGGTCGTGGCGGCCCTGATCGGTTTCGTGTGGCTGCCCTATGCGCACGCCGACTTCCGCGCGAAGGGACTGTGGGACGCGATCTGCCGCGCGGCGGGCGTGCCGCGGGAGTGGGGCGGCGGCGTTGCGGCCGCGCGCCCGGTGCGGTCCACGAGCGTCGTGCTCGAGCCCGGGATGGCGCAGGGCGGCAGCGAGGCGGCCATCGGCCGCGGCGCCACGCTGGCCCTGCAATGCACGATGTGCCACGGCGCCCAGGGGCTGAGCCAGTCCAACGCGCCGAACCTCGCGGGGCAGTATCCGGACGTGATCATGAAGCAGCTCGTGGACTACCAGCGCGGCGATCGCGCCCATGCGCTCATGCAGGCGCTCGCCTCGAAGCTCACCGAGAACGACGTGCGCGACCTGGCGGCGTACTTTTCCTACCTGCCGAAGCCGAGGAACGTGCCGGTCACGGACATGTCCACGGTGCCCGCGCTGGTGCGCGTGGGCGATCCGCTGCGCAACGTGGCGCCGTGCGCGTCGTGCCACGGCGGCATCGACCGCAAGCTGGGCGCGCCGTGGCTGGAGGGCATGCCGAAGGACTACCTCGTGGCGCAGCTGCAGGCCTTCGCCGCCGGCAAGCGGACGAACGACAGCCATGCGCAGATGCGCAACATGGCGCGCTCCATGTCGCCGCGGGAGATCGAGGAGGTAGCCGACTTCTACGCCCGCCACGGGCAGTAGGCGGCGGCCACCCGCCCGTCGTCAGGCTTCGAGGTGCCGGCGCGTGGGACGCGTCGTTCCCCGCGCCACTTCCTCGCCGGAAACCCCGACGCCCATCTCGTAGACGAGCTTGCCGCCGAGCCAGCCCGACACCGTCAGCAGCAGGATGCCGATGAGCGAGAGCGCGAAGGGCAGGTTGCCGCTGACCTCTTCGTGCCGCAGCCAGGCGCTCCACAGGAAGAGCGCCACGATCGTGAGGTTCAACCCCATGTGCGCGTAGCCCACGTGGCGCGCGCGGCCCTCCGGCAGCGACACGAGGTCCACGAAGCCGAAGATCGCCGCCGCGAGGGCGCCGACGATGCCGCCGATCATGGTGTAGAAGGCGACCGTCGCCCACGGATCCGTGCTGCCGGTCGCGATGCACACGATGTCGAAGATGAAGGACAGGATGAAGCCGCCGATGGCGATCGGAACCAGCATCGGGTGGATCGGGTGCCCGGCGATGCTTGCGGGGGTGCGCATGGAATTCTCCTGATCGTTCGATACCCCCATTGGACGGTCCGGATGGAGCCCCCGTTTCTTTCGGGCATGCGCAGGATGGACCATGCCGGCCCCCGGCGCAGTCGCAAGGCCCGATCGCCAGCGTCTAGCGTTGCGAGGCGACCGCGGGCGCGCTCGCGTCCGCGGTCGCCTGCGGCTGCTCCTCGGGAGGGCGCACCTTGCCGAACATCGCGAGCAGCATCAGGTCGTAGGCGATCTTGAGCGCGCCCGCCGCGACCAGCGGCCAGCCGAACGGCGACAGCCCCAGCATGTAGCCGGCGATGAGCGGGCTCGCGGCCGAGGCGAGGCTTCGCGGCACCGCCGTGATGCTCGCGGCGGCGGGCCTCTCCTCGGGCAGCACGATCGCCATCACGTAGGAGCTGCGCGTGGGCACGTCCATCTGGGAAAGCGCGCTGCGCACGAGGAGCAGCGCGAGCACCGCGCCCAGGCTGTCCACGAACGGCATCGCGATGAGGCACAGGCTCGAGGGGATGTGCGTGAAGACCATCGTGTTGACGAGCCCGATGCGCTTCGCGATGCGCACCGCCACCAGGTAGGAGAGCGCGCTGAGGGCGCCGGTCCAGAAGAAGACGGCGCCCGCCTGCGCCGGCGACAAACCGTGGCGCTGGTAGAGCCACAGGGCGAGCAGCGACTGCACGACGAATCCGCCCCCGAAGGCGTCCACGCTGAAGAGCGCGGCCAGCGTGTACACGCGCGCGCGCGATTGCGTGAGCGGCGCGGGCGCGCGTTGCGCCGTGCCGCCGAGCGCGCGCGGAAGCTGCCGGTACACGAGCGCCATGGGCAGCGCCGCGGCCGCGTACAGCACGAACATGGCCTGGATCGCCCCGACCTCCGACAACCCGAAGGCGGCCGAGAGCCACGGCGGCACGCTCGCCGCGAGCGCGCCCACCGCCGCGCCCAGCGCGCCCGCGAGGCTGTAGCGCGCGAACACCTGCGTGCGCTCGCGATCGCCCACCACGCGCGCGAGCACGGCGTGCTCCAGCGGCAGGAACACGCTCACGTCGCCGCTCGACGGGTTGAGCGTGCCGACGAACGCCACCAGCAGCAGCGGCCAGAACGCGGTCACGCCGGCGAACGCGAGGCCCGTCGCGGCGAGCAGCGCCGTCGCGGCCAGCAACAGGCTGCGATAGTGGAAGCGGTGCGCGTGCAATCCCACGCCGAGCGTGAGCACGCCGGAGCCGACCAGCGTGGCCGTCGCGAGTACGCCGACTTCGAGGGGCGCATACCCGAGGCGCAGCAGGTAGAGCGGCAGCAGCAGGCTCACGTAGCCGTCGCCGAAAGCGCGCAGCGCGCGGGCCGCGAGAAGCCGGTTCGCGTGCGCGCCGCTCATGGCGCGGCCCCGTAGTGGAAGTCGTCGAACAGCGTGACGCTGTCGGCCTTCGTCCACACGCCCACGGCGCCGGGCCCGGCGATGTGCGCATCGTCGAGCTCGATGCGCAACTGCCCGTCGAAGATCACGCGGATGTGCCGCGCGGAGAACTCGACGCGCAGCGTGTGCCACGCGTCGCGCGCCACCGGCGCATCGACGTAGCGGATCGTGCGCCGCGCCCCGCCCTCGGTGTAGTAGAGCGAGACGTTGTTCTCGAGCGCGTTGGCGCGCGCGACGTAGTAATGGTCGCCATCCTTCCAGCGCCACACGACGCCGCCCGCCTGGTCCTCGCGGCCGGCGACCGGCTTCATCTTCACCTCGACGAAGCCGTTCTCCAGCGCGGCGTCGCGCTTCACGCACCACGGGAAAGTGCCGCTGCCCGATTGGCGCAGCACGTTGGGCGGGCTCGGCGCCGTCGCGTCGCTCTCGACGCTCCAGCGGGGCGATCCCTTGCCCGTCACGCCGCAGATCCAGCCGGCGGGCAGCGCGGGACGCGCGACCGTATCGAAGCTTTCCTGGAAATAGGGGGGTTGTTGCGCGTTTGCGGTGTCCATGGTTCCTCCGGTCGTGTTGCGGCCATTGCAGCGCTTGGACGGGACACCGTCTTGGGACACCGGGAGCCTGCGATCCCGATGGAATGCGCTTCCATCCTACCGCATTCGTCCCGCGCGCGAAGCCCCGCGGGGTGACGCGCCCCATGACAACTGTCCCGGGCGCAATGGGCAATCCCGCGCGAACGGATCGCGTCTTGACGATCCACAATGCAGGCGGCGATCCACGGAAGACGATGACGAGAATCGTGACGCGCGGCGTGTCGCCGCGACGCGACGAAAGAAGGAACAAAAACCCTTCATCTTTCGGAGCCCGCCAAATGTCCGCCCCTTCTGCAGTCTTCCGGTTGATCGCCAGCATCGCGGCGCTTGCCGCCGGCGTGTCGTTCGCGCCGCTCACGCTCGCGCAGTGGTCGTCGAGCACGTGCGCCGCCGATCGCGGGTATTCGAGCACGCTCAACTGCACGGCGAACGACATCGAGATTGCCAGCGTAAGGGTCAACAACGCCGTCACGAGCTGCGTATCGGGCGATAACGTCACCCTCGACCTCACCGCGACCCTGCACATCAATGCATCGCAGCGTTACAACGTCGGGGTGTTTCTCGCGAGGGACGCAAAGGCGCCGAACGTACCGGCCGCCTCGGGCGGAAGCGCGAACTGCCAGGTGCATGGCCTGCCGCTGTCGCCGTCCCCGTTCGGCGACCTGGACAGCAATGCCTGCGGCGACATCGAGGCCGGCACGCAAGGCCAAAGCTTCGACCTGAATCTCGGCACGATCACGGTGCCGTGCCTGGCGGGCACCTCGGGCAACCTGGTCATTCCCAGCGTCGTCAGCTGGGATACGAATAGCGGGACATGCAACGCGCCCGTATCCGAATGGGTGCGCCCCG
>DASTGG010000060.1:0-20579 GCA_035719385.1 Usitatibacter sp.
GACGTAAGCACCGGCGAACGGAATATCGCTGGCATCGCTCCCGATGGCTTCGCAGGCCCGCCGGCAGACTTCACGCAGGTCGGATGCGCCCGCGAACGCGCCGGCAAGCGTGGCGACGCAGGCCATCTCGCGCGCGCGCAATACGGCTTCAGTGGCGTCCGCAAACGTCCAGAGCACGCCGCCGAAGCCGCCGTGCTCGCCGCGAATCGCGTTGCATGCCATCACGTAGTGCGTCTCGAAAGCGCGTCCCTGCCGCTCCACGATGAAGGGCAGCGGCGCGGACGAGGAGCCTTCGTGGCGTCGCATCGCGGCATCGGCACGGGGCCCGAGGTCGTGCCAGAGGTCGCCCCACACGACGCGCGCCTCGAGGCCCAGCGCGGACGGATGGCTCGCCCCGAGGATGGGGCGGCAGGCATCGTTGTACAGGTGGACCAGCGCATCGCCCCACCACAGCGACATGGGCTGCCGCGACGCAAGCACGAGGCGCACCGCATGCCGCAGCGTCTCGGGCCATTCGTCGGGGGATCCCAGTGGGGTGCGCGACCATTGAAGGTCGCGCATGCGCTCGCCCATTTCACCGCCGCCTGCGAGGAATTCCGGCGCCTCGCGGAACGGCAGCGCCTTGCGGAAGGTTTCGAGCATGAACACCGCATCGAGGACGCAATTGGCCAGTATGAAAGGCGATGTGCCGCTTGGCTGTCAGTACCCTCCTACATCAAACTACCGCCATGGAACTGTCACGACGCAACGTCTTCCTGCTCGCCTGCTGTCAAGCCCTCCTGCTCACCAACGCCGTGACGCTCATCAGCATCGGGGCGCTGGCGGGGTACCGGCTCGCGGAGAACAAGGTGTTCGCCACGCTGCCCGCATCGACCTACGTCGTGGGCGCGGCGATCGCGACGGTGCCGGCGTCGTTCTGGATGCGGCGCGTGGGCCGCCGCAACGGCTTCCTCACGGGCGGCCTCTTCGGCCTCGCCGGTTCGGTGCTGGCGACGCTCGCGATGGCCGCGGGCAGCCTCGCGCTGCTGTGCGCCGGGACGCTGCTGCTCGGCGTGTACAACGCGTTCGGGCAGTACTACCGCTTCGCCGCGGCCGATGCCGCGACGCCCGACTTCAGGGCGAAGGCGATCTCGTTCGTGCTCGCGGGCGGGCTGGTCGGCGGCATCGTCGGCCCGGAGATCAGCAAGCACACGCGCGAGCTGGCATCCACGCCCTACCTCGCCTCGTATGCGTCGCTCTTCCTCTATTGCCTGGTCGCCATGGCGATCATCTCGCGCCTCGCCATTCCCCGCCCGAAGGACGATTCCGCCCACGGCCCGGCGCGGCCGCTCAGGGAGATCGCCTCGCAGCCGGTGTTCATCGTGGCGGTAGCCACCGCGGCGCTGGGCTACGCGACGATGAATCTCCTCATGACCGCGACGCCGCTCGCCATGGGCTTCTGCGGCCACCCGTACTCGGCGTCGGCCACCGTCATCGCCTCGCACGTGGTCGCGATGTTCGCGCCGTCGTTCGTGACCGGCTCGCTCATCAAGCGCTTCGGCGTGCTGCGCATCATGATGGCGGGCGTGGTGCTGCTCTTCGCGTGCGTGGCGATCGCGCTGTCGGGGCAGCTGATCGCGCACTTCTGGGCGGCGCTCGTGACGCTCGGGATCGGCTGGAACTTCACCTATATCGGCGGCACGACGCTGCTCACGCAGGCGTACCGGCCGTCGGAGCGCGCGAAGGCGCAGGGCGCGAACGAGATGACGATCTTCAGCGCGCAGGCGATCTCGGCGTTTTCCTCCGGCGTGCTGGTGAATGCGGCGGGCTGGAACACGCTGAACTACGTGGCGCTGCCGCTCATCGCCACCGCCGGCGTGGCGGTGCTGTGGCTCGCGTTGCGAATTCCACGTCCGAAAACGGCGAGCGGCTGAGGCGCCCCGCGCCCATAATGGCGTCATGTTGCTCGACGCCGACCAGTGCTACCGTGCCCTGCGCACCCACGATGCCCGCTTCGACGGACGGTTCTTCGTGGGAGTGGAGACCACGCGCATCTATTGCCGCCCCGTGTGCTCGGCGCGCACGCCGCACCGCGAGAATTGCCGTTTCTTCGCGAGCGCCGCGGCGGCCGAATCGCAGGGCTTCCGCCCCTGCCTGCGCTGCCGCCCGGAGATGGCGCCGGGACACGCCGCGGTCGATGCGCAGCGTCGCCTCGCGCAAGCGGCGGCGGACCTGATCGACGAGGGATCCCTCGCGGACGCGGGGCTGCCGGAGCTCGCGGCCATGCTCGGCGTCACCGACCGCCACCTGCGGCGCGTCTTCCAGCAGGAATTCGGCGTGGCGCCGGTCGAATATGCGCAGACGCAGCGCCTGCTGCTCGGCAAGCGGCTGCTCACGGACACGCGGATGCCGGTGATCGAGGTCGCGCTCGCGAGCGGGTTCTCGAGCCTGCGCCGCTTCAACCACCTGTTTCGCACCCGCTATCGCATGACGCCGATGCAGCTGCGGCAGCACGCCCCGGAGCGCGATGCGCGGCGCGGCTTCCGTTTCGAGCTCGCGTACCGGCCGCCGTACGACTGGGACGCCATGCTGGACTTCCTCGCGCGGCGCGCGATCGAGGGCCTCGAGGCGGTGCAGGGCCGCGAATACCGCAGGAGCCTGCGCATCGAGCGCCATGGGCGCGTGCACGCGGGCATCGTCTCGGTGAGCCCGATGCCCAGGCGCGCGGCCGCGCGCGTCGTGGTCTCCGAATCGCTCGCGGGCGTGTTGCCCGCAGTGCTCGGGCGCGTGAAGCACCTGTTCGACCTCTCATGCCATCCCGAGGAGGTGCGCGCGACGCTGGGCCCGCTCGCCGCGAACCCGGGGCTGCGCGTGCCGGGCTGCGTGGACGGCTTCGAGATCGCCGTGCGCGCCATCCTCGGGCAGCAGGTGACGGTCCGGGCCGGCACCGTGATCGCGCGCCGCTTCGTCGAGCGCCTCGGCGAGGCGCTCGAGGGCGGCGGCGAATTGCAGTGGCTGTTCCCCACGCCTGCGCGCGTCGCCGGCATCGCGCCGGATGACGTCGCCGCCTGCGGCATCATCGCCTCGCGCGCGCGGGCGATCGTCGCCGTCGCAAGCGAGATCGCGGCGGGACGCCTGTCGCTGGAACGCACCGCCCCCGTCGATGACACGATCGCCGCCCTGAGCGCGCTGCCCGGCATCGGCCCGTGGACCGCGCAGTACATCGCCATGCGGGCGCTCGGTTGGCCCGATGCATTCCCCCATCCCGACGTCGCCGCCATGAAATCGATGGGCTTGAAGAGTCCCGCCGCCGCGCTGCGCATGGCCGAGCAATGGCGTCCGTGGCGGGCGTACGCACTGATCCAACTCTGGAGCGCGAAACCATGATCCGTTACGCAACATTCACGACGCGCCTGGGCGCCGTCTACGCCACGCTGGAAGGCGACGGCCTCACGGGCATCCATTTCGAAGGCGGCCGCCATGCGCCGCAGATTTCCCCCGCGTGGAAGCTCGATGCGGATGCCGCGCCGCTCGTGGCGTGCCGACGGCAGCTCGACGAATACCTCGCCGGCTCGCGGCGCGCTTTCGAGCTCCCGCTCGCGCCGCGCGGCACGCCGTTCCAGGTGCGCGTATGGGACGAAATCGCGCGCATCCCCTTCGGGGCGACGCTCACCTATTCGCGGCTCGCCGAGCGCATCGCCGCACCGCACGCGGTGCGAGCGGCAGGGGCGGCGACGGGCCGCAATCCGCTGTCCATCATCGTGCCGTGCCATCGCGTCGTGGGCTCCGGCGGATCGCTCACCGGCTATGCCGGCGGGCTCGAGCGCAAGCTCGCGCTGCTCGAGCTGGAGGGGGCATTGCAGCCCGCGCTGGCTTGAGGCCCGCGGACCTCGCGCGGCTGGTCTCGCTGGCCGCGATGTGGGGCGGCTCGTATCTCTTCATGCGCTACGCGGTGCCGCACTTCGGCGCCGTGCTGATGATCGAGGTGCGCGTCTTCATCGCCGGCATCGCGCTTGCCGCGTTCGTCTACGGCACGGGCGGGCGCATCGGCTGGCGCCGGCATTGGCGCGCGTACCTCTTCGTGGGAGCCGTGGGGCTCGCGGTGCCGTTCGTGCTGATCGCGCAGGCGCTCAAGTCGATCGACGCCTCCACGGGCGCCATCCTCAACGCGCTCGCGCCGCTCTGGGCCTCGGTCTTCGCGGCGATCTGGATCCGCGACCCCATCACGCCCGCCAAGGCGGCCGGCATCGCGCTATGCCTGCTGGGCACCGCCGTGCTGGTGGGCTGGACGCCGGCGCCGGTGAGCCGCGCGGAGCTCGCGGGGGCGGCCATGATGGCGGTCGCCACGATCGTGTACGGCTACACCATCGTCTTCACGAAGGTGTACCTCAAGGAAGCGGTGCCCATGAGCACGTCGGCCGCGACGCTGCTCCTCGCCGGGGCCGCGCTGCTGCCCTTCACGCCGCTCGATCGCGACCTGGCCGCCATTCCCGCCGCGGCATGGCTCGCCGTGATCGGGCTCGCGATCGTCTCGACGACCGTCGCGTTCATCTTCTACTACCGCCTGATCCACGACGTGGGACCGGTGAAGGCGATCACGACGACGCTGCTCGTGCCGGTATTCGGAATGCTCTGGGGCGTGCTCTTCCTCGGCGAGCCGCTCACGCCGGGGCGCGTCGCCGGGTGTGCGATCATCCTGGCCGGCTGCTCGCTGATCCTCGGGCTGGTGCGCTTCCCGGTGCTGGCTGAACGCGCCTAGGGCGGCCCTGTCGTACCCTTGAGCTCGCGGCGCGCGGGCCATGGTCCGTTCTTCCCATCGCGTCACCCACCACGGCGCACGCATGCCCAATCGCCTCGCCCACGAAACCAGCCCCTACCTGCGGCAGCACGCGGACAACCCCGTGGACTGGTACCCGTGGGGCGAGGAGGCGCTCGCGGAAGCGAAGCGCAGCGGCAAGCCGATCCTGCTCTCCGTGGGCTATTCGGCCTGTCACTGGTGCCACGTGATGGCGCACGAGTCGTTCGAGGACCCGCGCATCGCGAAGGTCATGAACGACCTGTTCGTGAACATCAAGGTGGACCGCGAGGAGCGTCCCGACATCGACCAGATCTACCAGGTGGCGCAGCTGATGCTCACGCAGCGCAACGGCGGCTGGCCCCTCACGATGTTCCTCACGCCGGAGCAGCGCCCGTTCTTCGGCGGCACCTATTTCCCGAGCACCGCACGGTACGGCATGCCGGCCTTCCCGGACCTCCTGCAGCGCGTGCGCCAGTTCTACGACGAGCATCCCGACGACATCCGCGAGCAGGGCGAGCAGCTCGTGGCGGCGCTCTCGCGCACCGTGCCGCGCACGGGCGCCCATCCCTCGGAGATCTCGGCCGCGCTCCTCGACGAAGCGGCCGCCGAGCTGGAAGCCGCTTTCGACCGCGACCACGGCGGCTTCAGCGGGGCGCCGAAGTTTCCCCATCCCGATTCCATCGAGCAGCTGATGCGCCGGCACGCGGCGCGCAAGGACGCGCGCGCGCTCGAGATGGCGACGTTCACCTTGCGCGCGATGGCGCGCGGCGGCATCTACGACCAGGTCGGCGGCGGCTTCGCGCGCTACAGCGTCGACGAGCGGTGGGCGATCCCGCACTTCGAGAAGATGCTCTACGACAACGGCTGGCTGCTGCGGCTCTACGCCGATGCGTTCGCCGCGACGCGCGAGCCGCTCTTCGAGCGCGTGTGCGCCGAGACGGCCGCGTGGGTGATGCGCGAGATGCAGTCGCCCGAAGGCGGCTACTACTCGTCGCTCGACGCCGATTCCGAGGGCGAGGAAGGCAAGTTCTACGTGTGGACCGCGGACGAGGTGCGCCGGATCCTCTCGCCCGAGGAATACGAGGTCGCTTCCGTGGTCTTCGGCCTCGACCAGCCGCCCAACTTCGAGGGCCGCCATTGGCACCTCGTGGTCGCGCGCCCCACGAACGAGGTCGAGCGCTCGATGCAGCTCAACGAGGGCGCGATGCAGCTGCTGCTCGATTCCGCGCGCGCGAAGCTCCTCGAGGCGCGCGAGCGCCGCGTGCGGCCCGGCCGCGACGACAAGGTCCTCGCCTCCTGGAACGCGCTCATGATCGGCGGCATGGCGCGCGCCGCCCGCGTGCTCGGCCGCGGCGACTGGCTCGCCTCGGCGCGCCGCGCGCTCGATTTCATGCGGCGCACGTTGTGGAAGGACGGCCGGCTGCTCGCGACGTACAAGGACGGCCGCGCGCACCTCGACGCGTATCTCGACGACCACGCGTTCCTGCTCGCGGCGCTGATCGAGACGATGCAGGCCGATTTCCGGCCCGAAGACCTCGCGTGGGCCGGGGAGCTGGGCGACGCGCTCATGGAGCGCTTCCTCGACCGCGACGGCGGCGGCTTCTTCTTCACCGCGCACGAGCATGAAACGCTGATCCATCGCCCGAAACCCGGGCCCGACAACGCCACCCCTTCGGGCAACGGCGTGGCCGCCTGGGCGCTGAACCGGCTCGCGTTCCTCACGGGCGAGACGCGGTATTCGGATGCGGCGGCAGGCGCCGTGGCGCTCTTCCTGCCGCAGATGCAGAGGCAGCCCTCGGCCTACGGGTCGCTCCTCATGGCGCTCGAGGAGCTGCTCGCGCCGCCCCGAACGCTCATCGTGCGCGGCGCGCGCGACGCGTGGGGCGCCTGGCACGCGCTGCTCGACGCCGCCTACCTGCCCACCACCACCACGCTTTTCGTAGGCACCGGCGCGCAGCCGATTCCGCCGGTGCTCGCGAAGCCCTCGGGCGACCGTGTCAACGCCTGGTTGTGCGAAGGCGTTACATGCCTGCCCCCGTTCGAATCGCCGGCGCAATTGCGCGAATCCCTCGATTTGCCCACAATGCCGGCTCCCGAAAGCACCCGTACCTCAATCCCGCAATCAACAGCGTCAAGGAGTCTGTGATGAAGAAGATGGTCCCCCTGCTCGCCGCCCTCGGCCTCGCCGCCGCGGCCCTCCCCGCCGCCGCGCAGGAAGCGCTGGCGCAGAAGAACGGCTGCCTCGCCTGCCACGCGGTCGACAAGAAGCTCGTCGGTCCCGCCTACAAGGACGTCGCCGCCAAGTACAAGGGCGATGCCAAGGCCGAGGCGAAGCTCGAGGAGAAGGTCAAGAAGGGCGGCGTGGGCACGTGGGGGCAGGTGCCGATGCCGCCGAACAGCTCGGTGAGCGATGCGGACATCAAGTCCCTCGTGAAGTGGATCCTGAGCCTCAAGTGACCCCGCGGTAGTCGTCCCCGCGCAGCCCGCGGGAACGCCGAATAGGGCCGATCGGGCCCCGCCCGGCTGCCCCGGGCGGCCGGGGCGACGCGTGAAAAGGCCGGCCATGTGCCGGCCTTTTCATTGCGCGTCGTTTGACACTCCCTCTACGCACTCCCCATAATCGACGACTTTCGAGTTGCCCCCTACCCCAGGAGAGTGCAAATGAATCGCTCCCACCTCGGCCTCGCCGTCGCGATGGCGCTCGCGCTCGCCGCGTGCGGCAAGAAAGAAGAACCCAAGAAAGCGGAGACCACGGCTCCCACTGCGGCTCCTGCGGCCCCCGCGGGCATCACGGTGAAGATCGCGCACGCGGGCCCGCTCACCGGCTCCATCGCGCACCTCGGCAAGGACGACGAGAACGGCGTTCACCTCGCCGTGGACCAGGCGAACGAGAAGAAGATGACGATCGGCGGCAAGCCCGTCACCTTCGAGATGATGAGCGAGGACGACCAGGCCGATCCGAAGACCGGCACGACGGTCGCGCAGAAGCTCGTGGACGCGAAGGTCGCGGCGGTCATCGGCCACCTGAACTCGGGCGTCTCGATCCCGGCATCCGAGATCTACAACAAGGCCGGCATCCCGATGCTCTCGGGCTCGGCGACGAACCCGACGCTCACCGAGCGCGGGCTCAAGACCGTGTTCCGTACCGTCGGCCGCGACGACCAGCAGGGCCCCGCGATCGCCTCGTACATCGCGCACGAGCTGAAGGCCAAGAAGGTCGCCATCGTCGACGACAAGACGGCGTACGGCGAGGGCCTCGCCAACGAGGTCGAGAAGACGCTCAAGGGCGCGAAGGTGAACGTGGTCGGGCGCGAGCGCACCACCGACAAGGAAACCGACTTCAAGGCGATCCTCACCAAGATCAAGGCGAAGAATCCGGACGTGGTGTTCCACGGCGGCATGGATGCGACCGGCGGCCCGATGCTCAAGCAGGCGCGCGAGCTCGGGATCAAGGCCGTGTTCGCGTTCGGCGACGGCGCGTGCACCGACGAGATGGGCAAGCTCGCCGGCCAGGCGGCCGAAGGCATGGTGTGCTCGCAGGCCGGGCTGCCGCGCGAGGCGGCGAGCAAGGACTTCGTCGAGGCGTTCACGAAGAAGTACGGCGAGATCAAGCAATACGCGCCGCTGTTCTACGACGCGACGCTGGCCGTGTTCGAGGCGATGAAGAAGGCCGATTCGGTCGATCCCGCCAAGTTCACGCCGGAGATCTTCAACGTCTCGTTCAACGGCGCGAGCGGCAAGGTCGAGTTCGACCAGAAGGGCGACCGCAAGGACGCCGAGATGACCATCTTCAAGCTCGAAGGCGGCAAGGTGAAGCCCGTGGCCATCGTCAAGGGCGGGCAGACCACGCCGTTCAACCCGCAGGCGCCCGGCGCCACGCCGCCCGCGCCGCCCAGCGCGGCCACGCCGCCGGAAGCGCCGAAGGAACACGCAAAACAGGGAGAAGCCAAACCCGCCGAAACGAAAAAATAAGAACCGAAAGAAGATAGAAGAAGAAACACGCAGCGGTCGCCCCGCTGGAATCGACGGCACCTCCGGGTGCCGTTTTTTTTGAGGGCGGGCGCCGCGCCACGGTCCGGCCCGGGCTTCGCTAGAATCGCGCGATGGACACCTTCCTGCAGCAGATCGTCAACGGCCTCACGCTGGGTTGTGTCTACGCGGTGGTGGCGCTGGGCTACACCATGGTCTACGGCATCATCCAGCTCATCAACTTCGCCCACGGCGAGGTGGTGATGATCGGCTGCATGGTCGCCTTCTCCGTGATCGTGGCGCTCGCGGGCTCCGGCATGCCGCCGCTGGTGATCGTGGGCATCGGCATCCTCGCCGCGGTCCCGGTGTGCATGGCGGTGGGATACGTGGTGGAGCGGGTGGCCTACCGGCCGCTGCGCAACGCCCCGCGGCTGGCACCCCTCATCACCGCCATCGGCGTGTCGATCATCCTGCAGCACCTCGCGCTGCTCGTCTGGAGCCGCAACATCATCGCCTTCCCGCAGATCATCGAGCTCAAGCTCTTCCATCTCGGCTCGGACGCCTCGGCGGCGGCGATCTCGAACATCCAGGTCGCGATCATCGTCACCTCGATCGTGATGATGGCGGCGCTGCTGCTCCTCGTCTACAAGACCCGCATCGGCATCGCGATGCGCGCCACCTCGCAGAATCCGCAGATGGCGGGCCTCATGGGCGTGGATATCAACGGGGTCATCTCGTTCACCTTCGTGATCGGCGCGGCGCTGGGCGCCGTCGCCGGCGTCATGGTCGGCACGTACTACGGCATCGCGCACTACCAGATGGGGTTCCTCCTCGGCCTGAAGGCGTTCTCCGCGGCGGTGCTCGGCGGCATCGGCAACCTCGGCGGCGCGGTGCTGGGCGGGATATTGATGGGGCTCATCGAGGCCCTGGGCGCCGGATACGTCGGCGACTGGACGAACGTGTGCGTGCTGAACGATTTCCTGCCGGGCTTCCAGGACGTGTGCAGCGCGACGCCGGACGCGAGCCTGTTCGGCAGCAACTACAAGGACGTGTACGCGTTCATCGTGCTGATCCTCGTGCTGGTCTTCCGGCCGCAGGGGCTGCTCGGCGAGCGCCTTGGAGACCGCGCGTGATTCCCGATCTTCTGCGCAAGCACCCGGCGGCAAAGTGGGTCGGCGTGGCGCTCATCGTCGTGGCGCTCGCCGCGCTGCCCTTCGCGCTCGCCACGGTGGGAACCGCGTGGGTGCGCATCACCAACCTCGCGATCCTGTTCGTGCTGCTGTCGCTCGGGCTCAACATCGTCGTGGGCTTCGCGGGCCTGCTCGACCTCGGCTACATCGCCTTCTACGCCGTCGGCGCCTACACGTACGCGCTGCTCGCCTCGCCGCACTTCAACCTGCACCTGCCCTTCTGGGTGATCCTGCCGATCGGCGCGGCCATCGCGTGCTGCTTCGGCGTGCTGCTCGGCACGCCGACGCTCAAGCTGCGCGGCGACTACCTCGCCATCGTCACGCTGGGCTTCGGCGAGATCATCCGCATCTTCCTCAACAACCTGTCGGAGCCGTTCAACCTCACCAACGGCCCCAAGGGCATCACGACGATCGACCCGATCAGGATCCTCGGCATGGACTTCGCCAACACCACGCGGGTGGGCGAGCTCGCCATCTCGGGGACGATCAAGTACTACTACTTCCTCGTCGTCGTGCTGGCGATCGTCATCGTCGTGAACCTGCGCCTGCAGGATTCGCGCATCGGCCGCGCGTGGGAGGCGATCCGCGAGGACGAGACCGCCGCCCGCGCGATGGGCATCAACACGATCCACATGAAGCTGCTCGCCTTCGCCATGGGCGCCTCGTTCGGCGGCATCGCCGGCGGCATCTTCTCGGCGATCCAGGGCTTCATCAGCCCCGAGAGCTTCATCCTCACCGAGAGCGTGATGGTGCTCTCCATGGTCGTGCTGGGGGGCATGGGCAACATCTGGGGCGTCGTGCTCGGCGCGCTGCTGCTCTCCTTCGTGCCGGAGCTGCTGCGCTACTCGGTCGAGCCGGTGCAGCGCTGGCTCTTCGGGCGCTCGCTCATCGACCCGGAAGTCATCCGCATGCTGCTCTTCGGCGTCGCGATGGTGGCGATGATGCTCTTCCGCCCCGCGGGGCTTTTCCCTTCGGCCGTGCGCAAGCGCGAGCTCACCGTCCGCGACAATGCCCGCTGAGGCGCTGCTCGAGGTCGAAGGCGTCACCAAGCGCTTCGGCGGCCTGGTCGCGCTGTCCGACGTTTCATTCGCCATCCGGCAGGGCGAGATCTACGGGCTCATCGGGCCCAACGGCGCCGGCAAGACCACGCTCTTCAACGTGCTCACGGGCCTCTATCGCCAGGACACGGGGACCTTCCGCTTCCAGGGAAACGTGCTGCGCAACGTGACGCCGGATCGCATCGCCGCCCTCGGCATCGCACGCACCTTCCAGAACATCCGCCTGTTCGCGAACCTCTCGGCGCTGGAGAACGTGATGATCGGGCGCCACGTGCGCACGCGCGCCAACGTCGTGGGCGCGATCCTGCGCAACCGTGCCACGCGCGAGGAGGAAGCGGGCATCGAGCGGCGCGCGCGCGAGCTGCTGGACTACGTGGGCATCGCCCATCGCGGCAACGAGCTCGCGCGGCACCTGTCCTATGGCGACCAGCGGCGCCTCGAGATCGCGCGCGCGCTCGCCACGGATCCGCGGCTGCTCGCGCTCGACGAGCCCGCCGCTGGCATGAATGCGACGGAAAAGGTGGAGCTGCGCGGCCTGCTCGAAGCCATCCGCGGCGACGGCATCACCCTGCTGCTCATCGAGCACGACGTGCGGCTCGTCATGGGGCTGTGCGACCGCGTGCTCGTGCTCGACTACGGGCGCAAGATCGCCGAGGGGCTGCCCAAGGACATCCGGCGCGATCCGCGCGTGATCGAGGCCTACCTCGGCACGACCGCGGCGGACCACGCGCCATGAGCCTGCTCAGGCTCGAGCGCCTCGAGGTGTCCTACGGCGGCATCCGCGCCGTGAAGGGCATCGACGTGGAGGTGGCCCCGGGCGAGCTGGTCTGCCTCATCGGCGCGAACGGCGCCGGCAAGACCACCACGCTGCGCGCGATCACCGGCCTCGTGCGCCGCTCCGGGGGACGCGTCCTCTACGATGGCGGCGACATCTCCACGCGGCGCGTGCACGAGATCGCGAAGGGCGGCATCGCGCTCGTGCCCGAGGGGCGCGGCGTCTTCGCGCAGCTCACCGTGGACGAGAATCTCACGATGGGCGCGTTCGCGCGCAAGGACCGCGGCGCGATCGCCGCCGATGCCGAGCGGGCGTTCACGCTCTTTCCGCGGCTCAAGGAGCGGCGCTCGCAGATCGCCGGCACGCTCTCCGGCGGCGAGCAGCAGATGCTCGCCATCGCCCGCGCCTTGATGAGCCGCCCGCGCCTGCTCCTGCTCGACGAGCCGAGCATGGGCCTCGCGCCGCTCATGGTCGAGCGCATCTTCGAGGTGGTGCGGACCATTTCATCTGAAGGCGTGACGCTGCTGCTGGTCGAGCAGAACGCGCGCCTCGCGCTCGAGGTGAGCCACCGCGGCTACGTGCTCGAGGGCGGCCTCGTCTCCTTCTCCGGCGAGGCGAAATCCCTGCTCGACGACCCGCGCGTGCGCGAGGCGTATCTCGGCGAATAGAGGCGCCGGACAAATGGGGTCAGACTCCATTTTCGTGCTGGCGACGATTGCCGCCATGCCTCACGAAAATGGAGTCTGACCCCATTTATCCGGGCCACTACATTTGAAATTCACGAGTGATGGGCATCACAGACGCCCACTCGCGCGAAGCTGACAATCGCTCCTGACCGGATTGCCTCTTCGGCCCGATCCTTTTCGGGGCCGGAAATAAACGACATGACGATGAGCCGTAAGACGAGAACGGGCCTGCTTGCGGCGGCGGCATGCCTGCTGCTGGCCATCCTCGCGTTCCTCTTCGTGAAGAGCAGCGCCTCGGAGCACAGGAGCGACGCACAGGCGCTCACGCGGCTGCGCGAGCTCGACCAGGTGAACCAGCGCTGGGACGCGGACGCGATCCGCCTGTCCAACACGCTCACGACCGTCGTGCCGGCGCTGCCCGACCGGCGGCCCATCGTGGCGCGCATCTTCAACGAGATGGAGCATGGCGTCGCGAGCGACGCGCTCGCGCGCGACCTGCCCTCGCTGCAGGCGGGCATGGAAGAGAAGCGCGCGGCCTACCAGACGCTGCAGCAGCGCCACCTGCGCTCGCTGCAGACGCTCGATGCGCTGCGCGAGCGGCTCGCCATGCTGGCCGCGGACGCGACCTCGGCGCGCACGAGGGAACCGGCCATCGCGCCGCGCGCGGCGATCGTGCTCGCGCATGTCGAGCGCATGCGCGCCGCGCTCAACGTGACCGACATCGAAGCGCACGCCGAGATGGCGCGCCTGCTGGAGCCGTCGCTCGCGAGCCTCACCGCCGCCGCATCGGCCGCGCATCCCGTCCTGCGGAATGCCGCGCTGCGCGCGAACGCCGCCGGCGAGGAATTCCTGTCGGCGCGCGAGTCGGAGGCGAACGCCTGGCGCCGCTTCTCGCTCATCACCATCGGTTCCCGCGTGCAGGTGCTTGCGCGGCACATGGACGAGGCCGTGCAGCACGACCTCGACGAGAAGGAACGCTGGCGCGTCTACCTCGCCACCTATGCCGGCGCGCTGCTCGTGGGCATCCTCTACCTGCTCGCGCGGCTGCTGTCCGCGCGCAAGGCGCTGCAGCACGCGAACCGCGAGCTCGAGAACCGCGTGGAGGCGCGCACGCGCGACCTCAGCAACGCGCTGCAGCAGCTCAAGGAGTCCGAGGCGCAGCTCGTGCAGAGCGAGAAGATGTCCTCGCTCGGCCAGCTCGTGGCCGGCGTGGCGCACGAGGTGAACACGCCGCTCGCCTACGTGAAGAACAGCCTCTCCAGCGTGCGCGAGCGCATCCCGGAGCTGAAGGGCACGCTGGACCAGGCGCAGCGCCTGCTCGAGACGATGCGCGGCGACGCGCCCAGCGCGCAGGCGCTCGGCGAATCGATGGAGGCGCTTTCGGCGCGGCTGGGCGACCTCACGCGCCACGACGTCATGGGCGAGCTCATGGAGCTCACCGGCGACGGGCTGCACGGCATCGGCCAGATGTCGGACCTGGTCACGAACCTGCGCAACTTCGCGCGCCTGGACCGCAGCAAGGTCGCCAGCTTCGACGTGAACGAGGGCGTGCGCACGACGCTGCTCATCGCCCGGCCGGCGCTGCGCGACATCGAAGTCGAGACGCACCTGGGCGAGCTGCCGGCGATCACCGGGTCGCCTTCGCAGGTGAACCAGGTGCTGCTGAACCTGCTCACGAACGCCGCGCAGGCGATGGACAAGGCGCAGGGACGCATCTGCCTGTCGACGCGGCGCGAGGGCCGCGATGCGATCGCGATCGAGGTGAAGGACAACGGGCGCGGCATCGCCGCCGCCGCGTTGCCGCGCATCTTCGATCCGTTCTTCACGACGAAGGACGTCGGCAAGGGAACGGGCCTGGGACTCTCGATCGCCTACAAGATCGTCGCGCAGCACGGCGGCCGCATCGACGTGCGCTCGGAATTCGGCGTGGGCAGCACGTTCACCGTGACGCTGCCGGTGCGCCCGCCCGAAGAGTCGTCCGCGGCGCTCGCGCTGCAGGGCGTTGCATGAACGGCCCGCAGCGCATCGGCAGGTACGAGATCCACGCGGTCATCGCGAAGGGTCCCGATGCCACCGTGTGCCGCGGCATGGATCCCGGCACGCGGCGAGAAGTGGCGCTCAAGTTCCTGAGCCGCGCGCACGTGCAGCCGGGGGCCCTCGTGCGCATACAGCACGGCGCTGCGGCGCTCGCCCGCCTGCGCCATCCCGCCATCGCGGCCTTCCACGAGGTCGTCGAGGCGGGCCAGGCGGTGTGCGTCGTGAGCGAGCTGGCCGCGGGCAAGCCGCTCGCCGAGCTGCAGAAGGGCGCGGCGCCGGACATGCGGCGCGCCTGGGACATCGCGCGCCAGGTGCTCGATGCGCTCGCAGCCGCCCACGGCAAGGGCATCGTGCACGGCGACCTGCGGCCGGCGAACCTGTTCCTCGATGCGCAGGCGCGCGTCGTGATCACCGACCTCGGCGTGTGGGGCCTCGTGAAGGATGAGCAGGCGCTGCCGCACTACTGCGCGCCGGAGCACCTGGGCCTGGGCGAGATCACCGCGCGCACCGACCTCTACCAAATGGCCGTCATCGTGTACGAGCTGGTGACCGGCAAGCTGCCCTTCACCGGCACGCGCGAGGAGATCGTCCATCGCCTCTTGCAGGAGCGGCCCGCGGATCCTTCCTCGTACATGGGGCGGGTGAGCTGGCAGCTCGACTGGGTGATCCAGCGTGCGTTGTCGAAGGATCCGGGCGACCGCTTCGCCACCGCGACGGAGTTCGCCGATGCGCTGCGCAGCGGCCTCGAGGAAGCGCTCGGGGATTCGCTCGCCGCCACGGCAGCCACGGCGTGGCCCGCCGCCCCGCTTGAGACGCCGCCGCCGGTCGCAGCGCCCGCACCTCGCGTGGCATCGGTGGCCCCGCCACCGCAATCCGCCCTCGTCGAGCCGAAGCCCACGCGGGTCGCTGCGCAGCCGAAGCCCACGCCGCCCGCGGACGCGCCGATGCAGCCGATCACCTCCTCGCAAGCGGCGGCGGAGCTCGTGCACAAGGCGAAGGCCGTCGGCCGGACGGTTGCTGCCACGGCAAAGGGCCCGGATCGGCGAGTGCGCGTGCTGTTCGTCGACGACGAGGAACGCATCCTCGCCGGCCTGCGCGCGCTCTTCCGCCACGAATACAACGTGCTGATCACCGATGCGCCGCAAGAGGCGCTCGCGCTCGTGAAGCGCCACGGCATCCAGGTGGTCGTGAGCGACCAGCGCATGCCCGGCATGACGGGCGTGGAGCTGCTGCGCCGCGTGAAGGAACAGGCGCCGCAGGCCGTGCGCATCCTGCTCACCGGCTATACGGACCTCGCCGCGCTGGTCGGATCCATCAACCAGGGCGAGATCTTCCGCTTCGTGAAGAAGCCCTGGGACAACGAGGAGCTGCGCCAGGTGCTGTCCGACGCCGCGAAGATCGCGGCGGAGCTGGCGGACGTGCAGGCGCCGGCGCCCGAATCGCCGCGCAGCGCCGGATCCATCCTCGTGATCGATCCGCAGCAGGGACTCGCCCGCGGCCTGCAGCGCCTGCTCGCCGGGCGCGCGACGGTGCGGCTCGCGTCGTCGGCGCTGGAGGCGGTGAAGCTCCTCGACAACGCGGAGATCGCCGCGATCGTGGCCGACCTCGACGCGGGGCGCGACCATCTCGTCTCGCTCTTCAAGCTGCTGAAGAAGCAGCGGCCCGAGATCCTGTCCATCCTCGTGACCGACCAGCCCGATTCCGAGCTCGCCGTCGAGCTCCTCAACAACGCGCAGATCTTCCGCTTCATGGCGAAACCCGTGAGCGGGCGCGAGCTGCGCGGCCACGTGTCCGCCGCCCTGCGCCGTTACGCCACGCTCAAGACCATTCCCTCGCTGCTCGAGCAGGTCGGCGCCACGAAGGCCGAGGCCGTCTCCGCCTGACCCGGGGACGCACCCCGGGTTAAGCTTCTGGCATGGACCTCTCCGAAGAAGACCTGGTCGAGCTGCGCGGGGCGAAGTGGACGCTCGAGCATCCGGGACTCGTCGCCAAGCTGTCGTCGGCCCTGGGCTCCCCGCTCGAGAAAGGCATGAAATTGTTGCCGGCCCGCGTGCAGCAGACCGTGCACGAGGCCACGCAGGCGGCCCTCATGAAGGCGCTGGAGGTGGCCGTGTCGTCCCTGGGCGAGAAACGCGCGTCGAAGCACAGCGACCGCCTGCACCAGTTCGCGGCGGCCGCGTCGGGCGCGGCGGGCGGCGCCTTCGGCATCGCGGCGATCGGCATCGAGCTGCCCGTCTCCACCACGGTCATGCTGCGCTCCATCGCCGACATCGCCATGGCGGCCGGCGAGGACCCGCGCCAGGTCGAGACGAAGCTCGCCTGCCTCACCGTGTTCGCGCTCGGCAGCACGAAGGACGCCAGCGACAACGCGGCCGAGTCGGGCTATTTCGCGGCCCGCTCGGCTCTTGCAACGGCCGTGAGTGAAGCCTCGCGCCATATCGCGCAGAAGGGCCTGCAGAAGGGCAGCGCGCCGGCGCTGGTGCGGCTCATCGCGCTCATCGGCTCGCGCTTCGGCATCGTCGTGTCGGAAAAGGCGGCGGCCCAGATGGTGCCGATCATCGGCGCGGCCGGCGGCGCGCTCATCAACACCGTCTTCATCAGCCACTACCAGGACATGGCGCGCGGGCACTTCACCGTGCGCAAGCTCGAGCGCAAGTACGGGCCCGAGGCCGTGCGCCTCGCCTACGAGGCCGCGGGCGTCACGGGTAGCTGACGAATCGCGGTCCCCGCTCGGGCAGCGGGATGCGCTCGGTCTCGCCGGGCACGTCCGGAAAACGCCCGGCTTTCCAGTCCTCGGCCGCCTCCTGGATGCGCGTTGTGCTGCTCGAGACGAAATTCCACCAGACGTGCCGCTCCTCGAGCGCGGCGCCGCCGAAAAGCAGCACGCGCGCGGCCGACTGCGCCTCGACCAGCACCTCGCTGCCCGGCGTGAGCACCAGCATCTCGCCCGGACCGAAGGATTGCGTGGCGACGACGATGCGCCCGTCGATCACGTAGAGCCCGCGCTCGTCGTGCTTCGCGGGCACCGCGAAGCGCCTCGTGGCCTGGATCGCGACGTCGGCATAGACCGTGGGCGAAAGCGTCGGCACCGGCGACGCGAGCCCGAGCAGGTCGCCCAGGATGAGGCGCAGCGTCACGCCGCCCTCCTCGACCAGCGGCAGCTCGCCGTGGTGCGAGAACGACGGCTCGCATTCCTCCTGCTCGCGCGGCAGCGCGACCCACGTCTGCACGCCCGAGAGCGCCGGCCCGGCCGCGCGCAGCTGCGGCGGCGTGCGCTCGGAATGCACGATCCCGCGGCCGGCAATCATCCAGTTCACCTCGCCCGGCCGGATCGGCTGCACGCTGCCGAGGCTGTCGCGATGCAGGATCTCGCCCTCGAAGAGGTAGGTGACCGTGGCGAGCCCGATGTGCGGGTGCGGGCGCACGTCGAGGCCTTGCCCGCCGGCGAGCTTCACCGGGCCCATCTGGTCGAAGAAGACGAACGGGCCGACCGCGCGGCGCTGCGCGTCCGGCAGCGCGCGCCGCACGCTGAAGCCGTCGCCCAGGTCTCGCACGCGGGGGACGATGCGGGTCTCGATCACGGGATTTCGTTTAGGATGCGCGGCTGGGTTCGTTCGATAAAGGAGCTGCCATGGCCGCCTACGTGCTCGCCGAGATCGAGATCACCAACCCCGACGGATACAAGGAATACACCAGCCACGTACCCGATACGATCGCCAAGTACGGCGGGCGGTTCCTCGTTCGCGGCGGCAATGCCGAGGTGCTCGAGGGCGAATGGCCGCAACACCGGCGGGTGCTCATCGAATTCCCGTCGATGGAGCAGGCGAAGCGCTGGTGGGACTCTCCCGAGTATGCGAAGCCCAAGGCGCTGCGGCGCGCGAACAGTCACGGGCGCCTCATTTTGATGGACGGCGCTCCCGGCTGACCTCATCCTCCTCGGTCTCGATGTGGAACCGGTGGAAGATGCGGTGCACCACGGGCGCGAACATGATGGCCGCGATGCCGAGCACCGCGAATCCGCAATAGATGGCGTAGCAGCCGGCGAAGAGCTTCCCGGCGACGGTTTCCGGGGTGTGGACCGGCCCCATGCCCGAGAGGATCATCGATGCGTTGAGGAAGCCGTCGATGAACGACAGGCGCTCGGTCGACATGTAGCCCGCGATGCCGATCGCGAGCGAGCCCGCCATCAGGGCGAGGCCCACCGTGCCCGCGGTGAGCAGCCGGCGGCGGAAGACCGGGAGCGGCGCGAGCCGCTGGTGGCGGGTCTCGTACATCGCTACGCGTTCGCCCAGTCGCGCGGCGGCATGATCACCTCGTAGACGCGCGATTCGGCCGTCCCCGCCTCGGGCTTCCACTGGTAGCGCCACTTCACGACCGGCGGCAGCGACATGAGGATCGACTCGGCGCGCCCGCCCGATTGCAGCCCGAAGAGCGTCCCGCGGTCCCACACCAGGTTGAACTCGACGTAGCGGCCGCGGCGATAGGACTGGAAATCGCGCTCGCGCTCGCCGAACGGCACGTCGCGGCGGCGCTGCACGATCGGCACGTACGCGGGCAGGAACGCGTCGCCCACGGCGCGCATCACCTCGAAGCTGCGCTCGAAGCCCAGCTCGTTGAAATCGTCGAAGAACGTGCCGCCGATGCCGCGCGGCTCGTTGCGGTGCCTGAGGAAGAAGTAGTCGTCGCACGCCTTCTTGAAGCGCGCGTGCAGCCCCGGGAAGGGCGCGAGCGCATCGCGCTGCGCGCGGTGGAACGACACGCAGTCGTCCTCGAACGGGTAATAGGGCGTGAGGTCCATGCCGCCGCCGAACCACCACACGTCGCCCGCGTTGAAGTGGCGCACGTTCATGTGCACGGTCGGCACGTACGGGTTGCGCGGGTGGAAGACGAGGGACACGCCCATCGCCTCCCACGGCCGGCCGGCGATTTCCGGGCGGTGCGCGGTGGCCGAGGGCGGCAGCTTCGTTCCGGTCACGTGGGAGAAGGCCACGCCGCCGCGCTCGAGCAGGTTGCCCTCCTCGACCAGGCGCGTGATGCCGCCGCCGCCTTCCGGGCGCTTCCACTCGTCGCGCAGGAACGGCTCGCCGTCGAGTGCCTCGAAGCGCGAGACGATGGCCTGCTGCAGGCCCACCAGGTATTCGCGGACGGATTCCATGTCAGCCGCGCCGCGCGAAGGCGCGATGGCCGATGTCGCGGCGATACTGCATGCCCTCGAAGCGGATCTTCTGCACCACCTCGTAGGCGCGCTCCGCCGCCATCTTCACCTTGTCGCCGAGCGCGGTGACGCACAGCACGCGCCCCCCGCTGGTGACGACCTGGCCGCCCTCCATCGCCGTGCCCGCGTGGAACACGTGGAAATCCTCCTCGTTCCTGGGCAGCCCCTGGATCGCGTCGCCCTTGCGGGGCGCATCCGGATAGCCCGCGGCGGCCACCACCACGCCGAGCGCGCTGCGCCGGTCCCATTCGGCCTCGACCTGGTCGAGGGTGCCGTCGATGGCCGCCTCGACCAGCGCGAAGAGGTCGCTCTTGAGCCGCATCATGATCGGCTGCGTTTCCGGGTCGCCCAGGCGGCAGTTGAACTCCACGACGCGCGGATTGCCGCCGCGGTCGATCATGAGCCCGGCGTAGAGGAAGCCCGTGTACGGATTGCCTTCCGCCGCCATGCCCTTCACCGTGGGATGGATGATCTCGCGCATCACGCGGTGGTGTATCTCCGGCGTCACGACGGGCGCCGGCGAGTAGGCGCCCATGCCGCCGGTGTTCGGGCCGCGGTCGCCGTCGAAGATGCGCTTGTGGTCCTGGGTGGAGGCGAGCGGCAGGACGTTGCGCCCATCCACCATCACGATGAAGCTCGCCTCCTCGCCCTCCATGAATTCCTCGACCACCACGCGATGCCCCGCGTCCCCGAGCTTGTTGCCGGCAAGCATCATGTCGATCGCCGCGTGCGCTTCCTGCAGGTCCTGCGCCACGACCACGCCCTTGCCCGCGGCG
This sequence comes from Usitatibacter sp., assembly GCA_035719385.1. Taxonomy (GTDB): domain Bacteria; phylum Pseudomonadota; class Gammaproteobacteria; order Burkholderiales; family Usitatibacteraceae; genus Usitatibacter. The sequence goes on from DASTGG010000060.1 coordinate 20,484, forward strand.
AGCCCGTCGGCTTTCACCACGATGGGCGCGCCCTTGCGCTCGACGTACTTGTGCGCTTCGGCCGGGTCGGAGAACGTTTCGTATTCGGCCGTCGGG
>DASTGG010000061.1:0-8768 GCA_035719385.1 Usitatibacter sp.
GAAGTAAGCGGAGAAACGATGCATGTGGTTCGTGGCCAAGCGAACTCACGCACGTAATTCACATATTGCGTTCCTTCGTTTCCACCGTTCACTTCGCTTAACTTCCCATTTCAATCTTGCGGCGCAGCGAAGCAAAGATGATCACCTGGCGTTGCGCGCCGTTCGACGAGCTCACGCCGCGCGAGATCCACGACATGCTCCAGGCGCGCTCGGCGGCGTTCGTGGTCGAGCAAAGCTGCGTGTTCCTCGACATCGACGGCATCGATCCGGCTTGCTGGCACCTGGTCGGATACATGAAATCGGGCCCCGGCCTGCGCCGGGGTGACGAAGGTTCCGATGTGCCCGGCCTGCGCCGGGGTGACGAAGGTTCCGATGTGCCCGGCATGCGCCGGGGTGACGAAGGGGTCGATGTGCCCGGCATGCGCGCCGAGGGGGCTGCCGACGTGCTGGTCGCCACCGCCCGCCTGGTGCCTCCCGGCGTGAAATTCGCCGAACCATCCATCGGCCGCGTGGTCACGATGGGCGCGGTCCGCGGCACGGGCCTGGGCCGCGTGCTGATGCGCGAGGCGATCGCGCACGCGGAGCGGCTGTGGCCGCGGCAGGCGATCCGCGTCGCGGCGCAGCAGCATCTCGAGAAGTTCTACGGGTCGCTCGGATTCGTCACCACGTCCGCGTCGTACATGGAAGACGGCATCCCGCACGTCGACATGCTGCGCCCGTCGTCGAAGGTGGCGGACCGCGGCGGCGAGGCCGTCGGTCAGTAGAGAAAGGGGAGGTACCACCATGGACAAGCAGCTCGCCGGCAAGACGGCGCTCATCACCGGTTCCACCAGCGGGATCGGCAAGGCGATCGCCGAACGCTTCGCGGCCGAGGGCGCGAACGTCATGCTGAACGGCTTCGGAGACCGGCAGGCGATCGAGAAGCAGCGCGCCGACCTCGAGCGCGCGAACGGCGTGCGCGTCGCGTACAACGCGGCCGACATGACCAAGCCGCCCGAGATCGCGGCGATGGTCGCCGAGGCCTGCCGGACGTTCGGGCGCGTGGACATCCTGGTGAACAATGCCGGGATCCAGCACGTGGCGCCCGTGGACGAGTTCCCGGTCGAGAAGTGGGACGCGATCATCGCGATCAACCTCTCGTCCGCGTTCCACGCCACCCGCGCGGCGCTGCCCGCGATGAAGCAGGCGAAGTGGGGACGGATCATCAACATCTCGTCCATCCACGGCCTCATCGCCTCGCCCTACAAGGCCGCGTACATCGCCGCGAAGCACGGGCTGGTGGGACTCACCAAGACGGTGGCGCTGGAAGTGGCCGAGATGGGCATCACGGCGAACGCGATATGCCCGGGCTGGACACTCACGCCGATCGTCGAGAACCAGATCGACGACCAGGCGAGGGTCAATCGCATCCCGAAGGAGAATGTCGTGCGCGACATCATCCTCGCCAACCAGCCGACGAAACGCTTCGTGAAGCTGGAGGAGCTGTCGGCATTGGCGCTCTTCCTCGCTTCCGAGGGCGCAGCGTCGATCACCGGCACGGCCATCCCGATCGATGGGGGCTGGACGGCGCGCTGACCCGGGGACGCACCCCGGGGACGCACCCCGGGGACGCACCCCGGGTAATATCACTCCATGCTGAGACGCCGCCGCAAGACGCCGAAGGAAGACAGGCACGCGCCCCGCACGCCGCACGGAGTGCCCAGGTCGCGCCGCCGGGCACGCCCGGACACGCCGGTGCCGGCCGAGCTGCTGTTGCCGCCGGAAGGATTGCCGCCCAAGCCTTCGCCCGCGCGTGAGAAGCCGAGGCGCGAGCCGTCCGCGCCCGTGCCGGCGAAACGGCCCGTGCCGCGCAGCGAAGACGTCGTGCTGGTGACGGGGTTCGATGCGTTCGGCGGCGAATCCGTGAACCCCTCATGGGAGATCTGCAACCGCCTGCCGCGCGTGATCGGCGGCCGGCGCGTGGAGACATGCCGCGTCCCGTGCGAGTTCCGCCGCGCGATCGAAGTGGTCGCGGAAGCGATCGAGCGCTACCGGCCTTCGGTGGTGATCTGCCTCGGGCAGGCGGGCGGCCGCACGCACGTTTGCGTGGAGCGCGTCGCGATCAACGTGAACGACGCGCGCATCGAAGACAATGCCGGCGAGAGTCCCATCGACGAGCCGATCGCGGCCAACGGGCCGGCCGCCTACTTTTCCACGCTGCCGATCAAGGCGATGGCCGTCGCGATGCGCACCGCCGGCGTGCCTTCCGAGGTGTCCAACACCGCCGGCACGTTCGTCTGCAACCACCTCATGTACGGCGTGCTCCACTACCTCGCCGGCAGCGGCAGCCCTGCGCGCGCGGGGTTCATCCACGTGCCGTATGCCGAGGAGCAGGTGCTCGAGAAGAAGGGGCAGCCCTCGATGGCCGTCGCGACCATGGCGAGGGGCGTCGAGGCGGCGATCGCCGTCGCCGTCGCGCATGAGCACGACATCGCCGCGGCCGAGGGCAAGCTCGACTGAAAGGGAAAGGGGCCATGCAGGAACATCCGTTGTGGACGCCGCCCGCCGAGCGCGCCGCGCGCTCGGGCATGGCGGCTTTCATGCGGCTCGTGAACGAGCGCCACGGCCTGTCGCTCGCGACGTACGCCGAGCTCTACCGCTGGTCGGTGGAGCGCATCGACGATTTCTGGCGCGCTATGTGGGACTTCGGCAGCGTGATCGCCGAAACGCGCGGCGAGCGCGCCCTCGTCGATGGCGACCGGATGCCCGGCGCGCGTTTCTTCCCCGAGGCGCGCCTCAACTACGCGGAGAACCTGCTGCGGGACGTTCCCGGCGCCAGTGACGAGGCGTTGGTGTTCTGGGGCGAGGATCGCGTGCGCCGCCGGATGACGCGTCGCGAGCTCCGCGATGCCGTCTCGCGCCTGCAACAGGCGCTCGCCGCCGCGGGCGTGGGCGAGGGCGACCGCGTGGCGGCGTTCATGCCCAACATGCCGGAGACCATCATCGCCATGCTGGCCGCTTCCAGCCTCGGCGCCACGTTCACGTCGTGCTCGCCGGACTTCGGCGTGCAGGGCGTGCTCGACCGCTTCGGCCAGGTGGAGCCCAAGGTGCTCGTGGCCTGCGACGGCTATTTCTACAACGGCAAGACCGTCGACACGCTGGAACGCATCGCGGAGATCGCGCGGCAGCTGCCCACGCTCGCGCGCGTGGTCATCGTGCCGTACGTCTCGGAAGCGCCGGACGTCTCCGCGATCGCCCGCGCCGTGCGCCTCGGCGATTTCGTGTCCGCCTTCCCGGCGCGGGAGGTGGCGTACCGCCGCCTGCCGTTCAACCACCCGCTCTACATCCTGTATTCGAGCGGCACGACCGGCGTGCCCAAGTGCATCGTGCACGGCGCGGGCGGCGTGCTGCTCATGCACCTGAAGGAACACCTGCTCCACTGCGACGAGAAGCCCGGCGACCGCGTCTTCTACTTCACGACCTGCGGCTGGATGATGTGGAACTGGCTCGTATCGAGCCTCGCCTGCGGCGCCACCTTGCTGCTCTACGACGGGTCGCCCTTCGTCGGCCGCGGGGCGATCGTGTTCGACTTCGCGCAGCAGGAGCGCATGACGCATCTCGGCACGTCGGCGAAGTTCATCGACGCGATCTCGAAGGCGCAGCTCGAGCCCGCGCGCACGCACGACCTTTCGGCGCTGCGCGCCATCCTGTCCACCGGCTCGCCGCTCGCGCCGGAGGGATTCGACTACGTGTACCGCAGCGTGAAGGAGGACTTGTGCCTGTCCTCGATCAGCGGCGGCACCGACCTCGTCGCCTGCTTCGCCGGCGGCTGCCCGATCCTGCCCGTGTGGCGCGGGGAGCTGCAGTGCCGCATGCTGGGAATGAAGGTGGAGGTATACGACGACGCGGGGCGCCCGCTCGCCGGCGAGAAGGGCGAGCTCGTGTGCACGGCACCCTTCCCGACGATGCCGCTGGGCTTCTGGAACGATCCCGACGGCTCGAAGTATCGCGCCGCCTACTACGAGCGCTACCCGGGCGTGTGGCGACACGGCGACTGGTGCGAGATCACGAAGCACGACGGCCTCATCATCTACGGGCGTTCGGACGCGGTGCTGAACCCCGGCGGCGTGCGCATCGGCACGGCCGAAATCTACCGGCAGGTGGAGAAGCTCGACGAGGTGGTCGAGTCCATCGTCATCGGGCAGCAGTGGCAGAATGACGTGCGCGTGGTGCTCTTCGTGCGCCTGCGCGAGGGCCTCACGCTGGACGAGCCGCTGGTGAAGAAGATCAGGGACACCATCCGTCGCAACACCACGCCGCGCCACGTGCCCGCGGTGATCCTGCAGGTGGGCGACATCCCGCGCACCAAGAGCAACAAGATCGTGGAGCTCGCCGTGCGCGCGGTGGTCCACGGGCAGCCGGTGAAGAACGTCGAGGCGCTCGCCAATCCCGAGGCGCTCGAGCAGTTCAGGGGCCGCCCGGAGCTCGCGGCATGACCGTCGAATCGAGCGCGCCGGCGCGCGTGCGGCCGCCGACCTTCTACGCCTGGCTCTCGGTCGCCACGTCGATCGTGACGATCGTGCTCAAGTTCGCGGCGTACGCGCTCACCGGCTCGGTCGGCCTGCTCTCGGACGCGGTTGAAGCGCTGGTGAACATCGTCGCGGCGCTCGTGGCGCTGGGCGTGCTCACCTACTCGGCCGCCAAGCCGGACCGCGAGCACAACTTCGGCCACGAGAAGGCGCAGTACTTCTCGTCGGGCATCGAAGGCGCGCTCATCTTCGTCGCGGCGGGCGGCATCGTGTGGAGCGCCATTCCCCGCCTGATCGAACCCAGGCCCATCGAGCAGGTGACGCTGGGCCTTGCGCTTTCGGTGCTGGCCGCGCTCGCCAATGCCGGCTGCGCCTGGGTCATGCTGCGCGCGGCGAGCGAGCACCGCTCGATCACGCTCGAGGCCGATGCGCGCCACCTGCTCACGGACGTCTGGACCACCGCGGGCGTTTTCATCGGCGTGCTGCTCGTGCAATTCACCGGGTGGCTGCGGCTCGATGCGCTGGTCGCGCTCGCCGTCGCGCTGCAGATCGTGTGGACGGGCTGGCACCTCATGTCGCGGTCGTTCCAGGGTCTCATGGACCGCGCGATCCCCGACCAGGACCGCGCGCTCGTGATCGAGGTGCTCGAGACGCTGCGACACCAGGGCGGCGACTATCACGCGCTGCGCACGCGCATGGCGGGCCCGAAGAGCTTCGTGGACGTCCACGTGCTGCTGCCCGGCCGGATGAGCATCCAGCAGGGCCACGATCTGGTCGAGCACCTCGAGAACGAGATCCGCGCGCGCCTGCCGCACATCGAGGTGCTCACACACCTCGAGCCGCTGGAAGACCCGAAGAGCTGGGACGATCCCCACAACCCCCTCGCCGGCACCTGAACCAGCCGGGGTGCGTCCCCGGGATCAGGGCGACCAGGTCATGTCCGGGTCGAGCGGGAAGATGGGGCGCGGCACGTTGCGATAGGGCACGCGCGCCAGGATCGGCGTCGTGAGGCCCGGCACGTCGACCTCGACGATGCGCTCATCCGGGAAGAGCAGGTCGAAAGCGGCGCGGAAATGGCCGCGCGACTTGACCACCAGCGAGCGTACCTTCGACAGGTCCACCCCCAGGCACTCGAACATCTCGGTGTCCTTGGCCTGCTGGCGCACGCCGATCACGACGACGCGGATGCCGCCCACGCGCAGCAGCGCCATCTTCCCGAGGTTGATCGAGTGCCCCGCCGAGATGCCGCGCTTGCCGACGATGGGACTGTCGCGCAGCGCCAACACCTCCGCGTCCGCCTCGAACTTGCCGGAGAGCGCGTGGGTCTCGTCGCGATTGAACCGGGCGCGGAACCGGGCGCCGAGCCCTTTCGCGTGCGCTTCCGCGACGAGCGCGGGGTCGAAGAAGACGCCCAGCACGCACCCCTCGACGCCCGCCTTGTGGAAGGATTCGAGGATCCACACGGTGTTGCCGCGGCCGCCGCCGCCGGGGTTGTCCGCGACGTCCGCGAAGAGCAGCGCCGGCCGCGAGGCGTCGCGCCCGCATTCGACCGCCATGCGCGTCGCATCCTCGAGCGAGGTGAGGCGCGGAACGTAGCGCTGCCGGTCGTCCCAGGCCTTCTGCGCGATATCGCGCGCGAGCGCGTGCGCGAGCGCCGCATCGCCGCGCGTCGTGACGATCACGCTCATGCCGTTCTTGACCGAGTCGCCGAGCGAGAAGCCGCTCACCACGGACACGTTCATGACGCGCGCATCGCGCTTCGACTGGCCGTACGCGATGATGTCGGCGTACGGGCCGCTCTTCGTGTTCTGCGCGACCGAGGGCGGGATGAAGGGCAGCTTCACGAACGCCGCCGCCGCCTTCACGCCCGCCAGCATCTCGCGCAGCAGCCGCGCGCACTCCGCGCCGCGCTCGGCCATGTCCACGTGCGGATTGGTGCGATAGGCGACGAGGACGCTCGCGTTGTCCACCATCCTGCGCGAGACGTTCGCGTGCAGGTCGAGCGTGGCGAGGATCGGCACCGACGGCCCCACGATCGCCCGCACGCGCTCGAGGATGACGCCTTCGGGGTCGTCCTCGCCCGCGCCGATGGCCCCGCCGTGCAGCGACAGGAACACGCCGTCCACCGGCATCGCGGCGCGCAGCCGCTTCTCGTGCTCCTCGACGACCTCGAGGAAGAAACCGTGCTCCACCGGGCCGCTCGCGCCCACCATGGCGCACATGAGCGGAAGCGGCGTCCAGGGGCCCGAGGCATTCATCGCCTCGACGAATCCCGTGAGCGTGACCGGCGCGCGCGGGTAGCCTCCCTGCCAGTCGCGCGCCAGCTCCTCGCCCTTCGCCACGAAGTTCGCGACGAACTCCTCGCGCGTGGCGGGCGGCGCGTGACCGTTGGACTCGAGCATGAAACCGCCGACCGCGATGCGGGGAGCCGCCATGGCGTTGTGCAAGAATTGGAAGGGGAGCCCATTCTAAGGTCAAACGATGAACCGCCTTCTCGCCGCCCTCGTCCTCACGCTCGCCGGCTTCGCCGCCGGCGCCCAGAACCTCACCCTCGGCACGAAGCTGGAGCTGAACACGCTCGACCCGCACTTCTTCGCGGCCTTCCCGACCAACTCGTCGATGCAGTACTTCTTCGACAAGCTGGTCGAATACGACGACAAGCTGCACGTGGTGCCCTCGCTCGCCACGTCGTGGAAGGTGGTCGATGACCTCACCTGGGAATTCAGGCTGCGTGACGGGGTGGCTTTCCACGACGGCACGCCTTTCACCGCCGACGACGTGATCTTCACGATCGATCGCGTGCCCAACGTGCCCAACTCGCCCAACTCCTTCGCGCAGTTCACGCGCGGCATCGAGTCGGTGAAGAAGGTGGACGACCACGCCATCGTCATCCGCACGAAGGCGCCGAACCCGCAGCTGCTCTCGGATCTCGCGAACATCTTCATCATCTCGTCGAAGGCGGCGAAGGGCGCGGCGACGGCGGACTTCAACTCCGGCAAGGCCGTGGTGGGCACCGGGCCGTACAAGCTCGTCGAATGGGTGAACGGCGACCACCTGGTCGTCGAGCGCAACGACCGGTACTGGGGCGGCAAGCCGCAGTGGGCGCGCGTGACGGAGAAAGTGATCGCCAAGGACCCGCCGCGGCTGGCGGCGCTTCTCGCGGGGCGGGTGGACGCGATCGACGCTGTGCCGATCGCCGACCTCGAGCGGCTGCGCCGCGAAGGGCGCTTCGCGCTCTATCGCGGGCCCGCGGCGATCGTGCACTACGTGGCACTCGATTCGGCCCGGGACGAGTCGCCGTTCGTGACCGCGAAGGACGGCAAGCCGCTCGGCAGGAACCCGCTCAAGGACGCGCGCGTGCGCAAGGCGCTGTCGCTCGCCCTCAACCGGGACGCGATCGTGGCGCGGATCATGGAGGGCAGCGGCCAGCCCGCGAGCCAGCTCCTGCCCGAGCAATATCCCACCGCGAGCCGCACGCTCAAGCCCGATCCGTTCGACGTGAAGAAGGCGCAGGCGCTGCTGAAGGAAGCGGGCTGGGGCGATGGCTTCCGCCTCGTGCTGCACGCGACCGGCGACCGCTATCCGAACGATTCCGCGGTGGCGCAGGCGATCGCGCAGATGTGGACGCGCATCGGCATCAAGGCCGAGGTCGAGGTGCTTCCGGGCGCCGTCTTCTTCACGCGCGCCTCGAAGCAGGAGTTCAGCGCCTTCGCCGCCGAGTACGGGGCCGAGGACTCGATGAACAGCCTGCGCGCGCTCATCGCGACCTACGACGCGGCGAAGGGCTTCGGCACCGCCAATCGCACGCGCTATTCCAATCCCGCGGTGGACAGCCTCCTCACGGAGGCGCTCGCCACGCTGGACGAGCGCGAGCGCCAGGACAAGCTCGAGCGCGCCATCAACACGGCGATGGCCGACGAGCCGCTTATTCCCGTGTACTACCCGATCTTCGATTTCGCCGCCCGCAAGGGCCTCGCCATCACGCCGCGGGCGCAGCGCCGCTTCAACGCGATGATGGTGTCGCCGAAACCATAGCGCCCGCCGCGCTTCTAACCCGGGGACGCACCCCGGGGACGCACCCCGCCGCCTCCCCGGATCATGACCATGCTCGTCGAACCCACCGACCGCGGCCTGTACTGCGCCGCGGGCGGCTTCCACATCGATCCGTGGCTGCCCGTCGACCGCGCGGTGATCACGCACGCCCACGGCGACCACGCGCGGCCCGGCAGCACCTCCTATCTCTCGGCGCAGTGCGGCCTG
>DASTGG010000062.1:0-6137 GCA_035719385.1 Usitatibacter sp.
TGGAAGATCCAGGACGAGCTCGACCTGCACGGCCTGGGCGCGGACGAGGCGGCGCTCGCGACCGCGGCGTTCGTGGCCGCGGCGCGCCGCCGCGGGCTGCGTTGCGTGCGCGTGATCCACGGCAAGGGATTGCGCTCTCCCGGCCGCGAGCCCGTGCTCAAGCGCAGGATCCGGCGGCTGCTCACGCGGCGCGACGACGTGCTCGCGTTCGTGGAGCCGCGCGCAGCGCACGGCGGCGGCGGCGCCGTGGTGGTGCTCCTCGATGCCTGAGCTGCGCCCGCTCGCCACGCGCCTGCTCCTGGCGCTGCTCGTGCTCATCGCCGTCTTCGTCGCCATCGACAACATGGAGCGCGCGCTCGCCAATCCCGACGAGGGCCGCTACTCGGAAATCTCGCGCGAGATGGCGCAGACCGGCGACTGGGTCACGCCGCGGCTGAACGGCATCAAGTACTTCGAGAAGCCGCCGCTGCAGTATTGGGCGACGGCCGCGGCGTTCCGCGCGTTCGGCGTGAACGAGCCGGCCGCGCGGCTCTACACGTTCCTGTGCGGGCTGCTCACCGTGCTGCTGGTGGGATACACCGGCTGGCGCCTCGCGGGGCCGCCGCTCGGGCTCGCCGCCATGCTGGTGCTGGGCTCGAGCCCTTATTACCTCATCATGGGCGGCGTCGTCACGCTCGACATGGGGCTCACGCTGTGGACGACGCTCACGTTCTGCGCCTTCGTGCTCGCCGAGCGCCCGCAGGTCACGCCGCGCGGGCGGCGCGCGTGGATGCTCATCGCCTGGACCGCCATGGCGCTCGCCATGCTGTCCAAGGGGCTCGTCGCGATCGTCTTTCCCGCCGCGGTCATCGGCACCCACATGCTCCTCAGGCGCGACCTGGGCGCGCTGCGGCGCATGGAATGGGGATTCGGCCTGCTGCTCTTCACGGCCATCGCCGCGCCCTGGTTCGTCGCCGTGTCGTACGTGAATCCGCAATTCCCCGAGTTCTTCTTCATCCACGAGCATTTCGCGCGCTTCCTCACGCACGTGCACCGGCGCACGGAGCCGTGGTGGTACTTCCTGCCGATCTTCGCGATCCTGGGATTCCTGCCGTGGATGCTCGCGCTGCCCGCGGCGGTGCGCGCGGCCTGGCGCGATCCGCGCCGGCGGCCGGAGACACCCGCGCTGCAGCTCGCGACCATCTGGGCGCTGTTCATCCTCGCGTTCTTCAGCGCTTCGGGCTCGAAGCTGCCGAGCTACATCCTTCCCGCGCTGCCGCCCTTCGCGCTGGTGGTGGCGCGCTACCTCGTCGATACGCCGGTGCGAACGCTCGCGCGCTACCTCGTGCCGACGGCCGCCGTGGGCATCGCGGTCGCCGTGTGGGCCGGCTGGTTCATCGAGGGCAGCGCGCGCGATGCCTGGACGCAGGGCCTGTACATGCAGGCGCGCCCGCTCGCCATCGCGGCGGGGCTGGCGTTGCTCGCCGCGCCGATCGCGGCCGCCATGCTGCTGTGGCGCGAGCGCCGCTGGCCCGGGCTCATCGTCGCCGCCCTGGGCGTGGTCGTCATGGTGGGCTGCGTGGAGGACGGCTACGAGCGGCTGCTGCCGCGGCAATCGGGCTACGACGTCGCGCAGAAGATCAAGCCGTATCTCGGGCCCGGCACGCGCGTGTACCAGGTGAAGATGTACGACCAGACGGTGCCCTTCTACCTCGGCCGCACGACGAAGATCGTGGACTACGGCGACGAGTTCGAGATGGGCTTCCTCGCCGAGCCCGGGTCGCACATCGAGCGCTGGCCGCAGCTCTTCGCCGACTGGGAACGGCCCGGCGAGGCGCTCGCTATAATGCAGCCTGAGATCTACGAAAAGTTCCGCGCCGGGGGCTTGCCCATGCAGGTCATCCACGAAGACCCGCGACGCATCCTGGTGCGCAAGCCGTGACTCCCCTCACCTTCTCCCTGCTGATGCTGGGCGTGCTGTTGAACGCGACGGCGCAGCTGCTGCTCAAGGCCGGCACCAACCGGGTGGGCGAGTTCGCCTTCGCGTGGGAAAACGTCGTGCCCATCGGCGCGAAGCTCGCCACCAGCGTGCCGATCATCGGCGGGCTCGCATGCTACGTGGTCAGCGTGGTGGTGTGGATCCTCGCGCTGTCCCGCGTGCCCGTCAGCGTGGCGTACCCGATGCTCTCGGTGGGCTACATCGTGAACGCGCTCGCCGCGTGGATGCTCTTCGGCGAATCGCTCACGGCCCAGAAGCTGGTCGGCATCGGCTTCATCGTCGTGGGCGTGTTTCTCGTCGCGCGCTCCTAGGAGCCACCTTGGACTTCCTTCCCTTCGCCCGGCCCACCATCGACGAGGCCATGATCGCCGCCGTCGCCGACACGCTGCGCAGCCGCTGGATCACCAGCGGCCCGCGCGTCGCCGCCTTCGAGAAGGCGCTCTCGGATTACGTGGGCGGCCGTCCCGTGCGCACGGTGACCTCGGCCACGGCCGCCATGCAGCTCGCGCTGGAGATGCTCGGCGTGGGCCGCGGCGACGAGGTCATCACGCCGGCGCAGAGCTTCTTCTGCACCGGCAACGTCATCGAGCGCGCCGGCGCCACGACCGTGTTCGTGGACGTGGAGCTCGCCACGCGCAACATCGACATGGCGCAGGCCGAGGCGGCCGTGAGCCCCCGCACCCGCGTGCTGCTGCCCACGCACTACAACGCGCCCATCGATCCGGCGACGCTCGCGGGCTTCCGCGAGAAGCACGGCGTGCGCATCCTCGAGGACGCCGCGCTCGCGATCGGCTCGCGCGCCGGCGGCAAGCCCGTGGGCGCCACGGGCGACCTCGTGTCGTTCAGCTTCCATCCCAACAAGAACATGACCACGATCGAGGGCGGCGCCCTGGTCGTGAACGACGCCGCCGAAGCCGCCGCCATCGAGCGGCTGCGCTTCCACGGCATCGTGCGGCTCGAGGACGGCACGCGCGACGTGGCCGAGCCCGGGACCAAGTACAACTTCTCGGACGTGTCCGCGCGCCTGGGGCTGGAGCAGCTTCCCCGCCTCGACGGCTGGTGCCGCGCGCGCGAGCGCCTCGCGGCGCATTACTTCGCGTGCCTCGAGGGCGACGACCTGCTCACGCCGGAGCGCCTGCCGCCGCGGCGCAATCCCGGCCACAGCTGGAACATGTTCACGGTGCTCCTGCCGCTGGATGCGATCGGCTGCACGCGCAAGCAGTTCATCGACGCCATGCAGAAGGCGGGGGTGGGCATCGGCATCTCCTACGAGGCGATCCACCTCACGAGCTTCTTTCGCGCGAAGGGCTTCCGCGAGGGGCAGTTCCCGGTGTCGGAGCGCATCGCGCGCGAGACCGTCACGCTGCCGCTCTTCCCGGAGATGCGCCAGACGGACGTGGAGCGCGTGTGCGCCGCGATGAAGCGCGCCCTGCGGACGAAGGCCACGGCATGACGGCGCCGCAGCTCTCGGTCGTCATCCCGGTGTACAACGAGGAGGAGGTGCTGAACGCCCTCTTCGCGCGGCTGTACCCGGCGCTGGACGCGCTGGGCTGCAGCTACGAGGTCATCTTCGTGAACGACGGCAGCCGCGACCGCTCGGCCGCGATGCTGCGCGAGCAGTTCCAGAAGCGCCCCGACGCCACGCGCGTCATCCTCTTCAACGGCAACTTCGGCCAGCACATGGCGATCATGGCGGGGTTCGAGCACTGCCGCGGCGAGCGCGTGGTCACGCTCGACGCCGACCTGCAGAACCCGCCCGAGGAGATCGGCAAGCTGCTCGCCGCGATGGACGAGGGCCACGACTACGTGGGCTCCATCCGTCTGCAGCGCCGCGACGTGGCCTGGCGCCGCTGGGCGTCGAAGGCGATGAACCGCGTGCGCGAGCGGCTCACGCACATCCGCATGACGGACCAGGGGTGCATGCTGCGCGCCTACAGCCGCGCGATCGTCGAGGCGATCCGCGTCTCGCGGGAGGTGAGCACGTATATCCCGGCGCTCGCGTACTCCTTCGCGATGAACCCGACGGAAGTGGAGGTCGAGCACGAGGAGCGCCACGCCGGCGAGTCGAAGTACTCGCTCTACCGGCTGATCCGCCTCAACTTCGACCTCGTGACCGGCTTCTCGCTGCTGCCGCTGCAGCTTTTCTCGCTCTTCGGCATCCTGGTCTCGGTGGTGTCGCTGCTGGTGTACGTGGCCGTGATCGCGCAGCGCATCATCACCGGCGCGGGCAACTCGCTCTGGGTCATCTGGGACCGCGACATCCTGCAGTTCTTCCTCACGGGCGTGATCGTGTTCGGGCTGGGCCTCATCGGCGAATACGTGGGCCGCATCTACCAGCAGGTGCGCGAGCGGCCGCGCTACCTCATCCAGGCCATCCTCGAGAAGCGCGAGGAGTGATGGGCCCGCGCGCGGTGGTCTTCGCCTACCACGACGTGGGAGTGCGCTGCCTTTCGGTGCTGCTCGCCGGCGGCGTGGACGTGGCGCTCGTGGTGACGCATCGCGACGATCCCCGCGAGAACATCTGGTTCGGGAGCGTGGAGCGGCTGGCGCGCGACCACGGCATCGAGGCGGCCATGCCGCAGGAGCCCGGCGAGGTGCTGGAGCGCGTGCAGCAACTGGCGCCGGATTTCCTGTTCTCGTTCTACTACCGGCACATGCTTCCTGCCGCCATGCTCGCGGCCGCGCGCCGCGGCGCCATCAACATGCACGGCTCGCTGCTGCCGAAATACCGCGGGCGGGTACCGGTGAACTGGGCGATCTTGCGTGGCGAGCGCGAGACCGGCGCCACGCTGCACGAGATGGTGGAGAAGCCCGATGCCGGGCGCATCGTCGACCAGATGGCGGTGCCGATCCTGCCCGACGATCTCGCCATCGACGTCTTCCGCAAGGTCACCGTCGCGGCGGAGATGGTGCTGCATCGCGCGCTGCCGCGGCTGCTCGACGGCACCGCGAAGCTCACGCCGCAGGACCTCGCCGCGGGCAACTACTGCGGCGGCCGCCGGCCCGAGGACGGACGCATCGACTGGACCCGCCCGGCGCGGCAGGTCCACGACCTCGTCCGCGCCGTCGCCCCGCCTTATCCCGGCGCCTTCACGCAGCTGGACGGCACGCGCGTGGCCGTCCTGCGCACGCGCGTCGTGCGCGCAGGCGGCCGCCCCGCGGCGCCGCGGCTCGCGCTCGACGCCGGCCGCCTGCTCGCGCGCTGCGGCGACGGCGGCGAGCTGCAGATCCTCGAGGGCGTGCTCGACGGCCGCCCGCTCACACCTGACGCATTCCGGGCGCGCTTCGGTGCCGCGCCCGTCCCCCTCGGAGAGCATCCATGAAGAAACTCTGCATCCTCGGCGTGAACGGCTTCATCGGCCACCACCTTTCCCAACGCGTCCTCAAGGACACCGGCTGGGAGGTGTTCGGCATGGACATGAGCTCGGACCGCATCGCCGACCTCATGGACAACGACCGCTTCCACTTCTTCGAGGGCGACATCACGATCAACCGCGAGTGGATCGAATACCACATCCGCAAATGCGACGTGATCCTGCCGCTGGTGGCGATCGCCACGCCCGCGACTTACGTGCGCGAGCCGCTCAAGGTGTTCGAGCTCGACTTCGAGGCGAACCTGCCGATCATCCGCAGCTGCGTGAAGCACGGCAAGCGCGTGCTCTTCCCGTCCACCTCGGAGGTGTACGGGATGTGCCACGACGAGCAATTCGACCCGTACTCGTCCGAGCTCGTGCTCGGGCCCATCGACAAGCAGCGCTGGATCTACTCGTGCTCCAAGCAGCTCATGGACCGGGTGATCCACGCCTACGGCATGCAGGAGCAGCTCGACTACACGCTGTTCCGTCCCTTCAACTGGATCGGCGCGGGGCTCGACTCGATCAACGAGCCGAAGGAAGGGAGCTCGCGCGTGATCACGCAGTTCCTCGGCCACATCGTGCGCGGCGAGCCGATCAAGCTCGTCGACGGCGGGCGGCAGAAACGCGCGTTCACGTACATCGACGACGGCATCGCCGCGCTGATGAAGATCATCGAGAACAGGGACGGCGTCGCCTCCGGGAAGATCTACAACGTGGGCAACCCGAAGAACAACTACTCGGTGCGCAGCCTCGCCGAGATGATGCTCGATCTGGCGAAGGAATATCCCGAATACCGCAAGAGC
>DASTGG010000063.1:0-6100 GCA_035719385.1 Usitatibacter sp.
GGTGAAGCCGCGATCGAGGAAAGCCTTGCGGCCTTCGGGTGACGCGAGGAAGTCCAGCAACGATCGCGCTTCGGCGCGGTGCGCCGCCCCTTTCATGACGGCACCCGAATAGACCGTCACCTTCTGCAGCTCCCCGGGCAGCGGGCCCACCACGGTGACGCCCGGCACGGGCAGGATCTCGGTGATCTGGTGGAAGGCGATCTCGACCTCGCCGCGCGCCACCTTCTCCGCGATGAAGCCGCCCTCGCCGAACACGGTCTTCGCGCGCACCTCGTCGCGAATGCCGAGCGCGGGCAGCACGCTCTGGTCGAAATGCCGCCCGCTCGTGCCACGCGCCGGATCCATGTAGGTGAGCGACTTCGCCTGCAGAAGCGTGCGCTTCAACGCCTCGGGCGTGGAGATGTCGGGCACCGGCGCGCCCTTGCGCACCGCCGCGCCCATCGCGACGCCGGCGAGGTCGCGCGGCACGCCCGGCGCCAGCGCGCCCGCCTTCTCGAATTCCGCCAGGTTCTCGCGCGGCACGATCAGCACGTCGGCCGACTCGCCGGCGGCGATCTTCCTGCGCAGGTCGCCCGCGGGCGCGAAGGTCGCCTTCACCGCGTTGCCGGTTTTCCGCTCCCACGCCTTCGCGGCCTCCGTGAAGGCGCTCTTCACCGCACCGCCGCTCAGCACCGTGATCTCCGCGGCGTGGGCGGTGGCGGCAAGGCAAGCGAGCGCTGCGGCGAGGAATGCGAGTCGTTTCATCGGCGGCCTCCGGGCGTTCGACGCGAAAATCCGAACGATATGGGAAAATCGATCCATGAGACTCTCGCCCCGTATCGTCTACGCGTTCATCTTCCTCGCCTGCGCGGGCCTGCTCGCCGACGCGGTGTTCTACATGCAGGAGCAGCTCGGGCTCGACCCGTGCCCGATGTGCATCCTGCAGCGCTACAACTTCATCGCCATCGGCGTGATCGCGCTCATCGCGGCCATCCACAACCCGGCGGGGCCGAAGGGCGTGCGCATCTACTCGGGGCTCATCATCCTCTTCGCGCTGGTCGGCGGCGGCATCGCGATCCGCCACTCGTACCTGCAGCACTTCCCGCCCGCGAGCGAGACGTGCGGCACGGATCTCGAGTTCCTCCTGAACACCTTCCCGCTCACGCAGGCGCTGCCGAAGATCTTCGCCGGCTCGGGCAGCTGCTCGGCGATCACCTGGCGATTCCTCGGCCTCACGATCCCCGAATGGGCGCTCGTGTGGTTCGTGATCCTCGGCGGCCTGGCGCTCTGGGCCGCGATGCGCCGGCAGCGGTAGTTGGACCGGCAGCGCCGCTCGCTCCTTGAGCGGGCCGCGGCGCTCGGCGCGGCGGCCTGGCTGCGCCCCGGCATCGCTGCGGCGCTCACCACGCCGAAGTTCGCGTCGTATCCCTTCACGTTGGGTGTCGCCTCGGGCTCGCCCCTTCCCGACGGCGTGGTGATCTGGACGCGGCTGGCGCCCGTCCCGCTCGAAGGCGGCGGCCTCGGCCCCGAGCCCATCGAAGTGCGCTGGGAAGTCGCCCACGATGCCGCTTTCCGCCGCATCGCCGCGCAGGGAATGGCGACCGCGCGGGCCGAGGCGGCCCACAGCGTGCACGTCGAGGTCGCAGGGCTCGAGCCGCGGCGCGAGTACCACTATCGCTTCATGGCGGGAAGCGAGGTGAGCGCCGCGGGACGCACGTGCACGGCGCCCGCGCCCGGCAATGGCGATGCCTCGCTCAGGCTCGCGCTCGCATCCTGCCAGCAATACGAGCAGGGCTACTACGTCGCGCACCGCCACCTTGCGCGCGAGGAGGTCGATGTGGTCGCGTTCGTGGGCGATTACATCTACGAATCGAGCTGGGGCCACGACCATGTGCGCAAGCACGGCAGCGCGATCCCCTACACGCTCGCCGAATACCGCGACCGCTACGCGCGCTACAAGACCGATGCCGACCTGCAGCGATCGCACGCCGCCGCGGCGTGGATCGTCACCTGGGACGACCACGAGGTCGAGAACGACTACGCCAACGACCGCTCCGAGCGGCTCTACCCGCACTTCCTCGAGCGGCGCGCCGCCGCCTACCGGGCGTTCATCGAGCACATGCCGGTGCGCGCGGCGATGCGCCCCGACGGCAGCGCGCGCATCTTCGGCCGCCACGAGTGGGGGCGGCTCGCCACGCTCCACGTGCTGGACGATCGCCAGTACCGCTCGCACCAGGTGTGCCCGAAGCCCAACCGCGGCGGCTCCAATGTCGTGGGGCCCGAGTGCGTGCAGCGCCTCGATGGCGAGCTCACGCTGCTCGGCCGCGACCAGGAGGCCTGGCTCGACGAGGGCCTCGCGCAGTCGCGCGCGCAATGGAACCTCGTCGTGCAGCAGACGCTCTTCGTGCCGGCGGGCGTGCCGGGGAAGAGCGGACGCCGCTACTGGACCGACGGCTGGGACGGCTACCCGGCGGCGCGCGAGCGGCTCATCGCGAGCCTCGTGGCGCGCAAGCCGATGAATCCCGTGATCCTCGGCGGCGACGTCCATGCGAGCTACTTCGCGGATGTGCATGCGCGGCCCGAAGAGGCGGATTCGCCGATCGTCGCCACGGAATTCTGCGGCACGTCGATCACCTCGGAAGGCCCGTCGGCAAAGGCGGTGCAGGCCATCCTCGAGGCCAATCGGCACATCCGCTACGGCAACGGCAACGACCGCGGCTACGTGCTCCTCGACATCCGCGAGAGCGGGCTGCAAGCGCGCCTGCGCGCCGTGCAGACGGTCAAGCGCGACGATTCGCCGATCGCGACGGCGGCTGCCTTCCGCGTGGAGCCGGGCCGGCCGGGCCTGCAGCCAGCCTGAGGCCTACGCGGCGAGCTGCGCCACGCCGTCCCACAGGATCTTCGCGCCCACCACGAGCAGGAGCGCGTAGCAGACGCGATAGAACGCGTCCTGCGACAGGCGCCGCATCGTGAAGATGCCGAGCCAGATGCCCAGCGGCGCGAGCGGCAGCAGCACGAGCGCGGTGTAGAGGGTGCCGGCATCGAACAGCCCGAGCCACGCATAGGGCGCGACCTTCACGATGTTGATCACCGCGAAGAAGATCACGGTCGTGCCCACCATCACCGCCTTGTCCATGCGCTGCGGCAGCAGGTACACCGACAGCGGCGGGCCGCCCGCGTGCGCGATCGTGCTCGTGAACCCGGCGCACGTGGACCAGAACAGGCCCTTCGGCACCGAGCGCGGCGCGGGCTGCACGATGGCGCGGCGCAGGTAGCGCTGCAGGACGAAGCCGATGGAAATGGCGCCCAGGAGGATGCGCACCAGCGACTCGTCGAAGTAGCGGAAGCTGAGCGTGCCGAGCGCGACGCCCACGAAGCCGCCCACGAAGATGAGGCGCAGGTTCTCGCGGCTGAACGCGTGCCGGTAAGCCCACACGCCCGTGAGGTCCATCGCGATGATGATCGGCAGCAGGATCGCGACCGCCTGCGGCACGGGAATGGTGAGCGCCATCAGCGGTGTCGCGAACATCCCGGCGCCGTGGCCGAAGCCGCCCTTGGAGATTCCCGCCAGCAGCACCGCCGGGATCGCCGCGGCGTAGAACCACGGGTCGGTGATCACGCCGAGAGCTCGCGCAGGTCCTGGACCGCCTCCTTGTCGTCGAGCCTGCCGGAAGCCTCGAGCGCGAGGATGTCGCGCGCGACGTCCTCGGGCGGCCGCAGCACGCCCTCCTCCTTCATCCGGCGGAAGCGCTCCACGTCCACGAAGGCCTCGGCGCTCGCCGAGCGCACGATGCCCTGCATCGGCGTGTCGATGACACCCGGGGCGAGGCTCACGACGTGCACGCGCCGCCCGCGCGTGCGCGCCTCCAGCGCCACGACCTGCGAGGCCATGTCGAGCGCGGCCTTCGCGGCGCAGTACGCGCTCCAGCCGAAGATCGGGCGGCGCCCGGCGCCGGAGGAGACGTTGACGATGCGGCGCAGCGAAATGGAATCCGTCGCGCGCAGGAAGCCGCGCATCAGGAGCATGGGCGCCGTCACGTTCACGGCGATGTTGCGCCCGAGCTCGCCCGCGTCGACCTCGTCGAGCGGCCCCACGGGGGACACGATGCCGGCATTGTTGACGAGGACCGCCTTCTCGAAGGCCTTGCCGGCGATGGCGCGCGCGAGCTTGCCGCAGGCCGCCTCCACCGCGCCCGCGTCGGCGAGGTCGGCCGCGATCGCGACGTGGCGCCCGGAGCCGCCTTCGTTTGCGCGCGAGATGGTGACGAGGAAATTGGCCGCGTCGGCCGCGATGCATGCGGCGAGCGCGCGGCCGAGGCCCTTGGTGGTGCCGGTGACGACGTAGAGGTCCAGGGGCGCGATTATCGCAGCCCATGAAACACGCCGCGGAAGACCGCGGCGTTTTTCGCTCCCCGCCTGCGCGGGGAGGACCGGGCTGCGACGCCGGGCGGCGTCAACGCGCGGTCACTTGATGCCGAGGATGCTCTTGGCCTTGGCGAGCGAGTCCACCGACTCCTGGTGCTTGCCGGCCTTGTGCTCCTCCTCGCCCTGCGCGCGCAGCTTCTTCACTTCCGACATCTGCGCGGCGGACAGCTTCGGGTTCTTGGCGAGGGCCTCGTCGATCTGCTTCATGTCCTTCGGGCAATGCATGGCCATGGCGGTGCCGGCGGCGAACAGCAGCGCGGCGCCCAGCGCGAACGTGCGTTTCATGAGCGTCTCCTCTCGAGCGGTTGATATTGGCGTTGGTCTTGAAGCGTGCGCAGTCTACATCGAGAATGCGTGCAAGGACTAAACAGGGCCCCGACATGAAAAATTCCCTCTGATGGGCCCATTCAAGGAGATAATGGCGCCCGCCACCGGAAGGACGACCCGTTGCTGAAAGCGATCATCGCCATCTCCGTGGGCTCGGCCGCGGGCGCGCTGCTGCGCTGGGTGCTGGGCCTCAAGCTCAACAGCCTCATGCCGTCGATCCCGCCCGGCACGCTCGCTGCGAACCTCGTCGGCGGCTACGTGGTCGGGCTCGCGATCGCCTTCTTCGCCGACACGCCGGAGCTCTCGCCCGAATGGCGCCTTTTCGTCATCACCGGCTTCTGCGGCGGGCTCACCACGTTCTCCACGTTCTCCGCGGAGGTGGTGGCGCTGATGCAGCAGGGAGAGCTCGCGCGCATGGCGCTCGCCATCTCGCTGCACCTCGGCGGCTCGATCCTCATGACCATCGCGGGCATCGCGACGTGGCAATGGCTCGCGATGCGATAGGGAGTCGCCCATGAACGGCTACCAGGTCAGCTTCATCACCGTGCAGGCACACCGGCATGCGGGCAGGCCGGTCGGCGAATGGCTGCTGCAGCTCGCCATGGAGATGGGCCTTCGCGGCGCCACGCTCATTCCCGCGTCGGAGGGCTTCGGCAAGCACCGCCGCATCCATTCCGCGCATTTCTTCGAGCTCGCCGACCAGCCGGTGGAGGTCGTGATGGCGGTCACCGAGGAAGAATCGCAGCGGCTCTTCGAGCGGCTGCGGCGCGAAGGCGTGCACCTCTTCTACGTGAAGTCGCCAGTGGAATTCGGCGAGATCGGGAACGGCGAGCCGTGAGCGGCGAACCGGGCACGGTGATCATCACGGGAGCGGGCCGCGGCATCGGCGCGGCCACCGCGCGCCTCGCGGCCCGGCGCGGTTACGCCGTATGCGTGAACTACCGGCGCGACGCGGGCTCGGCGCAGCGCGTCGTGGACGACATCCTGCATGCGGGCGGCCGCGCCATCGCGGTGCAGGGCGACGTGGCGCACGAAGCGGACGTGCTGCGCCTGTTCGACGCCGCGCGCGACCGGCTCGGCACGGTGAGCGGGCTCGTGAACAACGCCGGCATCCTCGAGCATCACATGCGGCTCGACGAGATGGATGTGGGACGCCTGGAGCGCGTGTTCGCGACCAACATCACCGGCGCGTTCCTGTGCGCGCGCGAAGCGGTGCGCCGCATGTCCACGCGGCATGGCGGCCGCGGCGGCGCCATCGTGAACGTCTCGTCGATGGCCGCGCGGCTCGGCTCTCCCAACGAGTACATCGATTACGCGGCGTCGAAGGGCGCGATCGACACGATGACGATCGGGCTTTCGCGCGAGGTCG
>DASTGG010000064.1:0-2228 GCA_035719385.1 Usitatibacter sp.
AGCGGTCCACGGCAACGCCCGGGGCAGCCGGCACCGCCTGGTGCAGCAGGTGGCCGCGCAGCGCATATTCGACGAGCGCAGGGCGCACGGCGAGCGAGACGCCGATCGCGAAAATCGCCGCGCCCACGAGCGTCGCGGCGATGGCCCCGCGCGAGGGAACACGGGCCCCCGAAAACGCGCACAGCCCCAGGATCACGATGAGCATCGTGGAGACGATCGCGTAGCGCGGCGCGTGCACCACGCCGAAGCCGACGCGGCCGACCGCGGCGGCGGCGGCGCTCGCCAGCAGGAATGCGACCCACAGGACGACCACCGGGTGCGTGCGCCACACGCCCCGCAGCAGCGTCCACGCCAGGCCCGCGACGATGAAAACGCCGAGGATGGCGGATAGCCGGGTGCCGGGCAGGACACCGCCGGCCACGACGAAGAAGAAGTGCGCCGTGTACAGCGGGTTCGAGAGCGCCACCAGCGGTGAGGGGTGGCTCGGCGGCCGATGGTACCCGTGGAAATAGAGCGCCCAGGCGGCGAGCGCGAAGCCGAGCAGCACCAGCGCCCGGCGGCGGCGATGAAAGACCAGGCAACCGGCGGCCGCAACCGGCAGCGCGAAAAGTCCGTTGGCCTGCGATGCGGCGGCGAGCAAACCGAGCGTTACGGCGAGCACCGCCGCCATCGCGCCGTCGCGCAGGCTGAAGTAGAGGCAGCCGATCGAGAAGAAGATCACGCCGAGATGCGGCAATGCGGCGCTGCCCATCAGCGACGCCTCGTAGTAGCTGAACTGGAACGCCCCGATGGCGGCCGCGCCCAGGATGGGCGCCGCCACCTCCCGGAATTCGCGCCACATGAAGAGCATCGTCCCCAGCAGCGCGAGGTTGCCTGCGAGCATCAGGATGCGGAAGTCGATTTGCCCGGTAACGCCGGCAAGCGCCAGCGTCGCCAGGCGCATCACCGCGATGCGATGCTCGTTGTGCTGGGCGAAGACCATCGCGAGCCATTCGCCCGGCGCGTGGACGCCCTCGGCGCGCAGCAACAGGCCCAGCACGGCGTCGTAGTCGTCCCAGACCGGCGCATCGGCCCACAGCCACGCGAGGACCGGCAGGAAGACGGCGAACGGGCCCGCGATCCAGGCGAGCTGCGCCGCCCGCGACGGCGGCCGCCTCACGGCGGCGGGAGGTTGATGGTCTCGCGCTCCACGACGAGCGGGCGCTTGCGCACCTGGAAGTGGATCGCGCTCACGTATTCGCCGATGATGCCGAGGAACATGAGCTGCACGCCGCCGAAGAAGAACAGCGCCACGATGAGCGTGGGGATGCCCGGCACCGTGAGCGTGCCGTGCGCGATGAGGTTCGCCGCCATCGTGAAGGCGGCGTAGACGAAGCTGAGCAACGCGATCGCGAAACCGGCGAACATCGCGATGCGCATGGGCAGGTTGGTGAAGGAGATGAGCCCGTTGAGCCCCTGGTCCACGAGGTTGTACAGGCGGTTCTTCGAAAGCCCCCGGCGCCGCGCGCGCCAGACGTACGGCACGGCCTTCGTGTTG
The DNA here is from genome assembly GCA_035719385.1 of Usitatibacter sp. GTDB lineage: Bacteria > Pseudomonadota > Gammaproteobacteria > Burkholderiales > Usitatibacteraceae > Usitatibacter. The sequence continues at coordinate 1,538 of DASTGG010000064.1, forward strand.
AACCCGCAATTGGCGATCATGCCGCGGATGTACGGGTAGTAGTCGTCGTGCTGCAGCAGCGCCGCGAGCACCGCCTTGTCGACGAGCTGGAACTCGCCCACGTCGAGCGGGATGTCGATGCCCGCGAAGCGGCTCACCATGCGGTAATACGCCTTGCGGATGTTGCGCATCACGAAGCCTTCCTCGCGCTCCCTGCGCACGCCCCAGACGACGTCGGCGCCGGCGCGCCATTCGCGCATGAACTCCGCGATCACCTCCGGGGGATCCTGCAGGTCGGCGGCGAAGAGCACGACGATCGCATCGCCGCGCGCGTGGCGCAGGCCGTTGAAGGTGGAGCGGAAGGGCCCGTAGTTGCGCGCGTTCACGACCACCTTCACCGACGGCTCCCCGCGCGCGAGCCGCCGCAGGATCTCCACGCTGCCGTCGGTCGAGGCGTTGTCGCAGAAGATATGCTCGAGGTCGCAGTCCGGCAGGTCGCGCGCGAACACTTCCTTCAGCGCGCGGTGGCAATCCTCGAGGTTCGCCTCCTCGTTGAAGCAGGGCGTCACCACGCTCACCAGGGGCCGGGCCGGACGCTCACTCATGGGAGCCCTCCGCGAAGACGCGCGCCTTGAGCACGAGGTACGCGGTGGGCGCGACCACGACCAGGCACATGAGCTGCGCGGCGATGGGGCCCAGTCCCGTGGCCGCC
>DASTGG010000065.1:0-3373 GCA_035719385.1 Usitatibacter sp.
CGCCGATCGCGAACGGCAACGTGATCATGGTGACGAGCTCGCTTCCCGGCGAGGGCAAGACCTTCGCCGCGCTCAACCTCGCCATGAGCCTCGCGATGGAGCTCGACCATGACGTGCTGCTCGTCGACGCCGACGTCGCCAAGCCTGCCCTTCCGGCGTTGATGCGCGCGCCCGATGCACCGGGCCTCCTGGACGCGCTGCTGCACCCGGAGCTCGATGCGGAGCAATTTGTCGCCGCCACGAACGTCGACAAGCTCGGGTTCATGCCGGCCGGCACGCGCCACCCACGCGCCTGCGAGATGCTCGCGAGCGACGCAATGTCCGCGCTCGTGCAGCGGCTCGGCGCGCGCCGCGACCGGATCCTCGTCTTCGATTCGCCGCCGCTGCTGGCGACGACGGAAGCCGCGGTGCTGGCGAAGCACATGGGACAGGTGCTGTTCGTGGTCGCTGCCGGATCGACGCCTGTGCAGGACGTGGAGCGCGCCCTGCCGACCATCCAGGCGTGCCCCAACAGGATGCTGCTCCTCAACCGCGTGGGCCGGATGGGCGAGCCGATGAACGCCTATGGCTACGACTACGGGTATGGCGCGTGAACGCCATTGGCTGCCGGCGTGCGGTCCTCGCAGCAGCGGCGGCGGCCTGGCTGTGCACCTGCGCCGCGCCGGCGGCCGCGCAATCGCCGCGGCCCTTCTCGCCGTACGTGACTCTCGGCGAAACGTGGTCGGACAATCCGGCGCTCACCGGCGGGACCGCGCGCGCGGGCTGGATCACGCAGCTGTCCCCGGGGCTGCGCGCCGAGACTCACGGATCGGTCGTCGACCTGTCGATGGACGCGCGCTGGCATGTGCTGCGCTTCTCGTCGGTCGAGAACCGGGACAGCAACCAGCGCTTCGTCGATGCCCGCGCACGAGTACGTGCCTACGCCGGCCTCGGCATGGACGCTGACGTGCAGGTCGCGCAACAAAACCTGAACGCCTTCGGTCCCGCCTCGACGCCGGACCGGCCGAACACCGGGGCCAACCACATCGAGACACGCCTGCTGCAGGCCGCGCCGTACGTGCGCGGCGAAAGAGCCGACCTGGTGGCCTACGAGGCAAGGGCCGTCGCATCGGACCTGCGGTCGGCGGGCGACGCTCTGCCGACGCTTCACTCACTCGAATTCGATGCGGCAGCTCGCGGCCCCCATGCGGGCTCGGTCGTCCGATGGAAGGCCGATGCGCGCTCCTTCCAGGTAAGCGCCGAGAACGGGCGCACGCTGGACGACCGCCGCGCCCGGGGCAGCGTTGCGCTGCGTGCGGCGGGCGAGTTGTACGTCGGCGCAGTCTTCGGGTACGACGCGACCGACTTCCTCGGCGAGGAGCGGCGGTCCGGATTCGCTCGTGGTGCCGCGTTCTCCTGGAATCCCGGCCCGCGCACGCATGCCGGCGCCATCTTCGAGCGCCGCTTCTACGGGCCGGCCCACGACGTCCAGGTCGCGTACCGCACGCCACGCACGGCCTGGCGCCTGACCAGCGTGCGGGACCTCACGATCCTGCCGAACGTGCTCACGGCCGGCCACTCGAGCAGCCAGGCCGCCCTCATGGAAGAACTCCTCGCCTCCGCCATCCCGGATCCGCGAGCGCGCGCGCTCGCCGCGCGCCAGCGCCTGGACGAGAGCGCTCTGGGAGGCGCCGCGCCGTTCTCCTCCTCGTTCCTCGCGACCCGGCCGGTCGACTACCGCGAGGACGAAATCGCGGGCACTTGGCAGGGGGTCCGCTCGACCATCGCCCTGCGCGCCAACCGCCGCGAACAGCGGACCACGGGCGTGGCGCTGGCACCGACCGTGATCGCCGTATTCGACGAGGACGTCCGGCAGACGCGCTATAGCGCGCAGTGGTCGCATCGGCTCACGCCCCTCGCGACGCTCGCGCTCGAAGCCGCATGGCTGCGGACCGTGTCGCTCGACGATTCCGGGCATTCGCGCGAACGCCAGCTCACCGCGCGCTTCAACGTAAGCCTCGGGCCGCGCTCGGGCGTGGCCTTCGGCGTGCGGCGGGCGCTCTTCGCGGGCAGCGCCGGCCCGGATTCCTTCGGCGAACGCGCCGTGTTCGCGCTGTTCACCGCGAAACTCTGACCATGTACGAAAAGTTCTACGGCCTTTCGTGCAAGCCGTTCCAGCTGAACCCCGATCCGCGGTTCTACTTCGACAGCGCGCAGCACCGTCGTGCCATGGCGTACGTCGAATACGGCCTGCACCAGAGCGAGGGCTTCGTGGTCGTGACGGGGGAGGTGGGCGCGGGCAAGACGACGATCGTGCGCAACCTCATAGCGAACATCGACAGCGGCCAGATCGTCGTGGCGAACATCGTCACCACGCAGCTCGATGCGGACGACGTGCTGCGCCTGGTGGCGGCCGCGTTCGGCGTGCGCAGCCGCGACATCGCCAAGGCCGACCTGCTCATGGCGCTCGAGGCGGTGCTCGCCTCGCACACGAGCGAAGGCAAGCGCTGCCTGCTTATCGTCGACGAGGCGCAGAACCTCACGCGCCGCGCCGTCGAGGAGCTGAGGATGCTCTCGAACTTCCAGCTCGGGACCCATGCGCTGCTGCAGAGCTTCCTGGTCGGGCAGCCCGAGTTCCGGCGCATGCTCCAGGCCTCCGAGATGAACCAGTTGCGCCAGCGCGTCATCGCCGCATGCCACATCGGCCCCCTGTCCGCACCCGAGACCCGCCGCTATGTGGAGCACAGGCTGCAGCTCGCCGGCTGGACCGACCACCCGCTCATCGACGACGCCGCCTACGAGGTCGTGCACGAGCGAAGCGGTGGCATTCCCAGGCGCATCAACCTGCTCTTCGATCGCGCGCTGCTCGCCGGATTCCTCGCGGATCGTCGCGTGGTGACCGCCGAGAACTTGCGCGAGGTCGCGGCCGAAATCGCGGGCGAGACGGAAGTGGCGCCGCTGCTGCGGAGCACAACCGATGCCGGGCCCGAACCAGCCGCGCCGACGCAGCCGCTCGCCGATGTGGTGCCGCTTCAGCCGGCCGGGCGTGGCGGCTGGACGGGGGAGCTCGCCCGGCTGGAACAGGAGCTTCGCCGGATGCAGGAGTCGATCGCGCGCGTCGAGCGCGGAAACCAGGCTGCGCTGGCACTGTTTCGCCGGCTCATCGAGCAGTCGCGGCCGGGCGAGCCGCCGGAAGCGCTGCCGCCGGCCGCGCGCGAGGGCGGTGCCGATGCTTAGGCGGCTCGTGCTGCACGCGTCCCACTACACGGCAGGCAACCTGCTGGTGATGCTGGCGAGCGTCCTGTCGTTCCCTGTGCTCACGCATGCGTTCTCCGTGGCCGATTACGGCGCGCTCAACCTCATCACCTCGCTGCTGCTGCTCTGGACGGGGCTC
>DASTGG010000066.1:0-15681 GCA_035719385.1 Usitatibacter sp.
GAGGTCGCGCGCCTTCGGCCCGCGCCATGCCGCGCCCATGCAGAAACGCGTCGCGCCGTGCTCCTTCGCGGTGCGCGCCGCGGCGACCACTTCGTCGAGCGGCATCAGGTCCTGGCTCTCGACGCCCGTGTGATAGCGTGCGGCCTGCGGGCAATAGCCGCAGTCCTCGGGGCATCCCCCGGTCTTGATCGACAGCAGCGTCGAGCGTTGTACCGCGTTCGGATCGAAATTCGCGCGATGCACGGTATGCGCACGGAAGATCAGGTCGTTGAAGGGTAGATCGAAGAGCGCGAGCGCTTGTTCGCGCAACGACGTGGTGGCCGCGTCCGGCTTGCGGAGCGGCTCGACTTTGATGACGCTATCCAAGGGGCCTCCCAAGGCCCTGAGAATTGATGTTTTTTTCGCCGCTGTCAATTTTTTCGCAGGTCTCTTCCTTACAGTCGCCCAAAAAATCGGCGGCCGGCGGCTGGCTTGCGAACGACTGCGCGCTGTGCGGCGCCGGCTGTGGGCGCGAGCTGCTCTGCGCGGCGTGCGCAGCGTCGCTTCCGCGCATCGGCCCTGCGTGCGCGCGGTGCGGCCTGCCTTTGCCGTCCGGCGAGGTTTGCGGCGCGTGCCTTCGCGATGTGCCCGCATTCGATGGCGCGGTGACGGCGTTCGCGTACGGTTTTCCGCTCGATCGGCTGGTGCAGCGCTTCAAGTACGGCGGCGATCTCGCGATCGGCTGCTGGCTCGCGTCGGCGCTCGCGCAACGCGTGGCGCATGAATCGCGGCCACAGCTTCTCGTGGCGCCGCCGCTCACCCGCGCGCGGTTGCGCGAACGCGGCTTCAACCAGGCGCTCGAGGTCGCGAAGGTCGTCGGCCGAGGGATGCGCGTGCGGTGCAGCCTTCATGGCGTGCGCCGGCGTCACGACGACGCGCCGCAGGCGGGGCTGTCGCGGCGCGAGCGGCTCGCGAACCTGCGCGATGCTTTCGACTGCCGTGAGGACGTTCGCGGGCTGGACGTGGCGGTGGTCGACGACGTGCTCACCACCGGCGCCACGGCCGAGGCGATGGCGCGGGCGCTGAAGAAGTCGGGCGCGCGCAGCGTGCGCATCTGGGCCGTCGCACGCACGCTCGAGCCGCGCGATGTTTGAGGTCGTCCTCTTCCAGCCGGAGATCCCGCCGAACGCGGGCAACGTGATCCGCATGTGCGCGAATACCGGCGCGCGGCTGCACCTGGTCGAGCCGCTCGGCTTCTCCATGGAGGACCGGCTGCTGCGCCGCGCGGGCCTGGACTACCACGAGCTCGCGAACGTGGCCGTGCATCGGGATTGGGACGCCTGCCGCGCGGCGCTCGAAGGCCGGCGCCTCTTCGCCTTCTCCACGCGCGGCACGGTGCTCCATACGGAGGTCGCGTACCGGCCCGGCGACGCGTTCGTGTTCGGCGCCGAGACCGCCGGGCTGCCGCGCGCAATGCTCGAAAGCTTCCCCGAGTCGATGCGCGTGCGGCTTCCGATGCGGCCGGGCAATCGCAGCCTCAACCTCTCGAATGCGGCCGCGGTGGTGGTGTACGAGGCGTGGCGCCAGAACGGATTCGCCGGCGCCGGCTGAACGCCGTCCCTACTCGGCGCGCGGGTCGCGGGCCAGCAGCTGCTCGGCCGCCGTCGCGGGCGCGAGCCCCTCGAAGAGGACCGCGCAGACCATCTCGGTGATCGGCATCTCGAGCCCGTGGCGGCGCGCGAGGTCGCGCACGCAGCGCGCGGAGGAAACTCCTTCGGCGACGTGGCCCAGCCGCGCGAGCACTTCGTCCAGCCGCTCGCCGGCCGCGATGCCGAGGCCCACCGAGCGGTTGCGCGAGAGGTCGCCCGTCGCGGTGAGGACGAGGTCGCCCAGGCCCGTGAGGCCCATGAAGGTCTCGGCCTGCCCGCCCATGCGCACGCCGAGGCGCGCGATCTCCGCGAGCCCGCGCGTGATGAGCGCCGCGCGCGCGTTGGCGCCGAGCTTCAGTCCGTCGCAGATGCCGGTCGCGATGGCCATCACGTTCTTGACCGCGCCGCCCAGCTCCGCGCCGATCACATCGGCGCTCGAATAGATGCGCAGGCGCTGGCCGTTCAGCGCGGCGGCGGTGCTCTTCGCGAAGGCCATGTCGCCGGACGTGACGGTGAGCGCCGCGGGCAGGCCGCGCGCGACTTCGAGCGCGAAGCTGGGCCCCGAGAAGCCGCCCGCGCGCGACAGCCCCGGCAACGCATCCGCGACCACGGCGTGCGGCAGGCGCCCCGTCGTGGCCTCGAATCCCTTGCAGGCCCACAACAGCGAGCTTTCGGCGATCGCGGGAGCGAACGCCTGCAACGTCGGCGCGAGTCCCGCGGTGGAGGTGGCCGCGATGAACAGATCCATGCCCGCCAGGGCGTCGGCGGTCTCCGCGACGAACACCGATTCGGGAATCGCGATGCCGGGCAGGCGCGGGCTGCGCCGCCGGTCGCGAAGCGCGGCACGGTCTTCCGCCGAGCGCGACCAGAGGAGGATCTCGTGCCGGGAGGCGAGCGCCACCGCGAGGGCGGTGCCCCAGGCGCCGGCGCCGAGGATCGCGATCCTCACCGCTTGCCCGTCAGGCGCCCCAGACGTGCGCGACGCGGACGTAGCCTTGCTGGCCGTCGCGATGGCGCACCTTCACCCATTCGCCCGCGGGCGGCTCGAGCACTTCGAGCAGCACCTGCTTGTACGCCTCGAACACGAGCGGCGACTGCGGGTTGGGTTCCGCGTGCACGTCGGCTACCGGCACGGTGACGACCACGCTCGGCCGGTCCGACAGCGCCTTGTTCTCGACCCACGCGACCTCGCCGTTGGCATCGCGCACCTTGGTCCATTGCTCGAGCTTCACGAGGACCTCGAACGGATAGCTCGGCGTGGCGATGAACAGGCGGTCGGCGCGCGTGGAGGGCGCGTCGTAGAGGATGGCCGGCCGCTCGCCGATCGACCGGTAGGTCGCGGCCCAGGCCGGCAGCGCCGCCAACGCGAGCGCGAGCGCGGCGGCGCGGCGCATCGTCAGTGCGCGACGCCCGGCGTGATGATCTGCACGCCCGGCTGTCCCGACGCCGGCTGTTGCTGCTGCGCGGCCTGCTGCTGCTGCGCCTGGTAGATCGCCTCGAAATTCACCGGGCTGAGGATCACCGGCGGGAAGCCCGCGCGCACGACGACATCCGAGACCACCTCGCGCACGTACGGGAAGAGGATGTTCGGGCACGCGATGCCCAGCACCGCCTGCAGCTCGCTCGCAGGGATGTTGCGCGCGATGAAGATGCCGGCCTGCGCGGCTTCGACGAGGAACATCGTCTTCTCGCCGATCTTCGCCGTGACGGTGACCGTGAGCATCGTCTGGTAGACGCCGTCCTCGATCGTGGAGGTGTTGTGGTGAAGCTGGATGTCCACCTGGGGCGCCTCGCGCTCGAGGAAGATCTGCGGCGCGTTGGGAATCTCGAGCGAGAGGTCCTTCACGTAGACCTTCTCGATGGAGAACACCGGCTGGTTGGCGTTCTGGTTCGGGTTCTGGTTCGGGTTCGGAGGGTTGCTGCTCATCGAGCTTCCTTCGGTGGGATTCGTTGACGGGATGCCGCCCTTCAGGGCGCGGCGAGGAGCGGGTCGAGGCCGCCGGCGCGATCGAGCGCCGCGAGGTCGTCGTAGCCGCCGACGTGGCGGTCGCCGACGTAGATCTGGGGCACGGTGCGCCGGCCGGTGCGCTCCATCATCTCCTGGCGCTTGCCGGGCTCGAGGTCGACGCGGATCTTCTCGATCTCGGCCACGCCCTTGGACCGCAGCAGGCGCTCGGCCATGACGCAGAAGGGGCAGACGCCGGTGGAGTACATCACGACCTTGGCCATGGTCACTTTTCCAGCGGCAGGCTCGCCTGCTGCCAGGCGTTCACGCCGCCCTTGAGCAGGTAGACGTTGGAGAAGCCGGCGCGCTTGAGCGCGCGACAGGCGGAGCCGGCGCGCGGCCCGGTCCTGCACGTCACGATCACCGGCTTTTCCTTGTACTTGGCGAGCTCGGCGATGCGCTTGTCGAGGTCCTTGAGCGGGATGTGCCGCGCGCGGGGCAGGTGGCCGGCGGCATATTCCTTCTCGTCGCGCACGTCGATCACGACCGTGGTGCCCTGGTTCATGAGGCGCGTGGCCTCGAGCGTGCCGATCTCGTTGCCGGCTGCGCCGATGAGGCGGGAGATTTCGGGCCAGAAAAGCATGGCGCCGCTCACCAGGAAAAGCGCGATGAGCGCGAGGTTGTTCGTTATGAATTCGGCCACGGCGGGAGCGTCGTCTCGGGCGGGAGGATCGCCCGCGGAAAACGCTGATTTTATCAGACGCGGGCGCCCTTTCCGGTCAGAAACGCGCGAGAGCCCACTGCAGCAGCCAGAGCGCCGCCATGCCGCTCGCGATGGCCGCCAGGGCGCTTCGCGAGCGCGCGGCCACGACGATCGCGACCACGCCCGCGATCCAGCGCGGGTTGGCCGTGGACAGGTCCAAACGCCCGTCGACCAGCAGCAACCCGGGCACGACGATGGCCGCGAGCACCGCCGGCGGGACGTAGCGCAGCGCGCGCCGGAAGCCCTGCGGGAAGCGATGCGGGTCGGCGAACACGATGAACGAGGCGCGCAGCAGGAACGTCGACAGCGCCACGCCGACGATGGCGATCCAGGTGCTCATGCGCCGCGGTACCTCGATTCGATGGCCATCCCGCTCGCAATGCCGGCGATCGAGGCGACCACCAGCGCGAGGCGGTACGGCAGGCCCGCGGCCCAGAGCGCCACCGCGCCTGCCACGATCGCCGCCGCGAGGTCCACGCGCGTGCGCACCGCCGGCACCAGCAGCGCGATGAACGAAAGCACGACGGCGAAGTCGAGCGACCAGTTCGCCGGCACCTGCGCCCCCGCCACGGCGCCGAGCGCCACCGCGAATTGCCAGCTCACGTAAAGCGTCGCGGCCGATCCCAGGAAGAACCAATGGCGATGCGCGGGATCGCCGGGCTGCTCGTAGCGATGGATCGACACCGCGAAGCTCTGGTCGGTCATCACGTAGGAGAGCAGCACGCGCCAGCGGCGGTCCAGGTGCGCGACGTGCGGCGACATGGTGGCGCTGTACATCACGAAGCGCAGGCTCACGACGGCGGCCGCGCCCACGGTCACCACGAGCGGCGAGTCGACCGCGATGAGCTGCGCCGCGATGAGCTGCGCGATGCCCGAGAACGAGAGGAACGACAGCGCGATGCCCTGCACGGGCGACATGCCCGCGGCGACCGCCGCCACGCCCGCCACGAAACCGAACGGCATCGTGCCCAGCGTGACCGGCGCGACCGCGCGGCTGCCCGCGAGGAACTCGTCGCGGGCGGGACCCGCTTTGCTAAGATTCATGGATGAGAAAAATCGTTCTTTTGCGCCACGGCGAGAGCACGTGGAACCAGGAAAACCGCTTCACCGGATGGACCGACGTGGACCTCAATCCCAAGGGGGTCGAGGAGGCGCGCGCCGCCGGCCGGCTGCTCAAGGCGGAAGGATACGACTTCGACCTCACGTTCACCTCGGTGCTCAAGCGCGCGATCCGCACGCTCAACCTCGCGCTCGAGGAGATGGACCGCCTGTGGCTGCCGGTCGAGAAGGATTACCGGCTGAACGAGCGCCACTACGGCGCGCTGCAGGGGCTCAACAAGGCGGAGATGGCGGGCAAGTTCGGCGAGGAGCAGGTCCTCGTCTGGCGCCGCAGCTACGACGTGCCCCCGCCGGCGCTCGAGCCGGGCGACGAGCGCGACGCGATCCACGACCGCCGCTACGCGGGATTGCCGCGCGACCGCGTGCCGCTCACCGAGTGCCTGAAGGACACCGTCGCCCGCGTCGTGCCCTGCTGGAAGGAGAGGATCGCCCCGCGCGTGGCGGCCGGCGAGCGGGTCCTCGTCGCGGCGCACGGAAACAGCCTGCGGGCGCTCATCAAGTTCTTCGACGGCATGTCCGACGAGGCCATCGTGAAGGAGAACGTGCCCACGGGGATCCCGCTGGTGTACGAGCTCGACGGCGACATGCGTCCCGTGCGCCGCTACTACCTCGGCGACCAGGACGCCGTGGCGAAGGCGATGCACTCCGTGGCGGCCCAGGGGAAGGCCAAGTCGGCGTGATGCGGCGCGAGCGCGTTGGGCGCTTCGTGCGCTCGACCGCCGTCGCCCTGGCCCTCGTCCTCGCCGCCCTCGGGGCGCCCGCCAAGAACAAGCCGGCGCCGAGCGACCAGGACCTGCGGGAGCTGCGCGACAAGATCGAGCGCCTGCAGAAGGGGCTCGCCGCCAAGGAGGAATCGCGCGGCGAAGCCACCGAGCAATTGCGCGCGAGCAGCCTGGCGGTGAGCGAGGCGCGGCGCGCGCTCTTCGAGCTGTCGCAGCGCCGCCGCGAGATCGAGGGCGAGCTGGAGGGCATCGCCGCCCAGGAGCAGGAGGCGCGCGCCGGGATCGCGCGGCAGGAGGATCTGGCCGGGAAGCTCCTGCGGCTGCAGTACCAGCAGGGCTCGCCCGACCGGCTACGGCTGCTGCTGGAAGGGCGCGATGCCGCGACCGTCGCGCGGCAGCTCGACTACTACGGCTATATCCAGCGGGCGCGCGGCGAGCTCATCGAGGAGCTGCGCCGCAAGAGCGGCAAGCTCGCCGCCCTCGGGGAGGAGGCGCGCCAGCGCCGCGAGGAGCTGGCGGCGAACGAGGCGCAGCAGGCGGACGAGACGCGGCGCCTGGAAAAGGAGCGCGCCACGCGCGCGGCCCTGGTGGGCAAGCTCGCCGGCGAGATCGCGAAAAGCCGCCGCGAGATCGGGCGGCTCAAGCGCGACGAGACCCGGCTCGCGCGCCTGGTGCAGGAAATCGCCCGGGCGATCGCCAAACCCCCGCGACGAAACACCGCACCCGCGCAACGTGTCGAAAACGTCGCGGATGCGTCATCCTCTTCCAGGCCGTTCGAAAGCCTCAAGGGCCAGCTGCGGCTGCCGGTGCGCGGCGAGCTGGCCGGCCGTTTCGGGCAGCCCCGGGAGGAGGCCGGGACCACCTGGAAAGGCCTTTTCATCCGGTCTGTTACCGGTGAAATGGTGCACGCGGTGGCGGACGGGCGCGTTGTATATGCGGACTGGTTGCGCGGCTTCGGAAACCTGCTCATCCTCGACCACGGGGCGGGTTTCATGAGCCTCTATGCTTACAACGAGGGATTGCTGCGGAAAGTGGGCGAAATGGTGCGTGGCGGCGACCCCGTGGCCGAGGTTGGCGCATCGGGTCAAAGCGCGGAAAGCGGTTTATACTTCGAGCTCAGGCGTGATGGAAAACCGTTCGATCCGATGCGTTGGGTCGCCCAATAAGAGCGCCAGGGAAAGAGGATTCAATAAGCTTCCTTGAGGCTCCCACGGGAGCAGGGTGACGGAGAACGAATGCGTAAACAGTTCAAGACGGTTGGCCTACTCGCCATCGGCGCGGCTCTCGGAATCGCGGGCAGCCTCCACTTTTCCGCGGTTGCCGATCGCCAGGCCACCACGCTGCAGCTCCCGGTGGACGACCTTCGCCTTTTCAGCGAGGTGTTCGGTCGCATCAAGAGCGACTATGTCGAGCCGGTCGAGGATCGCAAGCTCCTCAAGGAGGCGATCAACGGCATGCTCACGGGGCTCGATCCCCATTCCGCCTTCCTGGACCAGGAAGCGTATCGCGACCTGCAGGTCGGCACGCAGGGCGAGTTCGGCGGCCTCGGCATCGAGGTCGGCACCGAGGACGGTTTCGTGAAGGTCGTCGCCCCCATCGAGGACACGCCGGCTTACCGCGCGGGCGTCAAGGCGGGCGACCTCATCATCAAGCTGGACGAGATGTCGCTGAAGGGCATCTCGCTCTCCGACGCCGTGAAGAAGATGCGCGGCAAGCCGCACACCGAGGTCAAGCTCACCATCCTGCGCAAGGGCGAGACCGAGCCGCTCGAGTTCGTGGTGAAGCGCGACGTGATCCGCGTGAAGAGCGTGAAGGCGAAGATGCTCGAGCCCGGCTACGGGATGATCCGCATCACCCAGTTCCAGGAGCACACCGGCGAGAACCTCGTGCAGGCGCTGAACGACCTGTACAAGCAGAACGGCGGCGAGCTCAAGGGCCTCGTGCTCGACCTGCGCGGCAACCCGGGCGGCCTGCTGAACTCGGCCGTCGCCGTCTCCGCCGCCTTCCTGCCGAAGAACGCGCTCGTCGTCTACACCGACGGCCGCACCGAGGACGCGAAGATGCGCCTCACCGCGACGAAGGAGAACTACGTGCGCGGGGCGTTCAAGGAGGACTTCATCTCCAAGGAGCCCACCGGCGCGAAGACCGTCCCGCTGGTCGTGCTGGCGAACGGCGCCTCCGCCTCCGCGTCGGAGATCGTCGCCGGCGCGTTGCAGGACCACCATCGCGCGACGATCCTGGGCACGCAGACCTTCGGCAAGGGCTCGGTGCAGACCATCCTGCCGCTGCCGAACAACCAGGCGGTGAAGCTCACCACCGCGCGCTACTACACGCCGAGCGGCCGCTCGATCCAGGCCAAGGGCATCACGCCCGACATCACGGTCGAGGACGAGGCCACGAAGGTGCTGCTGCGCGAAGCGGACCTGCAGCACCACCTCTCGATCGAGACGGACAAGGATGGCGTGCCCGACGCGAGCACGAAGAAGCCCAGCGACAAGATCATCGCGGGCCCGGCGAGCGACAAGCCGTCCACGCAATCGGTGAAGACCGCCTCGAAGGCCGAGAAGGAAGACCCGAAGAAGGCGGACCCGAACGCCAAGAAGGAAGACGTGCAGCTGAACGCGGCGATCCGGCACCTGAAGGGCCTGCCCGTCAATCCGGCTGCCGCGACGACCACCGCGGCGGTCGCCACGCACTGAGCGGCCCGCGGGCCGGCGCTCGCGATTGGACGACAACCAGCGCCTCCGCTACAGCCGCCATCTCCTGTTGAACGAGTTCGGCGAGGAGGCGCAGGAGCGCCTCCTCGCCGCTCACGCGCTCGTCGTGGGCGCGGGCGGGCTGGGCTCCTCCGCGCTGATGTACCTCGCCTCGAGCGGCGTGGGGCGCATCACGATCTGCGACGGCGATCGCGTGGACCTCACCAACCTGCAGCGCCAGGTCGTGCACCGGCAGTCGTCCATCGGCGAGCCCAAGGCGCAATCGGCGGCCGCCACGCTGCGTGAGATCAATCCCGACGTCCGCGTCGAGGCGCTCGTGGAGCGCGCCGGTCCCGAGCGCCTCGCGGCGCTCGTTCGCACGGCGGACGTGGTCCTCGATTGCTCCGACAACTTCGCCACGCGCCATGCGATCAACCGCGCCTGCGTGGCGGCGCGACGCCCGCTCGTGTCGGGCGCGGGCATCCGCTTCGACGGGCAGGTCGCGGTCTTCGACCTGCGCGCCGCCGAGGCGCCCTGTTACCACTGCCTGTTCGCCGAGGACGCGAGGAGCGAGGAAGAGCGCTGCGCGACCATGGGCGTGTTCGCGCCGCTCGTGGGCGTCGTGGGCACCATGCAGGCCGCAGAAGCCATCAAGCTCGTCGCCGGCGTCGGCGAGAGCCTCTCGGGCCGCCTGCTGCTCTTCGATTCGCTCACCAGCCGCTGGCACGAGGTGCGCCTCGCGCGCGACCCGAAATGCCGCGTGTGCGCACCCGCGCGCGCCGCCGCCTAGGAGAAGCCATGAGATTCGTGAACACCGTGGAGCTGCTGCTCGCCTCGATCGTCGGATCGGCGCTCGCCCCGGGCGACGTGATGGCCGATACGCTCTACAAGCTGATCGACAAGAGCGGCAAGGTCACTTACGTGCAGGAACCGCCGAAGAACTTCGACGGCAAGGTGATCCGCCTCGACATCGACACCAGCGCCAACACGGCAGCCGGGCGTCGCCCCACCTCGCCGCAGACGAGCAACGAGGCGATCTTGCGGAGCGCGGATCCCGAGATCGCGCGGCTCGACCGCCTCAAGGCCGCGCAGCAGCAGCTGGACGCCGCCCGCAAGGCGTACGCCAACGCGCGCGACAATCCCGGCCCCGATGACGTCGCCCGCGTGGGCAACGCCCGTGGCGGCACGCGGCCCGTCTTCACCGAGGAGTACCAGCAGAAGCTCGAGCGCCTCGAGGCCGAAGTGAAGCGGGCGGAGGCCGAGGTGCACCAGCTGGAGCGCGGCCGCTAGTGCGCGCATCGCATCGCGGCGCGCTGCTTGCGACCGCCGCGTTGTTGCTCGCCCCGGCTGCGCATGCCGGCGTCCTGTACATGTGGATCGACGCGAGCGGACGCACGCAATACAGCGACCGCCCGCCGAAGGACTTCACGGGTGCCGTGAGGCGCATCGAGATCGAGGCGCCGCCCACGCCGGTGGCGGCACCGCCGAAGCCCGCGCCGTCCGGGGAGCCCGCCGCGAAGGAACCGGACCCGGGCAAGGCCGTCCCCGCCAGCGACGTCGCGGGCACGCGCCGCGCGACGCGCGTGCGCCTGCAGCACGACCTCGATGTCGCCCGCGAGAAGCTCGCGGCGGCCCGCAAGGCGCTGGACGAGCACCCTGAGCCCGGGCCCGAGGAGCGGCAGGTGGTCCAGCGCACGGACGTCTCGCCCACGGCACGCTCCAACTGCCGCGTCGAGAAAAGGGACCGCAAGAAGGTGACGATCTGCCCGGTGAACGCGCCGACCGAGGCGTACTTCGACCGCATCGGGCGCCTCGAGGAGGACGTGCGGCGCGCCGAGCAGGATGTAGCGGCCGCGGAGCAGGCTTACCGCCGCGGCGTGGACTGAGCCGCCGCTTCGGCCAGGTCCCAGCGCGGATAGACGGGAAACGACTCCGGGCCCTGGGGTGCGCGCGCGTACTTGAGCGCCGCGGCGAAGGCGATCATCGCGCCATTGTCCGTGCACAGCCGCAGCGGCGGGAAGAACACCTGGGCGCCGATCTCGCGCGTGGCCTCGAGCAGCCGCGCGCGAAGCCGCGCATTGGCGCCGACCCCGCCCGCCACGACGAGGCGCTGCAGGCCTTCGCGCTCCAGCGCGTCGCGGCACTTGGCGGCCAGCACGTCGACGATCGCTTCCTCGAACGATGCGGCGAGATCCGCGCGCGTGGCGTCGTCCACCGCGTCCAGCGCACGGATGCGCGTGAGCACCGCGGTCTTGAGGCCACTGAAGCTGAAGTTGAGGTCGCCGCTCGCCATCATCGGCCGCGGGAAGGCGAAGCGTTTGGCGTCGCCCTTGCCGGCGAGGCGCGCCAGGGCGGGCCCGCCGGGATAGCCCAGGCCCAGGAGCATCGCCGTCTTGTCGAACGCCTCGCCCGCCGCGTCGTCCTGCGTCTCGCCGAGCATCGCGTAGCGGCCGACCTCGTCCACCCGCATGAGCTGCGTGTGGCCGCCGGAGACGAGCAGCGCCACGAACGGGAATTCCGGCCGCGGCTCCGCGAGCAAGGGCGAGAGGAGGTGCCCCTCGAGGTGATGGATGCCGGCGATGGGCCGGTCGAGCGCGAGCCCCAGCCCCGCGGCCACCGATGCGCCCACCAGCAGGGCGCCGCCGAGCCCAGGTCCCTGGGTGAACGCGATGAGGTCGATGTCCGCAGTCCTGCGGTCCGCGCGCTCCAGCACCGAGCGCAGCAGCGGCAGCAGGCGGCGCACGTGGTCCCGCGACGCGAGCTCGGGCACCACGCCGCCGTACAGCGCGTGCAGCTCGACCTGGGAGTGGAGCGCGTCGGCCAGGAGGCCGCGCTCGCTGTCGTAGAGCGCGACGCCGGTTTCGTCGCAGGAGGTCTCGATGCCGAGGATGAGCAAGACGGGCCAGCCGGGGTGTTTTCCGGGCCGCAAAATCCTGATATTATGCGTGATTCTCCATCGGGTTAACCTTTCTCCAACGTATGCCTATCGTCCGTGTCAAGGAAAACGAGCCTTTCGATGTCGCGCTGCGCCGCTTCAAGCGGGCCGTGGAAAAGACGGGCCTGCTCACCGAGCTTCGCGCGCGCGAGTTCTACGAAAAGCCCACGGCCGAGCGCAAGCGCAAGCATGCCGCCGCGGTGAAGCGCCGCTACAAGCGCATGCGCGCGCAGATGCTGCCGCCCAAGCTGTACTGAGAGCGAATTATCGGATTCCAGCGGCGAGCCGGGCCTTGCGCCCCGCTCGCCGCGTTCATTTGGAGGCCCCATGACACTGCGTGACAAGGTCAACGAGGACATGAAGGCGGCGCTGAAGGCGCGCGAGGCGGAGCGCCTGGGCGCCCTGCGCCTGCTGCTCGCGGCGGTGAAGCAGCGCGAGGTGGACGAGCGCATCACGCTCGACGATGCGCAGCTCGTGAGCGTCGTCGAGAAGATGATCAAGCAGCGCAAGGACTCGATCGCGCAATACGAGAAGGCCGCGCGCCAGGACCTCGCCGACAAGGAGAAGTACGAGATCTCGGTGCTCGAGGGCTACCTTCCGCAGCAGCTGTCGCAGGCGGAAATCGAGGCGGCCGTGGCCGAGGCGATCGCCTCCACCGGCGCGAAATCCGCCGCCGACATGGGCAAGGTCATGGGCGGATTGAAGACGAAGCTGGCCGGCCGGGCCGACATGGGCAAGGTGTCCGCACTGGTGAAGGCGCGACTGTCGAGCTGAGGCCGGCCATCCCCGCGCAGGCGGGGATCCACGTTATCCTGCCTTCGTGATCCCCCAGGAGTTCATCCAGTCCCTGCTCGGGCGCGTCGACATCGTCGACGTGGTGGACCGCTACGTGAAGCTGAAGAAGGCGGGCGCGAACTTCAGCGCCTGCTGCCCCTTCCACAACGAGAAGACGCCGTCGTTCACGGTGAGCCCGTCCAAGCAGTTCTACCACTGCTTCGGCTGCGGCGCGCACGGCAACGCGATCGGCTTCCTCATGGAGTACTCGGGGCTCGCCTATCCCGAGGCGATCCGGGCGCTCGCCGAGACGGTCGGCATGGAGGTGCCCGAGACCCGGTCCCAGTACCCCAAGGGGCCATCGGCCGCGCCGGGGCTCGCCGCCCGCATGATGGAGGCGCTCTCGTACTACCGCGCCGAGCTCAAGAAGTCGCGTGCCGCCATCGATTACCTCAAGGGGCGCGGGCTTTCGGGCGAGATCGCCGCGCGCTTCGGCCTCGGCTACGCACCCGATGGATGGCAGAACCTCGAGACGGTGTTTCCCGACTATGCGACCGCCGACCTCAAGGACACGGGACTCGTGATCGACACGGAGCCGACCGAAGGCAAGCCCTCGCGCCGCTACGACCGCTTCCGCAACCGCGTGATGTTTCCCATCCTGGATGCGCGCGGCAACGTGATCGGCTTCGGCGGGCGCGTGATCGGCGAGGGCGAGCCCAAGTACCTCAATTCGCCGGAGACGCCGCTCTTCGAGAAGGGGCGCGAGCTCTACGGCCTGTACCAGGCGCGCCGCGCCATCCGCGACGCCAACCAGGTGATCGTGGTCGAGGGCTACATGGACGTGGTCGCGCTCGCCCAGCACGGCGTCGAGAACGCGGTCGCCACGCTGGGCACGGCGACCACCTCGCACCACCTGGCGAAGCTCATGAAGCTCGCCGACAACGTCGTGTTCTGCTTCGATGGCGACGCGGCGGGCCGC
Source organism: Usitatibacter sp. (assembly GCA_035719385.1). Taxonomy (GTDB): domain Bacteria; phylum Pseudomonadota; class Gammaproteobacteria; order Burkholderiales; family Usitatibacteraceae; genus Usitatibacter. Next base: position 13,562 of record DASTGG010000066.1, read on the forward strand.
AAGGCGGCATGGCGCGCGCTCGAGGTGGCGCTGCCGGTGCTGGCCGACGGCAAGGTGGTGAGCTTCCTCTTCCTGCCGGCGGAGGACGATCCGGACACGTACGTGCGGCGCGAGGGCAAGGCGGCGTTCCTCAAGGCATTGGACGATGCCAAGCCGCTCTCGCAGTTCCTCTTCGCAGAGCTGGCTTCCCATGTGGACATGGCCACCGAAGAGGGGCGGGCGCGCTTCCTGGCGCAGGCCAAGCCGCTGGTCGCCCAGATCGAGGCCCCCGCGCTGGCCGCGATGCTGCGCCGCCGGATGGCGGAATTGGCCCGGCTCGACGCCGCGGAAATCGAGGCGCTGGTGCCGTCGAAGGCGGTGCCGCGGCGCCCAGCGTCCAGGCCCCCGGGGCGTTCTTTTCGCCGACAGCAGAGCCTCGAGGCCAAGATCCTCGCGCGCATCCTCCAGCGCCCGGAATTGGCTTCGACCGTGCCACCGGATGCGGTGCCGGACGTCGGGGCCGAGGCTCGCGCCCTCGCGGCGGCACTCGAGTATTTCCGCGAGGATCCCACCCGCACCGCAGGGCAAGCCAGCGCTTACTTCGAAGGCTCGGAGCACGCCGACCTCGTTCGCGAAGCCATGGCCGATCCTCTTTTAATTCAGGCTGATAGTCCCGATATGGACATCGAGGGCGAGGTGGCCGATTTCGTCAAGCGGCTGGTTCAGGGCCGTTCGGCGCGCCGGGCGGAGGAGCTGGTGACCTTGATCCAGTCGGGCGATGCCAGCCCGGAGGAAGAAGCGGAATTCCTCTCTTTGCATGAGCAGCTCAAGGCGGACAAAACGGGGAATCCGCCGACTGAGGAGAGGTCAAAACTTTGATACAATTGGCGGTTTTCCCCGACACGCCCGCGCGGGAGTCCAAACTTGGCAAAAAAGTCCAGCAAGGTTGAAGAGAAGGCCGAGGTAAAACTCGCCGAAGTCGAGGCGCAGAAAAAGCGCCTCAAGAACCTGATCGTCCTCGGCAAGGAGCGCGGCTACCTCACGTACGCCGAGATCAACGACCACCTGCCCGACGACATGACCGACGCCGAGCAGATCGAGGGCGTGGTCACGATGCTCGCCGACATGGGCATCGCCGTTTACGACGAGGCGCCGGACGCCGAGCAGCTGCTCATGGCCGAAGCGCCGCCGCCCATCGCCGAAGAGGACGTGATCGAGGAAGCGGAAGAGGCGCTCTCGACCACCATCGATGCCGAATTCGGCCGCACGACGGACCCGGTGCGCATGTACATGCGCGAGATGGGCTCCGTGGAGCTGCTCACGCGCGAGGGCGAGATCGAGATCGCCAAGCGCATCGAGGACGGCCTCAAGCACATGATCCACGCGATCTCGTCGTGCCCGACGACGATCGAGGAGATCCTGCGCATGGCGGACCTCATCGAGAAGGACGAGATGCGCATCGACGAGCTCGTCGACGGCCTCGTGGACGCCGACGAGGAAGAGGTCGTCGAGGAGGAGATGAGCGAGGAGGAAGAGCTCGAGGAGCTGGACGAGGAAGAGGAAGGCGACGAGGACGGCGACATCGCCAGCGCCGACCTCGAGCAGCTCAAGCAGGACGCGCTCGTCCATTTCAACAAGATCCGCCGGCAGTACAAGAAGATGAAGAAGATCCTGTCGGAGAAGGGCTACCGCTCGCGCGCGTACAAGGACCTCCAGGAAGAGATCTCGAACGAGCTGCTCGCCATCCGCTTCACCGCCAAGCAGGTCGAGCACCTGTGCAACGGCCTGCGCTCGCTGGTCGAGCGCGTGCGCGGCCACGAGCGCGAGATCATGGAGCTGTGCACGAAGAACGCGAGCATGCCGCGCGCGCACTTCATCAAGGTCTTCCCCGGCAACGAGACCAACCTCAAGTGGGCCAACGAGGAAGTCGCCTCGGGCAAGGCGTATTCGAAGGCGCTCGAGCGCTTCAAGCCCGCCGTGGTCGAGCAGCAGGAAGCGCTGATCAACCTGCAGAAGGAAGTCGGGATCCCGATCAAGGACCTGAAGGAGATCGCGCGCCAGATGTCCACGGGCGAGGCGAAGGCGCGCCGCGCCAAGCGCGAGATGATCGAGGCCAACCTGCGCCTCGTGATCTCGATCGC
>DASTGG010000067.1:0-33535 GCA_035719385.1 Usitatibacter sp.
CCGCGCAACGACCGCGTGGACGTGCAGAAGCTCTGGTACCTGCTCGCCTTCGAGATGTGGCACGAGCGCTGGATGAAGCCGGTGGAACGCAACAGGGAGGAGACGCTCGATGCGCGTGCTGTTTGTCATCAGTGAGCTCACGTTCGGCGGCGCGCAGAAGCAGGTGGTGGAGCTCGCGCGCCAGCTCGTGCGCCATGGCCACGACGCGGCGATCTACACGCTGAACGACGACGTGCCGCGCGCGAAGGAGCTGGAGGGCTCCGGCGTGGAGCTCTTCGTCGACCAGAAGCGCGTGAAGCTCGACCCGGCGGTGCTGCGGCGCCTGCGCGCGAAGATCGTGCGGTGGCGGCCCGACATCGTGCACGGCTTCCTCTTCGACGGCGACATCTACGCGCGCATCGCCGCGGCCGGCACCGGCACGCCGGTGCTGAACTCCGAGCGCAGCGACAACTACGCGATCTCGCGCCTGCAGAAGATCGCCCACCGGCTCACCAAGCCGCTCGTGGACGGCGTGGTCGCCAACAGCCACTCCGGCAGCCGCTTCGCGCAGAAGCTCTACGGGTACGCGCCTGGCCAGATGCACGTCGTCTGGAACGGGCTGCGCATCGACGACTTCGAGAAGCGCGGCGCGAGCGACCGCGACTACAGGCGCGAATTCTTCGGGCCCGGCGAGCACAAGGTCGCCTGCCTCGTGGGCGCGATCAAGCCCGCCAAGGACTATCCGCTCGCGCTCGAGGTGGCGCGCGAGCTCGTCGAGGCGGATCCCGCCTGGCGCGTGCTCTTCATCGGCGACCAGCTCGCGAAGAAGGTGAACTACGGCGTCGGCCGCGACTCCGACAGCGGCGATTACAAGGCGATGGTGATGGCGCACTACGAGCGCGTCGGGCATCACGATCGCATCCGCTTCGCCGGCGAGCGCCCCGACGCGCCGGCGATCGTGAAGCAATGCGACGTGCTCTTCATGACCTCGCGCTGGGAAGGCTTCCCGAACGTCGTGCTGGAGGCGATGGTGCTCGGCGTGCCGGTGGCGAGCACCGAATACTCCGACATACGCCAGATCCTGCCGCGGCCCGCACAGGTCGTGGCGAGCCGCTCGCCGCGCGATCTCGCGCAGGCCATCGTGGCGGCGCGGAACGACCGCGAATCGATCGCGGCGGAACAGAAACGCTGGGTGCGAACCCATGCAGGCATCGAAACCGTCACCAGGGAGCTCGAACGTGTCTACTCGCGCTATGTACGGGCTGGCGCCTGCGCCCAGGCGATTTGAGGCCGACGCCGGCATGCAGCCGGCCGAAGCCTTCCGCGCCGCCGGCCCCGCGCCGCGGCCGCTGCCGCACGTGTGCTTCGTCGCGCCGACGACGTGGCCGGTGCTCGCCGGCGACCAGGTCATCCCGGTCGTGGGCGGCGCGGAGCTGCAGCAGACCGTGGTCGCCAAGGCGCTCGCCGCGCGCGGCTATCGCGTCTCGATGCTGTGCCTCGACTATGGCCAGCCCGACGGCGCGGTGGTCGATGGCGTCACGGTGTACAAGCTGCATCGTCCCGACGAAGGGCTTCCCGTGCTCCGGTTCATCCACCCGCGCCTCACGCGCCTGTGGAGCGCGATGAAGCGCGTGGACGCCGACGTCTATTACCAGCGCTGCGCCGCCGTGTACACCGGGTGGGTCGCCGCCTTCTGCGCGCGGCACGGCAAGCGCTCGATCTATGCGGGCGCCTCGGACGTGGATTTCATCCCGGGGCAGCAGGACATCGTGTATGCGCGCGACCGCCTCATCTTCGAGTACGGCCTGAAGAAGGTCGATCGCGTCATGGTGCAGAACCCGGTGCAGGGGCGGCTGCTGCTCGAGAACTTCGGGCGCGATTCGACCCTGGTCCCCAACTGCTTCACGCCCCCGGCGGGAGCGGCGGCCGATCCGAAGGGCTGCGTGCTCTGGGTGGCGTCGCTGCGCGTGCAGAAGCGCCCCGAGATCCTCTTCGAGATGGCGCGGCGCATGCCGCAGTATCGCTTCGTGATGATCGGCGGCGCCGACCCGGATCCGGCGGGACGCGAGCTCGGGCGCCGCGTTCGCGAGGAGGCCGCCACCCTGCCGAACCTCGAGTACAAGGGCTTCCTGCCCTTCGCCGAGGCCGATCGCCATTTCGACCATGCGCGGGTGTTGGTGAACACGTCCGAGTACGAGGGTTTCCCCAATACCTTCCTGCAGGCGTGGTCGCGCGGCGTGCCGACCGTGGGCTTCGTCGACACGGGCTCGCGGCGCGAGGGGCGGCCGGTCTATGGCATCGCGAGCGACGTGGACGACGCGTGCCGCCGCGTGGAGCGGCTCATGAGCGACGACCTGCACTGGCACGATGCCTCGCGCCGGGCGCTCGCGCACTTCAACGAGCAGCATTCCGTCGAGGCGGTGGTCGGCCAGTACGAGCGCGAGATCGCTCAGCTGTGCGCGGCGCCATGAACGCCGTCTCCTCGAGCCTCGAGCGCCGCGCGCTGTCGCTGGGCACCGCCAACGCGATCGATTACGCGCTGCAATTCCTGCTGCCGATGGTCCTCACGCGGACCCTCGATGCGCACAGCTTCGGCCAGTACCGCCTGCTGTGGCTCGCCGTGGCCACCTTCATGATGGTGGCGCCGATGTGCATGCCTTCCAGCCTGTACTACTTCCTGCCGCGCTCGGACCGCCCGACGCAGCGCGTCTACATCAACCAGGTGCTCGTGTTCGTGGCCGTGGCGGGGCTCGTGTCGGCCTGGGCGCTGTCGCTGTGGAATCCCTTCCTGCCGGGCAAGCTGCGCGAGCTCTCCCAAGGGCATGTCGCGATCGTGCCCGCGTTCGTGCTGCTGTGGGTCTTCGCGCAGACGCTGGACATCATGCCCACGGCCGACGAGCGCGTGGGGTGGCAGGCGAAGGCGGTGGTGTCGCTCTCGGCGCTGCGCGCGGTGGGCCTGTCCGCGGCGGCCGCCCTGACGCACGACCTGTTCGCGGTCTTCGTGGCGCTGCTCGTGTTCGCGGCGCTGAAGGCGGCGCTGCTGGTGTATTACGTCGCGCGGCACCACGGGCTGGGGCTTCCGATCGCGCGCCGCGACCTTTTCAAGGCGCAGGTGAAGCAGGCCGCGCCCTTCGCGTTGTCGGGGGCCCTGCACGGCGTGCGCAGCCAGGGCGACCAGTGGATCGCCGCGGCGATGTTCTCCGTGCCGATGTTCGCCTCGTTCTCGGTGGCCACGGTGATGGCGCCGCTGGTGCAGATCTTCCGCATGTCGGTGAACAACGTGTTCCTGCCCAGCATGAGCCGGATGCAATCGAGCGGCGACCTGAAGGCGATGTTCGCGCTCAACAGCCGCGCCAACGCGATGGTGGCGCTGCTGGTCTACCCGCTGCTCGCCTTCGCATTCGTCTTCGCCGAGCAGGTGATCACGCTGGTCTATACGCGCACGTACCTGGACGCGGTCCCCGTGCTGCGCCTCTACATCCTCGGGCTCGTCGCCTTCGTCGTGGAGCTCGTGAGCCTGCTGTTCGTGCTGCAGGAGGGCAAGTTCGCCGCGCGCGTGAACGGCCTCGTGCTCCTGCTCGCCGTGCCGCTCAGCTACTTCGGCGCGGTGCACTGGGGGCTCATGGGCGCGGCCATGGGCAGCGTGGTGGCGATCTACGCCGAGCGCATCCTCTCGCTGTCGCGCCTGGCCGAGCTCACCGCCACGCCCATCTCGCGGCTGCAGGACTGGCCGACGCTCGCGGGCATTCTCGCGGCCGCCATCCTCGCCGCCCTCGCGGCGGGCACCACGCTTCACTGGACCGAGTGGTCGTCGTTCGCCACGCTGGTCGCCGGCGCCGCCATCGTCGCCATCGTCTACCCGGCCATGCTCTTCCTCATGGGGCAGGGCCGCCAGCTTACCGCCTTCATCGATTCGTTGAGAAACAGGAGCGCAGCATGAAAGACATCAGGACCCAATATCCCGCGATCGCGGCGAGCCCCCGCACATGGCTCGTGACCGGCGTCGCCGGCTTCATCGGCTCGAACCTGCTCGAGGCGCTGCTCGCGCTCGGGCAGCGCGTGGTCGGCCTCGACAACTTCTCCACCGGCCACCGGCACAACCTCGACCTCGTGAGGCAGGAGGTCGGCCCGAAGGCGTGGGAGAGCTTCCGCTTCATCGAGGGCGACATCCGCTCGCTGGTCACCTGCCACGAGGCCTGCGAGGGCGTGGACTTCGTGCTCCACCAGGCGGCGCTGGGCAGCGTGCCGCGCTCCATCGAGGACCCGATCGCCACCCACGAGAGCAACGTCACCGGCTTCCTCAACATGCTCATCGCCGCGCGCGACGCTGGCGTGAAGCGCTTCGTGTACGCCGCCTCGAGCGCCGCCTACGGCGACTATCCCGGGCTGCCGAAGGTCGAGGACACCATCGGCCGGCCGCTCTCGCCCTATGGCGCGGGCAAGTACATGAACGAGCTGTACGCCGACGTGTTCGGCCGCTGCTACGGCCTGCAAACCGTGGGGCTGCGCTACTTCAACGTCTTCGGCCCGCGGCAGGACCCCGAAGGCGCGTACGCCGCCGTCATCCCCAAGTGGATCGCCTCCATGCTGCGCGGGGAGACGGTCTTCGTGAACGGCGACGGCGAGACCTCGCGGGATTTCTGCTACATCGAGAACGTCGTGCAGGCGAACCTGCTCTCGGCCACGGTGGACAAGCCCGAGGCGTCGGGACAGGTGTACAACGTCGCCGTGGGCGACACCACGACGCTGAACGAGCTGCACGGCATCCTGCGCGCGCTGCTCCTGAAGCGCGTGGCGGGACTCGCCATCGCGCCGCCCGTGTACCGCGATTTCCGCCCGGGCGACGTGCGCTTCTCGCGCGCCGACATCTCGAAGGCGCAGCGCCTGCTGGGCTACCGCCCGGCCTTCCGCGCGCACGAAGGCCTCGAGCGCGCCATCGATTGGTACGTGGCGCGCCTCGCGCCCGATAGAACGCCGCCGCGTCGTGAAGCGGCGCAGGAAGCGGCGATCGCGGCGAAATGAGGCGCGACGACGTGGAGATCACGGCCGATGAGCGGGCCCTTGCGCTCACATCGCACGAGACCGGCTCGTCGATTGCCGGGATCGACGTGCAGCGCGAGCCGATGTATTTCGAGGGCGCCGGCCATGCGCTCTTCGGCTGGTACCACGATGCGCCGGCGGCGGCGCCGCACGATGCGGTCGCGGTGATCTGCCCGCCGGCGGGCTACGAGTACACGCGCTCCCACCGGTCGCTGCGCCACCTCGCCGACCGCCTCGCGCGCCGCGGCATCCCGGCGCTGCGCTTCGACTACCACGGCATCGGCGATTCGCCCGGCAGCGACCTCGATCCCGGCCGCTGGCAGGCATGGCAGGCGAGCATCGCCGCGGCCATCGCGCAGGCGCGAAGGCTCTCGGGCCGCGAGCGGGTGTGCCTCGTGGGCGTGCGCCTCGGCGCGTCGCTCGCGGCGCTCGTCGCGGCACGCACGCCGGTCGACCTCCTGGTGCTCTGGAACGCCTGCGTCACGGGCAAGCCCTACCTGCGCGAGCTGCAGGCCATCGCCGCGAGCGCCGAGGACGGCGCGCCGGTCGTCGAGGGCGTCGTCGAGAGCGGCGGCTTCGCCATGACGGAGGAAACGCGCGACGCCATCATGGCGCTCGACCTCGCGAGCGTCGATTTCCGCGCCGGGCGCGTGCTCGTCGCGAGCCGTGACGACATGCCGCAGGACAAGGGCCTCGTCCCGCAGCTCGGCGCACGCGGCGTCGCGTTCGACCACGAGCGCTTGCCGGGCTGGAGCGGCATGATGGCCGACCATTCGTTCACCGTCGTGCCGGACGCGGCGCTCGACCGGATCGCCGCCTGGGTGGAGGCGCACAGCGGCCGGGCGGCCGCTGCGCGCGCGCGGCACGTCGAGCACCGCCGGTCGCTGGACCTGCCCTCGGGCGTCGAGGAAAGCGCGCATCGCTTCGGCGAGGGCGGGCGCCTCTTCGGCATCCTCAGCCGCAACGGCGACACCGCCGGGCGCCCGCTCGTCATCCTCTTCAATGGCGGCGCGGTGCACCACGTGGGCCCCAACCGCATCTACGTCGATGCCGCGCGCGCGCTCGCCGCGAACGGCATCGCCTGCCTGCGCATGGACCTCGAAACGCTGGGCGACAGCGTGCTCGACGGCGCCTGGCGCGAGAATTACCCGTACCCGCGCACGGCGCTGCGCGACGTGTCGGCAGCGTTCGCGTTCGCGCGCGAGCTGGGCTATCCGCGCGTGATCCCCGCGGGCCTGTGCTCCGGCAGCCACATGGCGTTCCACGCCGCGCTCGATGCCTCACACGCGTGCATCGAGGAGATCCTGCTGCTCAATCCCCTCGTGTACTACTGGGAGGAGGGCATGAACCTCGACACCTCCACCAAGTTCGAGGACATGGACCAGTACCGGAAGTCCGCGCGCGACCCGCAGAGGTGGAAGAAGCTGCTGCGCGGCGAGGTGAAGATGAAGCGCCTGGCCGAGGTGCTCGCGGGCCACGCGCTCGGGCTGGTGAAGCCGTACTGGGATACGGCGCAGGAGACCGTCTTCCCGGACCGCGGCGGCACGCGCCTTTCGCGCGACCTGCGCAAGCTCGTGGCGATGAAGCGGCCGGTGGCTTTCTTCCTCGGCGATCGCGACCAGGGCCTGAAGATCCTGAACGCCGAGGCGCGGCGCACGTTCGAGAAGGGACTCGCCTCGGGCCTCATGACGCTGTACACGGTGGCCGGCGGCGACCACACGTTCTCGCGGCTCAAGCCGCGTCTAGACCTGGTTCGCGCAGTGGTCCAGCACTGCGTGGGCGCTCGTCGTCGCGGGTAGCCGGGGCGCAATCCCCCGGCGCAACGACGTCAAGCCGCGAACTTGCGGACCGCCGCCTCGCGCGGCAGGAGCATCCGGAACACCGTTGCGCCGCCGCGAGAGTCGACCTGCAGGTCGCCCCCATGCGCTCGCGCGATCGCCTTGGCGATGAAGAGCCCGAGGCCGAGTCCCTCGCCACGGCTGCCATGGTGCCGTCCCGATCTGAAGGGCTCGAAGATCAGCGGCAGGATTTCCTGCGGGATCACGCCCTCGTTATGCACCTCGACGGCCAGCTGCATTTCGTTTCCCGTGAGCGTCACGCGCACTGGTGAGCCGGGAGTGCCGTGCTGCACGGCGTTGGAGCAGAGATTCGAGATGGCTTGCATGACGCGGTGCTCGTCCCAGACGCCGCGGCCGTTGGTGTCGCATTCGAATCGGATCTCGCGGTCGCGAGCGATGTTCCTGACTTCCTCGATGACCTCGCGGCAGATCGCGCCCAGGTCCGCAGGCCTCGGATCGACCGTGATGCCCTTGCCCTCGCGTTCCCGCGATAGGTCGAGAAGGTCGCCGACGATGTGCTCGATCCGTTTCACGCCACGGATGATCACGCCGGTATTCTTCCGGATGACGCTGTCCGGCTCGGAAAAGTGCTGCAGGCCGTGGGCGGCGAAAAGCATGTTGCCGAGGGGATTGCGGATGTCGTGGCTCACGATCGCGAGAATCCACTTCTCGAAATCCCTTGCCAGGGCCAGTTGTTCCTCGTTCTGCAACCGCTGGGTCTCCTGCGCCCTGTGCCGCTCGTCGACATCGATGCAGCTGCCGATGAAGCCGGCGAACGCGCCCGTATCGTCCGGGAACGGCACGCCGCGATCGAAAATCCAGCGAAACTCGCCATCGTGCCGCCGCAGCCGGTATTCCATCTCGAAGGCCTCGCGGCGGCGGAAGTGATCCAGGTAATGCGACACGCAGCGTTCCAGGTCCTGCGGATGGACGCCGTCGGCCCAGCCGTCGCCCAGCTCCTGCTGGAGGCTGCGTCCGGTGAAGGCGAGCCACGTCTCGTTGAAGTAATCGCACTTCGCATCCAGGCCCGCACGCCAGATCATGACGGGCGAGTGCCGGACGAGGAGGCGATATTCCGCAGCGCTGGGCGCTCGGGCCATGGCGAATGGCTGGTGCACGCGGTGGTTGACGCCGCATTGTAACCACGCGACGGGCGGTACTGTCCAAGGGGGCGTCATGCCGCCGAGGAATTCGCCGAGCGGGTGCCGGATTGGTTCGGGAACTCCTTCGCGTGCGCAGTCGCCACGATCGCTTCGCGCAGGTTCAGCGCCTCGAAGCTCGCGCGGAAGGCGGGCGCCGCGCCTTGGGGCGTGAACACGATGCGCCGCGCATGTCCCGGCGCCACGTGGAAATAGTCGTCGTCGGGCGCGAAGCCCTCGCAGGAGGCGCTCACCGCCTGCAGGAACACGTCGCTCTCGAGCGTGACCGCGACCTTGCCGTCCGGGCGCCAATGGGATTCGCACCGGATGCGCGCGCCCTGCTGCAGCGGCTGCTTCCAGCCGGCGGGCAGGTGGAAGTCCTCGGAGATGGGTTCCCCGGTCGCCGCGTTCGCCAGGCACACGAACACCACGTCCTGCCGCGGCGGGCCGAACCGGTAGGCGTTGGTCGCGTCGGTGAAATAGCCGAAGAGCGCATCGACGGATCGCGAGACCGCGCCGTGCGCCGGGACCGTGAGCGCGGCCCGCGTGGCTCCTGCGGGCGTGCGGCCGTCGCGCCACATCGCCACCTCGATGCTCGCCTCGAGCGGCTCGGGGTGGTCGTTCACGACGTGCACCATGAGGCCGTCGAGGCCTTCGTCGGTGAAGAACACGGCGCGCCGCGCCCACGCGCGCCGCAGGTACCAGAGCGCGGCCTTCGGATGGCCGTCGCTGTCCGTGAGGCCCCAGCCCGCCCCGGGGCGCACGTCGCGCCAGTTCCAGACCAGGGCGCCGCCGCAGCCGCTGGCGGGCGCGCGCCATTCCGCGAACGTGCGCGCCATGACCTCGCCCGTCACCACGCGGGACAACGCGTAATAGCGCTCCATGTCCTGGCTGCGCAGCGCGACGGGATCTTCCCCGAAGCACTCGCGCAGGTAATGGTCGCGGACGTCCTCGAAGTCCCAGCCGGCGCCGTTGTCGCGCGGCACGCCGGCTTTCCAGCGCGGGTCGTGCGGGGCGGGCAGCTGCTGCCCTCCCGTGGACTTCGGCATCGCCGCGGGCTCGGGCACGTTCGCGAACGCGAGGCATTCCGTGGCGAACCTCACACGCGCGGATTTCACGTCGGCGAGGGGCCGCCGGTAGGCGCCCACGCCGTAGTAGTGCGCGATGCCGGTGCGCACATGGAAGGGCAGCGCGCCGCCCCAGGGGGTGGAGGGATAGTACGGAACGCCGTGGTGCAGAAGCGCGCACAGGCGCGGCAGCGCTTCGAGGAAGAAGTCGTTGCTCCAGTGCTCGCGCGCGAGGCCCATCATCGCCGCCTGCTGGGCGATCTCGCTGCCGCCGCAGTAGGCCGCGATGCACGGATGGCGTTGCAGCCGCCGCAGCACGTGGCGCGCTTCTTCCTCGGCCTGCGCGCGGAAGTCCGCATCCTTCACCGGGTAGTCCATGTTGGCGAACATGAAGTCCTGCCATACCAGGATGCCCAGGTCGTCGCAGATCTCGTAGAACTCGTCGCACTCGTAGTGCATCGTGCCGCCGACGCGCAGCATGTTCACGCCCGCGGCGCGCGCCATCTCGAGCGCGCGCCGCAGCTCCCCCGGCGCCGCGCGCAGCGTGCGGATGTCCATCGTGGTCCACACCGCGCCGCGGCAGAACACCGGCACGCCATTCACCACGACAGGCGAATTAATGGGGTCAGACTCCATTTTGGATAATTCAGGTTCTTGAATTCCACGAAATGGAGTCTGACCCCATTTATTTCGCACGGACCTGAAGCCGATGGGACCGAGGTCCTCGCCGACCCATTCGTCGCCGAGCTGCAGCTCGAGGCGGCAGCGGAGGCGGCGCGGCGTGCCGTGCGTGTGCGGCCACCAGAGCGGCGCATCATCGATCGAGATGTCGCCGGCGAGGTCGTGGCCATCGACCGTGAGCGCATGCGCGTCGTCACCCACGCGAAGGCGCGCGCCGCGAAGGGCCGTGCCGTCCAGCACGTCGACGCTCGCATGCACGCGCACGCGGCCCGTGGTGCCGTCGGCGAACGCCTGCAGGTCGAGCGAGACGACATCGACGCGTTCGATGCATTCGAGCGTCACCGGTCCCCAGGGGCCCACGACGGGGATGCGCGGATTCCAGCCGGGCATGCGTCCCAGCAGCGTCGTGCGGATCCAGCGCAGGTTCTGCTGCGTGACCAGGCCGGTGCGCCACTTGGGCCGCGGCCTGCGCATGGCGAGCACGGAGTCGAGCGCGCGGAAGCGGATCGCGAGCTGGTTCACGTCCCGCAGCAGCTCCGTCACGTCGACGCGCCGCCCCACGAACATGTTGGCGCTCGAGAGGATCGCCTGGCCGTTCAGCCACACGTCGGCGAGCGTGGCGAGGCCGTCGAAGCACAGGTAGCGGCGGCCGGGGGTGCGTCCCCGGGGTGCGTCCCCGGGGTGCGTCCCCGGGGTGGCGAAGGTGGTGCGGTACCACCAGTCGCGCGCATCGTGGTCGGCCGGGAGGTCGAGCGGCGAATCCAGCGCGCCCGCGACGGTGCCGGGGACGGAGGCCTCGTGCCATTGCAGCGGCGCGCCGCCCAGCTCGTCGGGATGCGTGTACGCCCCGGGCGCGGCGCCCGCGAGCTGCCAGCCGACGGTGAGGGGGTACGCCGACTTCATCGGAAGCGCTGCCGCAGCGTGCCCATGGCGTCGTCCCAGCGCGCCGCCATGGCGTCGATCGGCGCGAGGTCGAGGGGCTTGTGCCGCGCCATCGAGCGCGCGAGCTGGAACTGGAAAGTCTTCGCGGTCTCGGCGATGTCGTGCAGCGCGCTGGCCGGCTGCGCGAGCCCTTCGATGCCGTGGTCGCCGAGCCATCGCAGGTACGTCTCGCCCAGCTCGAAGCAGGCGCCGTACTGCCGCAGCGTCGCGAAGGAGTAGGCGTGGAAGCGATCGATCGGCGCTTGCAGCAGCCAGGCGAGGTCCTGCTCGAAGCGCTGGCGGAACGCGTGGAACGGATTGCGTTGCGGGACGTGCGCGAGGTTGGAGCGCAGCAGCTCGAGCGACGCGGCCACGAGCGCCGCGCCGGACGGCGGCTCGAAGCCCTCGCGCCGCTTCACGAATTCCACGTAGGGCGGCAGCCCCTTCGCCTCGAAGAGACGATCGAAATCGTCGCCCTGCACCACGAAGTAGCCGGCGTTATGGAAGTAGCCCATGCGCCTGAGCCCCGCGTCGATCTCGTTCACGCCGACGGTGGTCTTCGCGTGCGTGAGGCCGTAGGCCGTGCCCGCCGTGTCGGGCAGGTGGAACGAATCGAGCTCGACCAGGACCGGGTTGCCGCGCTGCACCTGCTCGACGACGTGGTCGAGCACGGGCCGCCAGATCGCCAGCTCCTGCACGTCGAGGCCGTAGAGCGCACGCAGCTCGGCGTGCGCGGGCTTGAAGAAGGTCCACTGGTCGCCCTCGAAATCGATCGCGAGCGTGAAGGGCAGGCAGGCGACCGGCTCGTGGCCCAGCGCGTGGACCAGCTCGACGAGCAGGTCGGTATAGCAGTTGGTCTCCGCCCAGACGCGGCCATCGCCATGGATCGCATGGCGACGGTAGGTGGCGGGATCGAGCGGCGCGACGAACGCGCGCCGCGATTCAGCCGAGGGCGAGCACATCGCGCACCTCTCGGGGCCAGTCCTCGACCCGCAAGCCGTGCGTCCGGAAGAGGGCGAGCGCCACGCGCTCCAGGCCGAAGCCCACGCACGCGCTGTGCGCCACGTTGCCGTCGGCGCTGCTGATGTCGAAGGCGACGCCGAAGTGGTCCACGTGGTAGTTGCACGAGCCGATCGCGGTGGGCTTGTCCGTCGAGCAGATCGGGATCACGAACTCGAACTTGAGCGCCTGCTCGCGCTGGATCGCCTTCTGCACCTTGCCGCCACGGCCGAAGAACGGGTCGTTGGCGACCACCGTCTCGACTTCCAGGCCCACGGAGCGGAAGATCTCGCGGCCCTTGTCGAGCCAGTACTGGCGGTGCTCGAGCGCCTGCGCGGGTGTCCCGACGCGCACGTACTCGTGCATGCGGAAGATCTGCATGCGCGCCGGGTCGTCCGAGGGCTCGTGCCGGAACGCGAAGCCCTGGAGGTCGACGCGCAGGCCTCCCTCGGGCAGCTTGCCCGCCGCGATCGTGGGATAGAGGGGGTAGCAGATCGCCGGCGTCATCATGACCTCGGCGGCCGACAGGTCGCGGCTCCAGTCTTCCTTCGCGCGGAACTTCGCCAGCATGCCGCGGTGCTCGCGGTCGCCGCCCGTGAACGTGTGCACCGAGCCCATGAGGTCCGGGAAGTTGTCGATGTGGTCGATGCGCTCGTAATGGCTGCGCGCGAAGATCGGCGGGAAGCGCATCACCACGGGGTCGAGCTCGCGGCCGTGCTTCGACACCAGCGCGTCGAACCGGTCGATCACGTGCTCGAAGGTGCCGCCGCGGCCGTACACGCCGCGCACGCCCATGGGCACGAGCAGGCCCGCGGCGATGAGCTCGTCGCGATAGGCATCGTAGGCGCTGCCCGTGGGCTCGGAGTGCAGCGAGGCGTCCGGCGCCGCGGCCGATGGCATCACGCACATGTCAGCTCGCCTCCCGCAGCGCCACGTGCATCGTGGCGTTCTGCCCGAGGATCCGGTCGTTGTTCACCATGAGGCCCGCGCCGGTGGCATCACGCAGGTGGCGGCCCAGCGAGAGCTTCGAATCGTTGCGGTAGCCCGAGATGCCGCAGATCAGCATCGCGCGCATCACCACGTCGAGCACGAGCTGCGAGGCGGTGAGCTTGAGGTTGTTCACGCGGATCACGAAGGCGAAGCCCGAGAGCGCGTCGGGGTCGCCCCCCTCGAGCAGCGCGTGGTACTCGGAAAGCGTGGCCTGCAGCGTGGAGCGCATCGTGTTCATCACCAGATCCGCCTCGGCGAGCCGCGTCGCGTTGATCGGCAGCAGGCCCGGCGTCTTGCGCGCCTCGCCGCGCACGAAGGTGCGCGCGCGGTTGAGCGCGTCGGTGGCGAGCCCCACCCAGAGCGAGGCCCAGAGGATGTGCGCGACCGGGTGCTGCGTGCGGCTGTGGATGTCGGCGTACGGCACCGGGAACACCTGCTGCGCGTTGCCGATGGACTTGAGCTCGAATCCCGGCGAGCACGTGCCGCGGAAGCCGAGCGTGTTCCACTCCGAGAGCCGCCGCAGCAGCGCGTCTTCCTTGCGCACGAGCACGAGCGCCTGGTCGTTCTTCGGCGCATCTTCCGAGCGCCGGCACGTGACCAGGATCGCGTCGGCCATCTCGCCATAGGAGATCACCGGCGCGTTCTTCTCGAGGATGAAATGGTCGTCGACCACGCGCACCGCGCAGAGGCTCGAGCGCACGTCGCCGCCGATGCCCATCTCCGTGGTGGCCGAGGCGATCAACCGCTGGTGCTGCGCGAGCTCGCGGGCGTAATCGCGGAAGAAGGGGCTCGCCAGGCCGTGGTGCACGAGGCATGCGACCTGGATCTGGTGCATCGCGAAGATCATGGCGGTGGAGGCGCAGTACTGGCCCAGCGCCTCGCACAGCCGCGAAACCTGCGCGATGTCGAGGCCCATGCCGCCGTATTCGGCGGGGACGTAGGCCGAGAGCAGCTTCAGCTCCTTCAACGCCTCGAAGGCCTCGCCGGGAAAGCGCGCGTCGCGGTCGACTTCGTCCGCGTGCGGCGCGATCACGTCGCGGCCGATGGCGTGGACGCGTTCGAGCAGCGCGGCGAAATCGGCCTGGCGGCGGGCGCCGTTGTCGGGGGTCGCGCCGTCGGTGGTGGTGCCGACGGCATGCAGGATGGCGCTCATGGTTGCACCTGGATCGGAGATTGGGCCCCGGCCTGCGCCGGGGTGACGGCCTGCGCCGGGGTGACGGCATGCGCCGGGGAGACGGCCTGGCCCGCGGTGACGGCGTGCGCCGGGGAGACGGCCTGGCCCGCGGTGACGGCGTGCGCTGGTGCGACGGCCGGCACCGGCTCGCCGCGCAGCTCCGCGATCGCCTCGTTCAGCGCGCGGATGGAGCCGAACGTCTTGCGGCCCAGCATGCGGTCCAGGAACTCGACATCGAAGTGCTCCTCGATCGCGAGCATGAGGTTGACGGTCGAAAGCGAGGTGAGCCCCGCCTGGTAGAGGTCACTGTCCTCGTCGAGCTGGTTCGCATCGACAAGCAGGCGCGCATGCTGCGCGAGAAGCGCTCGGAGTTGCTCGGTGTACATGGGCTGGCTTGCGGGTTTGTCCAGCCACGAATGGTGAGCGCCCAATCGGAAGGCGAGTCCTGCACCGTGATGCGCCGAGAGGACCACGGGTGCCGGCCTTTTCGAGAACTTGGTGCGCGCCGCGTGTAGGTCCCCGGGATGTCAGCCAGCGTCCGTCGTGGAAATTGGTCAGGCCTAGTCCCTTTGGCACGGGGGGGTCCGGTCGGGTTTTCAAACTGCCCCGAAAGAATGGGCCATCCCCGAAATGCCCTGACCCATTGGAGGCCGCGATGCTCGAGGTTCCCGCCGTTGAAACGACGACCGCCCAGGACGCCTTCCTGCCCGATGAAGCCAAGCCTTTGCCGCAGGACGAGGCGCCTTCGAAGCTCGCGACCGTCTGCGTCGTGGGGCTCGGATACGTGGGCTTGCCCGTCGCGGTGGCGTTCGGCAAGGAACGCAACACCATCGGCTACGACCTCTCGACGCGCCGCGTGCGCCACCTTCGCGAGCACAACGATCCCACCGGCGAGGTCAGCGCGGAGGAGCTGAAGAAGACTCGTTGGCTGCAGGTGACCGACGACCCGCGCAAGATCGCGGACGCCGACTTCATCATCGTCGCCGTGCCCACGCCGGTGAACGAGGCGCGCCAGCCCGATTTCTCGCCGCTCGAGTCGGCTTCCGAGATCGTCGGCAAGCACATGAAGGCCGGCGCCACGGTCATCTACGAATCGACCGTGTATCCCGGCGCGACCGAGGAGATCTGCGTGCCGATCCTCGAGCGCTGCTCGCGCATGCGCTGGAAGCAGGATTTCCACGTGGGCTATTCGCCCGAGCGCATCAACCCGGGCGACAAGGAGCACACGTTCACGAAGATCCTCAAGGTGGTGTCCGGTGACGACGAGGCCACGCTCGGGAAGGTGGCGGACCTGTACGCCTCGGTCGTGAAGGCGGGGGTGCATCGCGCCTCCTCGATCAAGGTCGCCGAGGCCGCCAAGGTGATCGAGAACACGCAGCGCGACTTGAACATCGCGTTCGTGAACGAGCTGTCGATCATCTTCGATCGCCTGGGGATCGACACCACCGAAGTGCTGCAGGCCGCGGGCACCAAGTGGAACTTCCTCAAGTTCCAGCCGGGCCTCGTGGGCGGCCACTGCATCGGCGTCGACCCGTACTACCTCACGCACAAGGCCGAGCTCACGGGATACCACCCCGAGGTGATCCTCGCGGGGCGGCGCATCAACGACGGCATGGGGCCGTACGTCGCGCGCAAGTGCATCCAGCAGATGATCCACCAGGGGCGCAACATCCTCGGCGCCAAGGTGAACGTGCTCGGCATGACGTTCAAGGAGAACTGCAAGGACATCCGCAATTCGAAGGTGATCGACGTCATCCGCGAGCTCGAGCAGTTCGGCTGCGAGGTGTTCGTGCACGATCCCGAGGCCGACCCGGACGAGACGCAGCACGAGTACGGCGTGAAGCTGCGCTCGTGGGGCGAGCTGCCCGTGGCCGATGCCATCATCCTCGCGGTCGCTCACAAGGGCTTCGTCGAGATGCCGCCCGAGGCCTATCTCGAGAAGGTCGTGCGCCAGGGTTGCCTCGTGCAGGTGAAGCCCGTGCTCGACACCACCGCATTCCGCCGCGAAGGAGTGCGCGTGTGGAGGCTGTAAGTCCCGAGGTCCCGCGCGAGGCGGGGTGCGTCCCCGGGGTGCGTCCCCGGGGTGCGTCCCCGGGGTTGCGGTTGCGCGTCGGCGTGTTCGCCGATGCGGCGCTGCAGCCGCGCTGGATCGTGGAGGCGCTCGCGCGTGCGGCCGCCTCGCAGTGCGCCGAGATCGTGCTGGTGGCCACACGCGAGCAAGCGCCTTCCGCCAAGCCGGCGCTGCTGTGGCGCGCGTACTGCCGCGCCGACCGCGCGCTCTTCGGCAGCCGGTGCGACTGGTCGAGCGCGCGCGACGTGAACCTCATCGTGCCGCGCGCACGCCGCGTGCTGCAGGACGAAGCGGGTGCCTGGCATGCCCGCGCCCGGGAAGCGCGGCTCGACGTGGCCTTCGTGCTCGGCGAGTCGAACGACGACGAGGCCGCGGCCCATGCGCGCTTCGGCGCCTGGCGCTTCTTCTTCGGGGAGGCGCAGGGAACGGCCGAGCCGCTCGCGGCGCTGCGCGAGGTCGTGGACGCGGCGCCGGTGACCGCCTCGGGCGTGCGCATCCGCCTCGGCCGCGGGCAGCCGGACCGCATCGCCTACCAGTCGTGGGCGCGCACCTTCCCGTTCTCGCTCGCGAAGAGCCGCGACGCGCTCTTCGCCAAGACCGCGCAATTCCTCGTGCGCGCGCTGTGCGACCTGCATGCCGGCGGCGCGCAATGGCTCGCCGGAAGCACGCAGCCCGCGCGCCCGCGGGCCGAGGAGCGCCTGCCCACGACGGCGCAGGCGCTGCGCCACATATCGGTCCTCGGCACGCGCCTCGCGAAGCGCGCCGCCGAGAAGGCGCTCACGGTGGAGGAGTGGTCGATCGCGTACCGCTTCTCGGACGACGAGGACTGGAGCGGCTCGCTCGAAGGCTTCCATCGCCTGCAGCCGCCGAAGGGCTGGTTCTGGGCCGACCCGTTCCCGATCCAGGTGAACGGCCGCAACTACATCTTCTTCGAGGAATTGCCGCTCGGCGCCTCGAAGGCGCACATCAGCGTGGTCGAAGTGGACCGCGACGGCCACGCGTCGAAGCCCGTCAAGGTCCTCGAGCGCGACTACCACCTCTCGTACCCGTTCCTCGTCGAGGACGAGGGGCGGCTCTACATGATTCCCGAGACCGCGAACAACCGCACGATCGAGATCTACCGCTGCGTGGACTTCCCCACGCGCTGGAAGCTCGAGCGCGTCCTGCTGAAGGACGTGTTCTGCGCGGACACGACGCTGCACCGCGACGGCGACCGCTGGTGGATGTTCACCAACGCGGCGCACCAGGGCGCCGACGTGAACGACGAGCTGTGCATCTACAGCTCCGATCGCCTGCTCGGCGAGTGGGAGCCGCACCGCCGCAACCCGGTGAAGTCCGACGTGCGCAGCGCGCGGCCCGCCGGGCGCCTCTTCTGGCAGAACGACCGCCTGTACCGGCCGGGACAGATCGGCGCTCCGCACTACGGCGCCGGCATCGCGCTGCATCGCGTCACGCGGCTCACGCGCGACGAGTACGTCGAGCAGGAGGACCGCCGCATCATGCCCGCCGGGAAAGCCGCGCAGGGCGCGGCGCCGGCGGATGTGGTGCTGGGCATCCACACGATCAACCGCGCGGGCGATCTGTCGGTCACGGATGCGTTCGTGCGCCGCCCGCGGTTCTGAGCGGCGCGCGCGCCGCATTTCCACATGGCGATCGAGGACCTCCTGCATCCCTTCGTCGGGCGCTACATGGATTCGCCCGGGTGGCTGAAGGCCTCCGCCGGGCGGGCGTACGCCTGCCTGCCGCCGCGCGTTCGCCTCGGCCGCGCCTATCACCGTTTCCTGGACGAGTCGGCGATCCCGGGCGATCCGCGGGTCACGGCACAGCTCGCGCGCGAGAAGCTCGGGCGCACGCTGCGCTGGGCGCTCGAGACCGTGCCCGCCTACCAGCCGCACCGCGCGCTCCTCGACGCGCGCCTCGACCCGCACGAGCTGCTCGCGCGGCTGCCCGTGACCGACAAGCTCGAGATCAAGCGCAATCCCGAGCGGTACCTGTCCAGCGCGCTGCCGCCCTCGGCGCGGCTGCAGATGTTCACGGGCGGCTCGACGCCGCACCCGATGCGCTTCTACCTGCACAAGCACGTCTCGCGCTCGAAGGAGTACGCGTACATCCAGCGATTCCGCCAGCGCGTGGGCGCGCAGCCCGGCGACCTGATGCTCGCGCTGCGCGGGCGCACCGTGCCCACCGCGGCACAGCCCGGCGGGGCGATCTGGATGGTCGAGCCGATCAAGCGCCAGCTCATCCTGTCGTCGGAGCACCTCGAGCGGCGCTTCATGCCGGCATACGCCGAGGCGCTCGCGCGCTACCGCCCCGCGTACATCGAGGCGTTCGCCTCCGCGCTCTACCCGCTCGCCCGCTGGCTCGCCCAAAACCCGTTGCCGGAATTCACGAGCAACCTGAAGGGCGTGATGCTGTACTCGGAGAACGTGTACGGCTTCCAGCTGCGCAAGTTCCGCGAGGTGTTCGGCTGCCCGATCGTCATGCACTACGGGCACTCGGAGCGCGTGCTGATGGCCGCCACGCTGCCGAACGACGACCGCTATTTCTTCTGGCCGCAGTACGGCCACTTCGAGCTGCTCGACGTGGACAACCGGCCGATCACGAAGCCGGGCGTCATGGGCTTCGTCGTGGGTACCAGCTTCGACAACCATGCGATGCCGTTCGTGCGCTATCGCACGGGCGACCTCGCGATGCTCTCCGAGCGCGGGCATCCCGACCTGCCGGGCTATCCCGCATGCGAGCGCATCCTCGGGCGCCTGCAGGAATTCATCGTGTGCCGCGACCACCGGCTGGTCTCGATCACCGCGCTGGGCGTGGCGCATTTCCCGGAGCTCGCGCTCGTGGATGCCATCCAGTACGAGCAGGAGAAGCCCGGCCTCGTGACGCTCAAGGTCGCCGCCGAATCGCGGCTGCGGGCCGCGATGCTCGAGCGCATCGCGGCGGCGGTGGCGAACAAGATGCAGGGCGGCTGCGACGTGAAGGTCGTGCAGGTCGAGCGCATCGAGCGCACGCCGCGCGGCAAGGCGCGGATGCTGATCCAGCGCCTGGACATCCGCCGCTACTTCGGCGCGCCGACCGCGGAGGCATGAGCATGGCGCGCGATCCCTCGCACATCGTGATGCTGGGTACCTCCTTCGAGACGCACGGCGGCATCTCTTCGGTGCTGAAGACCTACCGCAGCGCCGGGCTCTTCGACCGCTGGCCGATCGAGTTCGTGGCGACGCACCGTGACGGCGGCTTCGCGCGCAAGCTCGCGCAGGCGGCGACGGCGCTCGCGGCGTTCATGGGACTGCTGCTGCGCCACCGGCGCGCCGTGCTCCACGTGCACAGCGCCTCGCGTGCGAGCTTCTGGCGCAAGAGCGTCTTCATGGCGCTCGCGCTGGTGGCGCGCTGGCCGGTGATCTTCCACCTGCACGGCGGCGGGTTCGCCACGTTCTACGACGCCGAATGCGGCGCGGCCGGCCGCGCGATCGTGCGCTTCTTCCTCGACCGCGCGGCCTGCATCGTCGTGGTCTCGCAGCGCTGGTGCGCGTGGATGCACGGCGTCACGCGCAATCCGCGCATCGTCGAGATCGCCAACCCGGTGCCGCTCTCCACGGCCGCTGCGCAGGAGCGCGAGACGGCGTTGGTGGCCTTCGCGGGGCGCCATGCCGAATCGAAGGGCATCCACGACCTGCTCGCCGCGATCGCCGGCCTCGCGCCGCTGCAGCGCGAGCTGCGCCTGGAATGCGCCGGCGCCGGCGACACCGCACCCGTCGCGACGCGCGCCCGCGAGCTCGGCATCGACGATCGCGTGGTGCTGCGCGGCTGGATCGGGCCGGCGGAGCGCGAGCGGCTGCTGGCGCGGGCCAGCGTGTTCGTTCTGCCCTCCCACGCCGAGGGCCTTCCCATGAGCGTGCTGGAGGCGATGGCGGCGGGCTGCCCCGTGGTCGCCTCGAGCGTGGGCGGCGTGCCCGACCTTGTCGCCGACGGCGTGAACGGGCTGCTGGTGCCGCCGCGCGACCCGCACGCGCTCGCGCTCGCGATCCATCGCGTGCTGCGCGACCGCGAGCTCGCGGCGCAGCTCGCGCGCGCCGGCCGCGAGACCGTGGCGCAGCGCTTCGCCCCCGAGCGCTCGCTCGCCGCTCTCGAGGCGCTCTACGCCGCCCTCGGCGTCGCCCGAAACCCGGGGACGCACCCCGGGGACGCACCCCGGGGACGCACCCCGGGGACGCACCCCGCGGTCCCCATAACCCCGAAACTGCAGGAGCTTCCGTGAACCGACCCGTCGTCGTCGTACTCGGGCCCGACCGTGCCGCGATCAGCGGCGTGAGCACCCATGTCAACCTGTTGATGGGATCCGCGCTCGCGGAGGACTTCGAGCTCGTGCATTTCCAGGTCGGGAGCGAAGGACGCCGCGAGGGGCGCATCGCGAAATGGCTGCGCCTGCTCTTCAGCCCGCTCGCGCTCTTCGCCACGATCCTCTTTCGCCACGCCGCGATCGTGCACATCAACAGCTCCCTCAATCCGCGAGCGTACTGGCGCGACCTCATGTACCTCGCGGTGGCGAAGCTGCTGCGCGCCCGCGTGCTGTACCAGGTGCACG
This sequence comes from Usitatibacter sp., assembly GCA_035719385.1. Classification (GTDB taxonomy): domain Bacteria; phylum Pseudomonadota; class Gammaproteobacteria; order Burkholderiales; family Usitatibacteraceae; genus Usitatibacter. The sequence goes on from DASTGG010000067.1 coordinate 20,485, forward strand.
GCGGCAAGCTCCCGCAGCGCTTCTTCGAGGGGCGTCCGATGCTCGCCGCATTCCTGCGCCGCACGCTGCTCTTGCCGGACGTCATCATCGTGCTCGCCGCCTGCGAGCTCCAGGCATACCGCGAGTTCCTGCCCGGGCAGCACGTGGTGGTGATCCCGAACGGCATCGATTGCGCGCCGTTCGCAGGCATCCCGATCGTTCGCTCGCAGCCCGAGTACCCGCTGCGGCTCATCTACATCGGGCGGCTCGATCGCGAGAAGGGCCTCTACGAGACGCTGCAGGCGATGCGCCTCGCGCACGAGCTGGGCGTGGATTCGCGCATCACCATCGCCGGCGCCGGCGCCGAGGAAGGACGCCTCAAGCGCTATGCGCAGGCGCTCGGGCTCGCCTCGCGCGTGTGCTTCGCCGGCCCGGTCTTCGGCGACGACAAGGTGCGGCTGCTCGCCGGCGCGGATGTGATGGTGCTGCCCAGCTACAGCGAGGGCCTGCCCTATGCGCTCCTCGAGGCGATGGCGGGCGGCATCCCCGTGATCGGCACGCCCGTGGGCGCAATCCCCGACGTGATGACGCACGGCATCCACGGCTTCCTGGTACCCGTGCGCGACGGCAAGGCCATCGCCGAGGCACTCGCCGTGCTGCACGGCGATCGCGAGCGCCTGTCCTGGATGAGCCGCGCATGCAAGCGGCGGATCCGCGCCGCGTACTCGATCGACCGCGTGGCCGCGCAGTTCGCCACGTATTACGCGCATCTCGCCGACGGCTTCGTGATGGCGGGCATGGGCGCGGCCTCGGTGCCGGTGCGCCCGCCGGCCTCGTCCGCGGCGCGCAAACCCGAAAAGATGGCCGGAAGGAAGGACTGAAACATGTGCGGAATCGCGGGAGTTATCGTCAGGCCGCGCAGCCCGGTGACGGCGGCGACGCTCGAGCGCATGTTGCACGCGATCGAGCATCGCGGCCCCGACGGGCACGGCGCGTGCGAGTTCACCGCGGCGAACGGCGATCGCGTGCTGCTCGGCCACCGGAGGCTCGCGATCATCGACCCGGTGGGCGCCAGGCAGCCCATGTGCGACGACGAGGCGCAGCTCGCGCTCACGTTCAACGGCGAGATCTACAACTTCCGCGAGCTGCGCGAGGAGCTGAAGGTCTGCGGCTACCGCTTCGAGCGCGACTCGGACACCGAGGTGCTCCTGCGCGCCTACCAGCACTGGGGCGAGAAGGTCGTGGAGAAGCTGCGCGGCATGTTCGCGTTCGCGGTGTGGGACGGGCGCAACCAGCGCCTGTTCCTCGCGCGCGACCGCTTCGGCGAGAAGCCGCTCTTCCTGCTCGAGGATGCGCAGGGCGTGTACTTCGCCTCCGAGATCAAGGCGCTGCTGCAGTTGCCGCGACCGAAGCCCGGCGTGAACCTCTCGGCGGTGTGGGATTTCCTGTCGTACCGCTACGTGCCGGGACCGAGCACGCTCTTCGAGGGCATCCGCAAGCTGCCTCCCGGGACGTGCGCCATCTGGGAGGACGGCAAGCTCACCGAGCGCCGCTACTGGGTCGCGCCGGACCGCGCGCAGCAGGCGGCCGCGCACCGGCAGGCGCAGAAGGAAGCCGTCCAGGGCTTCCTGCACCAGCTCGACGAGTCGGTGAAGATGCAGATGGTGAGCGACGTGCCCTTCGGCGCGTTCCTCTCCGGCGGCATCGATTCGTCCACCATCGTGGCGCTCATGACGCGCCACAACTCGAAGGTGAAGACCTTCTCGGTGGGCTTCGGCGACGGCGGCTACAGCGAGCTCGAATACGCGGGCACCGTGGCGCGCCATTTCGGCACCGACCACCACGAGCTGCTGGTGAATTTCAACGACCTCATGGAGCACCTGCCGCGGCTGGTCGGCTATCGCGATGCGCCCGTCTCTGAGCCCTCCGACATCCCGATCTACATGCTCGCGAAGGAAGCGTCGAAGAGCGTGAAGATGGTGCTCACGGGCGAGGGCAGCGACGAGATCCTCGGCGGCTATCCCAAGCACGTCTTCGAGCGCTTCGCGAAGGCCTACCAGCTCGTGCCCGGTGCGATCCGCCACCGGCTGATCGAGCCGCTCACCCAGTCGCTGCCGTACAGCTTCCGGCGCGCGAAGACCGCGATCACCAACCTCAACATCGAGGACTGGCACGAGCGCTACGCGCGCTGGTTCGGGGCGCTCAACTACAAGGAGCGCGAGAAGCTCACGATCCTGCGCGCCAATGGCGAGCCGTTCGACGGGCGCCCGCCGTTCGACGCCGAGCCGGGCACCACGACGCTGCGCCGGATCCTGTATTTCGACCAGACGAGCTGGCTGCCCGACAACCTGCTCGAGCGCGGCGACCGCATGACGATGGCCGCCTCGATCGAGAGCCGCGTGCCATTCCTCGACCACCACCTGGCGAAGTACGTCTCCGCGCTTCCGGACCACTATCGCGTCAACGGCTTCACGACGAAGTGGATCCTGAGGCAGGCGGGCCAGAGCCTCATTCCCGACAAGATCCTCAACCGTCCGAAGGTGGGATTCCGCGTGCCCGTGAACAAGTGGTTCCAGGGCCCGATGAAGGAATACCTCCTCGACCACCTGCGCGGCCCCTCCTCGAAGACGCGCCAGTACTACGACGCGCAGGTCCTCGACCGCATGGTCGACGACCACGTCGAGGGCCGCCAGAACCACGAGAAACTGCTATGGGCGCTACTCAACCTGGAAATCTGGCATCGGCAGTACGCTTGAGCGGGCTGGCGTGGAAGCTGAACCGCCTGCGGTGCATGACGCCGGCGGAGGTGGTGCACCGCGTCGTGCAGGCGGCGGCGATGCGCGCCGAGCGCCTGGGGCTCATGCGCTGCGTCGTCCCGGCGCCGGACCTGTGCGTGCCGGCGAGGCCGTGGGTGCACGCGGACGCGCACGTCGATGCCGCGGCATACGTCGCGGCGGCGGACAAGGTGCTCGCGGGCCGCTACGACGTGTTCGCGCTCGAGGACATCGAGCTGGGCGATCCGCCGGAATGGAACCGCGACCCGAAGACGGGCATCGAGGCGCCGCTCGCCTTCGGCAAGCAGCTCGATTACCGCGACCCGCGCGTCGTCGGCGACATCAAGTACCTGTGGGAGCCGAACCGGCACCTGCACCTCGTGACGCTCGCCCAGGCCCATGCGCTCACGGGCGACGAGCGCTACTCGCGCGAGATCGCCAGGCAGCTCGACAGCTGGTTCGAGGCGTGCCCGTTCCGCATGGGCGCCAACTGGTCGAGCGCGCTGGAAGCGGGGCTGCGGCTGCTCAACTGGTCGCTCGCATGGCAGCTGCTGGGTGGCGTGAATTCGGCCCTCTTCGAGGGCGTGGAAGGCGCGGCTTTCCGGCGCCGGTGGCTCACGTCGGTGTACCAGCATGCCGAATTCGTCTGCGGCCACTTCTCGCTGCATTCCTCGGCGAACAACCACCTCATCGGCGAAGCCTCGGGCGTCTTCGCGGCCTCGATGTGCTGGCCGTTCTGGCACCGCGCGAGCCACTGGCATGGGGCGAGCCGCGAGATCCTCGAGCGCGAGGCGCTGCTGCAGAACGGTCCCGACGGCGTGAACCGCGAGCAGGCGACGTCGTACCAGCAGTTCACCTTCGACCTGCTGCTGCTGCCGTGGCTCGCGGCGCGCGCGAACGGCCGGGACTTTCCCGAGGCGTACCAGAAGCGCCTCGAGGGCATGCTCGACTTCATCGCCTCCGTCATGGACGCGGGCGGCAACATGCCCATGTTCGGCGATGCCGACGATGCGTACGCGGCGAAGCTCGATCCGCGCCCGTCGTTCTGCCGCTTCAAGTCGCTGCTCGCCACCGGCGCCGTCCTCTTCGAGCGCGGCGAGTTCAAGGCGAAGGCGGGACGGCTGGACGACAAGACGCGCTGGCTGCTGGGTCCCTCGGCCGACGCGCGCTTCGAGGCGGTGCGGGCACTGCCGCGCCAGCTCCCCGTGCGGCGCGAATTCCCGACCGGCGGCTACTGGGTGCTCGGCTGCGACTTCGAGCAGCCCGACGAGATCCGCGTCGTGGCCGATGCCGGGCCGCTCGGCTATCGCGAGATCGCCGCGCACGGGCATGCCGATGCGCTGTCGTTCACGCTCTCCATCGGCGGGCACGAGTTCCTGGTCGATCCCGGCACGTTCGCGTATCACACGGAGACCGCGTGGCGCAGCTATTTCCGCGGCACCTCGGCGCACAACACCGTGCGCGTCGACCACGCCGACCAGTCGAAACCGGGCGGGAATTTCATGTGGCTTCGCAAGGCGAATGCCGCCTGCACGGCCTGGACCAGCACGCCGCACTCCGATTGCTTCGAGGGGTGGCACGACGGCTATCGCGCGCTGCCCGATCCGGTCGTGCATCGCCGCCGCATCGTGCTCGACAAGGCGGCGCGCCGCATCACGGTGCGCGACACGCTCGCGATGCGCGGGCAGCACGAAGTGGAGCTCTTCTTCCACTGCGCCGAAGGGGCGCAGGTGGCGCCGATCGAGGGCGGCGTTTCCATCACGCTCGCGGACCGGACGATCCGACTTCTCTGGCCCGACGTGCCGGGGGCGGGGGGCTGGGTGCTGGAGGGCAGCGTCGATCCCATCGGAGGCTGGGTGTCGCGGCGCTTCGACCACAAGGCGCCGGCACCGACGATCGTGTGGCGGGCGCGGCTGGCGGGCGAGACCACGCTCCTCACGCAGATACTTTGTTCAGAAAACCAAGGCCGGGAACACTGAGTTGCACTGAAAGAGCTGGTCGGCGCTTCTCGGTGGAACTCAGGCTTAGTTCGCCGGGCAAAACATCCGCGTGAGCGGAGCCAAGTAGCCCGGTAGGACTACGGGGCGGGGATGTCGGCCTTCATCCCCATTCAAGTGCCGCATCCAAGCTACACGCACCATCCCGTTTCAATTCCCCCGGAGCCGCGAAGAATGAAGATCAGCATCATGGGCCTTGGCTATGTCGGCGCCGTGTCGGCCGGCTGCCTCGCCGAAGAGGGCCACGAAGTCATCGGCGTCGATCCGCAGAAGGCGAAGGTCGACCTGATCAACGCCGGCAGGACGCCCATCATCGAGAAGGACATCGGCGACATGATCGAGCGCAACGTCCTCGAGGGACGCCTGCGCGCGACCTCCGACGTCTACGCGGCCGTGAAGCACACCGACCTGTCGCTCATCTGCGTGGGCACGCCCAGCCTCGGCAACGGTCACATCGACCTCCAGTACGTGAAGCGCGTGTGCGAGCAGATCGGCGAGGCGCTCAAGGACCATCCGGGGCACACCGTCGTCGTGCGCAGCACCATGCTGCCCGGCACCATGCGCACGGTCGTGATCCCCGCGCTGGAGGAAGCCTCGGGCCTCAAGGCAGGCCAGGACTTCGGCCTGTGCATCAACCCGGAATTCCTGCGCGAGGGCACCGCGGTCCACGACTACTTCCACCCGCCGAAGACCGTCATCGGCGAGATCGACCGCGCGAGCGGCGACGTGCTGGTGAAGCTCTACGGCCACATGCCGTGCCCGCTCATCCGCACCGATTACGAAACCGCGGAGATGGTGAAGTACGCCGACAACACGTGGCACGCGCTCAAGGTCGCGTTCGCCAACGAGATCGGCAACATCTGCAAGGGCCTGGGCCTCGACAGCCACAAGCTCATGGACATCTTCTGCCAGGACACCAAGCTCAATCTCTCGCCCTATTACCTCAAGCCGGGCTTCGCGTTCGGCGGCTCGTGCCTTCCGAAGGACGTGCGCGCGCTCGCCTACAAGGCCAAGCAGCTCGACGTATCCGTCCCCATCATCAACGCGATCCTTCCCTCGAACCAGGAGCAGATCGAGCGCGGCATCCGCGCGGTGATGGAGAAGGGCAACAAGAAGGTCGGCATCCTCGGCTTCAGCTTCAAGGCGGGCACCGACGACCTGCGCGAGAGCCCGATGGTGGAGCTGCTCGAGCGGCTCATCGGCAAGGGCTACGACCTGCGCGTGTACGACTCGAACGTGCGCATGGCGGCCATCCACGGCGCCAACAAGGAATACATCCTCGACCACATCCCGCACATCTCGCGGCTCATGGTGCCGACCATGCAGGAGGTGCTGGACCATGCCGGCACGATCGTCATCGGCAACGGCTCCGACGAGTTCCGCGAGGTCCCGCGGCTCCTGGGGCCCGGCCAGTCGATCGTGGACCTCGTTCGCATCGCCGAGACGCGCAGCGTCGAAGGCGTCTACGACGGCATCTGCTGGTGATGGTCTCCTTCGTCGAGCCCCTCATCACGCTGCGCAAGGCGCCGCGCCGCGACGAGAAGCGCAGCGAGGACCGGCTGCGGCTGCACTACGTCGTGGAGCGGCGGCTGGCCGATCGCATCCGGGCGGCCTCGGGACCCGAGGAGCGGCGCGAGATCTTCGCGACGATGTACGACGAGCTCTTCCGCCTCGTGCCCGACCATCCGCGACTGCTCGCGCGCAGGAACGCGCAGGCCGAGCGTGACCAGGGCATCGAGTGGGACATGGGGCAGCTCAACCGCTTCCTCAGCCCCGACTGCGTCTTCCTCGAGATCGGCGCGGGCGACTGCGCGCTCGCCCGCCGCGTGGCGCAGCGCGCGGGCTTCGTGCATGCGGTGGACATCGCGGACCAGACCCGCGCGCCGTTGCCCGAGAACGTCTCGCTCGTGCTCTCGGACGGCCGCGACGTCCCCGTGCCGCCGGAATCGGTGGACGTAGCCTTCAGCGACCAGCTGATGGAGCACCTGCACCCGGACGACGCCATGGAGCAGCTGCGCAACATCCATCGCGCGCTGCGCCCGGGCGGCGTCTATGTGTGCATCACGCCCAACCGCCTCTACGGGCCGAGCGACATCTCGGCCTACTTCGACGACGTCGCGAGCGGCTTCCACCTGCGCGAATACACGGTGCGCGAGCTGCGGCCGATCCTGCGCGAGGCGGGGTTCCCGCACGTGCGCGCGTACATCGGCGCCCGCGGCTTCTTCGTGCGCTGTCCCGCGATCGCCATCGAGGCGCTCGAATGGCTGCTGGAGCTTCTTCCGGTGCGCGTGCGCCGGCAAGTGGCGGACAACAAGCTCATGCGCGGCCTGCTCGGCGTGCGCGTGGCGGCCGTGAAGGCGACGTGACCCGACCTGGACCCCAAATGAATCGTTCCGACGGCAAATCCCGAGTGCTCATCCTCGTCGAGAACCTGCCCAGCCCCTTCGACCGGCGCGTGTGGCAGGAGGCCAACGCGCTGAAGGACGCGGGCTATACCGTGTCCATCATCTGCCCCACCGGGCGCGGCTGCGAGAAGAAACACGAAATCATCGACGACATCGCGATCTACCGCTACAACCTTCCTGTGGAGGCGGAGGGCGCGATCGGCTATGCGATGGAGTACGGCCTCGCGCTCTTCTGGACGTTCGTGCTGAGCTGGCGCGTGCTCCTCACGCGCGGCTTCGACGTGATCCACGCCTGCAACCCGCCCGACCTCTTCTTCCTCATCGGCGCGTTCTTCAAGGCCTTCGGGAAGGCATTCGTCTTCGACCACCACGACATCAACCCCGAGCTCTACGAGGCGAAGTTCGGGCGCCGCGACCTCTTCTGGAAGCTCATGGTGCTGCTCGAGCGCTGGACGTTCAAATGCGCCAACGTGTCCATCGCGACCAACGAGTCGTACAAGCGCATCGCGGTAGAGCGCGGCGGGATGGATCCCTCGAAGGTCTTCGTCGTGCGCAGCGGCCCGAGCCTCGAGCGCATGAAGATCCAGCCGCCCGATGCGTCGCTCAAGCACGGGCGCAAGTACCTGGTGGGCTACGTCGGCGTCATGGGCAAGCAGGAGGGCATCGACCTGCTGCTGCAGGCCGCGCGCATCATCGTGCGCGACATGCAGCGCGAGGACATCCATTTCGGCCTCGTGGGCGGCGGCACGTCGCTCGCGGAGCTCAAGCGCCTCGCCGAGGAGCTCGGCATCGACGACTACGTGACGTTCACGGGGCGCGTGCCGGACGCGGAGATGCTCGCCATGCTGAATACGGCCGACGTCTGCGTGAATCCGGACATCGCCAACGACATGAACGACAAGTCGACGATGAACAAGATCATGGAGTACATGGCGCTCGGCAAGCCGATCGTGCAGTTCGACCTGACCGAGGGGCGCTTCTCGGCGCAGGACGCATCGCTCTACGCGCGCCGCAACGACCCGGGCAGCCTCGCGGCGAAGATCGTGGAGCTCGTGGACGATCCGGCCCGCCGTGCCGCGATGGGCGCCTACGGGCGCTCGCGCGTCGAGAACGAGCTCGAGTGGCGCTACGAGGTGCCGAAACTGCTGGCGGCCTATGCGGCGCTCCAGCCGCGGCCGGCGGCGCTGTTGCCGCGCCGCGATGCCGCGACGCCGTGACGGGCGAAGAGCGCGAGGAGCTACCGCCACACGAGGCGGCCAGCACGCTGGTCCACGAATGCCGCATGGTGCTGCCGGGCGTGCAGGCGACGTTCGGCTTCCAGCTCATCGCGGTCTTCCAGCAGCGCTTCAAGGAGGACCTGGCGAGGCCCGAGCAGCTGCTGCACCTGTGCTCGACCAGCCGTACGCCCGCCTCGGCGCTCGCCGCCGCCATCTTCGCCTTCATGGCCTACATGTGGTACTTGCTGCCGCGCACGAACGGTCGCCATGCAGCGACATGACTCGCCTCACACGGAATGCCCGCTCGCGGGAATTTTTAACAGGCTAGTCCTTACGGCCTAGCCTGCCCGAACGCGCCACCGCCATGCTGCAATCGTCGATTCCTACACTGACTATGCCGCCACCCGACTGCGGGGTAGATGAAAGTGTCGATGGAAACGACGATTTATAGCGACGGGACGTACTTCCGGAACAACCCGGACTGGCACGTCGACGACTCCGCGTGGAAGGCGGGCCACGTCGCGGGAATCCTCGAGCGCAACCGCATCGCGCCGAAGACGGTGTGCGAGATCGGCTGCGGCGCGGGAGAGGTGCTGCGCAGCCTCGCGCACCGCCTGCCCGCCGGCACGCGCTTCGTCGGCTACGACATCTCGCCCGACGCCTATCGCCTCTGCGCGCCGAAGTCCGGCGGCAACATCGAGTTCCGCCTGGGCAACCTGCTCGAGGAGGACGCGCGCTTCGACGTCGCCATGGCGATCGACGTGTTCGAGCACGTCGAGGACTATTTCGATTTCCTGCGGCGGCTGCGCGGGAAGGCCGGCTTCAAGGTCTTCCACATCCCGCTCGATCTCTCCGCGCTCGCGCTGCTGCGCGGGCGCCCGCTGCTCGACGCGCGCCGCAGCGTGGGCCACATCCATTACTTCGACAAGGACACCGCGCTCGCGGCGCTCGAGGATACCGGCTACGAGGTGATGGACTGGCGCTACACATCGGGGCGCACCGAGCTGCCGAACGTCGGCTGGAAGACGAAGCTGCTCAAGGGGCCGCGGCAGATGCTCTTCCGGGCGGGTCCCGACCTCGCCGCGCGCACGCTCGGCGGCTATTCGCTCCTCGTGCTCGCAAGGTGATGCTGCCATGGGCGGCGAAGACTTCCTCCAGGCCAGCATCCTGATCGTCGACGACGATCCGGCGAGCCGCCTCGCGGTGGAGGAGATCCTCAGGCCGCTCGGGGCGCGCATCGTCACGGCGAGCTCGGGCGAGGAGGCGCTGAGGCGCGTGCTCGAGGAGGACTTCGCGGCGATCCTGATGGACGTGCAGATGCCCGGCATCGACGGCTTCACCACGGCCACCATGATCCGCGATCGCAACCGCTCGAAGAACACGCCGATCATCTTCATGACCGCGACGCAGGACAACATCGCCACGATGTTCCGCAGCTACCGCGCGGGCGCCGTGGATTACATGGTGAAGCCGCCGATCCCCGAGATCCTGCGCTCGAAGCTCGCCTTCTTCGTGGGCCTGCACGACATGAACCGCATGCTCTCGGCGGAGCTCGCCGAGCGCGCCCTCACCGAGCAGCGGCTGCGCGCTTCGGAGGAGAACCTGCGCGCGCTCGCCGCCCACCTGCAGTCGGTGCGCGAGGAAGAACGCATCCACATCGCGCGCGAGATCCACGACGAGCTGGGGCAGGCGCTCACCGGCCTCAAGTACGACATCGGCGCGCTGGTGAAGGCGGCCGGCACCGACCCGCCCGAGATGCTGGCCACGAAGGCGCAGGGCCTGAACCATGCGATCGACCGCATCATCAACGCGGTGCGGCGCATCTCCTCGGGCCTGCGGCCGGAGGTGCTCGACGAGATCGGGCTGCACGCGGCGATCGAGTGGCAGGCGCGCGAGTTCCAGCGCCGCACCGGCATCCGCTGCAACGTGCAGATCTCACCGGGATTCCAGGATCCGGACAAGGAGCGCTCCACGGCGCTCTTCCGGATGTTCCAGGAGCTGCTCACGAACGTCGCGCGGCATGCGAATGCCACGCGTGTCAACGTCACCTTGGCGGACGCCGAATCGCTCGCCTTGAAGGTCGAAGATAACGGCCGGGGGATACAGGAGTCGGAGTTCGAGAGCCCGCGCTCGCTGGGCTTCCTGGGGCTGCGCGAGAGGGTACTTGCCTTTGGCGGCACCATCGATGTGAAGGGCCACGAGGGGACGGGCACGACGGTGTCGGTCTCGATTCCCCTCACGGCCCAACAGCCGGTATTCCACGCATGAGCTTCGCTACTTCCCCTGTAATGCACGGCCACGGTGGCGTACCCGTGAAAGTGCTCATCGCCGACGACCACCCCGTCGTGCGTCAAGGCCTCAAGATGATGCTCGAGGCCGATCCCGAGGTCGATATCGTCGGCGAGGCCCGCGACGGCGACGAGGCCTTCGAGATGGCGCACAGGATCGACTGGGACGTCGCGGTCCTCGACTACTCCATGCCCGGGCGCGGCGGCGTCGAGCTGCTCTCGGACGTGAAGCACGACTACCCCGAGCGGCCGGTGCTGATCCTCAGCATCTACCCCGAGGACCCGCACGGGCTGCGGGCGCTGAAGGCCGGGGCGGCCGGCTACATCACCAAGGAAAGCGCCGGCGAGGAGCTGACCGCCGCGGTGAAGAAGGTCGCCACCGGCGGGCGCTACATCAGCTCGACCCTCGCCGAGAAGCTGGCGATGCGGCTCACGCCCGAGCAGGAGCGCCCGCCGCACGAGCGCCTCTCGGACCGCGAGTACCGCGTCATGTGGCTGCTCGCCTCGGGCAAGACCCTGCACCAGATCGCCGAGGAGATGCGGCTGTCGCCTTCCACGGTCAGCACCTACCGTGGGCGCATCCTCAAGAAGCTGGGGCTGAACACCAACGTGGACCTGGTCCACTATGCGATGAAACACCGCCTGATCGAGTAGAACCGCGGCTCACCGCCGCGGTTTTTTGTTTCTGGACCCGGACGCCGGGTAGGAGCCCTCCTACAGATTCCGCGCGGGGCCGGGCGCACCATTTCCCGCCAGCAAGACGCCGATACAGCTTGATGCAAGCTGCGCGCGGCATGATCCGCAAAAAACCCGCGATCGTGCGGCAGGCCTCGGAGGGCGCATGTACCACCAGAACTACGATCCGTTCGGCAACGTCTTCCTTTCCACGCTGGCGGCGGCCGTTCCCATCGCCGTCCTGCTCTACTTCATCGCGCTGCACCCGCACCGCGACCGGGAGGGCGTCAGGCACCTGGGCATCTCGGCGCCTTACGCCGCGTTCTACGGCGTCATCGCCGCCTTCCTGGTCTCGTGCCTCGTCTTCAAGATGCCGGTGGTCTCGGCGGCCTCGGCCTTCGTGCTGGGCACGCTCTCGGGGTTCCTGGGCATCATCTGGATCGTGCTGGCGGCGATGTTCCTCTACACGATGACCGTGATCTCGGGGCAGTTCGAGATCGTGAAGGAATCCATCGTCCACATCTCCTTCGACCGGCGCCTGCAGGCGGTGCTGATCGCGTTCTCCTTCGGGGCGATCATCGAGGGCACCTCCGGCTTCGGCACGCCCGTGGCGATCGCCGGCGCGGTGATGGTGGGCCTGGGCTTCCGCCCGTTCCAGTCCGCGGTACTGAACCTGCTCGCCAACACGGCACCCGTCGCCTGGGGCGCCATCGGCACGCCCATCGTGACGCTCGCGGCGGTGAGCGGCCTCGACGAGGTGACCCTCTCCGCGATGGCGGGGCGGCAGCTTCCGTGGGTCTCCATGCTCGTGCCGTTCTGGCTCGTGGCCGTGTTCGTGAAGATGGAAGGCGGGAAGTGGAAGCAGGTCTTCGAGGTGTGGCCCGCGGCGGTCGTGGCCGGCGGCACGTTCGCGGTCATGCAGCTCTTCGCCTCGGGCACGCAGGAGTTCCACCTGATGACGGACGTGGTCTCGGGTGTCTTCTCGGTGATCTGCACGGCGCTTTTCCTGCGCTTCGTGTGGCACCCGAAGACGCGCTTCCTGCTGCGCTCGGAGCGTGAAGCCCTCGAGCGCGAAGGAAAGTCGGTCGATACGGTAACGACCGACGTGCACGAGTGGAAATATCCCTACACGGTCGGCCAGACCGTGCGCGCGTGGATTCCCTGGGTGATCCTCATCGCGTGCTGCGCGCTCTGGGGCTCGCCGGAATTCAAGAAGACGCTGAACAACACCTTCTCCAGCGTGAAGGTGAACACCACCCTGCTGGGATCGCCCTTCACGGGAACGCTCTCGCTGCCGACATGGAGCATGCCCGAGCTCGACAGCAAGGTGCAGCGCTCGCCGCCCGTCGCGCCGCCGAACGCGAAGCCCGAAGCGGCGAAGTTCGCGATCAACTGGCTGTCGGCTGCAGGCACGGGCGTGTTCTTCGCGGCGCTGCTCACCGGCCTCGTGCTCGGGCTCACCGGCGCACAGTGGAAGGAGGCCATCGTCAGGACGGCCCACCGAATGACGATACCGGTCCTGGTGATCGGGCAGGTGCTGGGGCTGGGATTCCTCACACGCTACGCGGGGACGGACGCGGTGCTCGGATTGGCGTTCACGAACGCGGGACCCCTGTACCCGTTCTTCGCGGCCTATCTCGGCTGGCTGGGCGTGTTCCTGACCGGTTCGGACACCGCGTCGAACGCGCTCTTCGGGAGCCTGCAGCGGATCACCGC
>DASTGG010000068.1:0-20167 GCA_035719385.1 Usitatibacter sp.
CGGATGTTGCACGCGTCCTTGAACGTGATCCACGGATGCCCGGTCTCGAAGAGCATCGTGAGCATCTTGCGCCAGAGCGTCTGCGCCGGGATCTTCTTGTGCAGCTTCAGCTCGCCGCGCGCGGCCTTGCGCTCGTACTCGACGTACGCCTCCTCGAACGCCTTGCCGAACTTGTCGTGCAGGTCCGGGCAGTCCGAGGGCGAGAAGAGCGTCCAGTCCGCGCCTTCCATCACGCGCCTCATGAACAGGTCCGGGACCCAGTTGGCCGTGTTCATGTCGTGCGTGCGGCGGCGGTCGTCGCCGGTGTTCTTGCGCAGCTCGAGGAACTCCTCGATGTCGAGGTGCCATGTCTCGAGGTAGCAGCAGACGGCGCCCTTGCGCTTGCCGCCGTTGTGCGCCAGGCCGCCCGTGGTCATGTACGACTCGTCGCCTTCGACCTTGAGGTCATAGACGAAGGGCTTGGGCGAGATGTCCTGCACCTCGGTCACGCGCGAGAAGAGCTTGCCTTCGATCTCCAGCCAGTTTTTCTTCGTGATCGGCCTGCAACCGACAAGCTCGGCGATCCCCGGCACCGCGGGGATCCGCAGGTCGAAGCACTTGGTGACGCCGTTGAACTGCGTCGTCGTGCCGTCGGAACGAGTGGCCGTATGCGTGATGTCACGCTCGCGATATTGTCCCGCGGTGGGCACCCCCATGCGCAGCAACTGGTAGCGCAGGCCCTCCACCAGCGGGCGCGACGAGTTGCTGAAATAGATCTCCTTGCCGCGCGACACGCCGCCGTCGGTCTCGAGCAGGCCGCGGATGAGCTGGGCGGCATGCGGCTTGGGAAGGTGCGCGAAGCGTCGCGAAATGCGCTTGCAGCCCGCCTCGTCGTAGATGTCGTCGTAGCCGAAGGGCAGCGTTGCCGCGCCGGCGCCCGCGATTCGCCCGGTCGTGGCATCACGCACCACGCCGCGGCCGAAGGCCCAGTGCACCTGTGCGTAGGTTTCGCCGCGAGCGGTTTCCCAGAAGTGGATGCCACGCGCCTCGAGATACGAGCGCACGAAGGACAGGTGTTCGTCCTTCTGCGGATTGCCCGACACGCCCCATTGCATTCCGTCCTTGGAGAGGTGTCCGTCGCCGAGGAGGATGCCGTAGAGACGCGCATCCTCTTCCGTCAGTCCGGCGAGGTTCACGACTTCGGTCGGAATGACTTGCGCGACGTAATCGCCCGGCTGCAGTTGGCCCGCATCGACCCACTCCGCCTTCACCTTGCCGTTCGCGAGCCAATCCAGCGTGCGCTGGTTCGCCTGCTCCATCGGCACTCCGCGGATGGCGTAGAACGGGTGGCCCGCCGTCACGAGCAGCGGATCGATCGCATGCTTCACCTTCACCGCGACCATTCGATCGGTCTGGTTGTAGGCGAAGCGCCGCTCGACTTCACGATAGGCGCCCGACTTGCCGAGAACCAGGTCGCCCGGCTTCACGTCCTTGATCGGCTTCAGTCCATCGGCCGTGTAGACGCCAGTCTCGGGCGAGAAGCACTGGTTCACCGCTACCGCAGTGTCATTGACGACCTTGAGGAATGGAACCACACCCTGCGATTTCCCGTTCGTACCCTTGATGTAGCTACCCAGCGCGCGCACCGGTGTCCAGTCATTGCCCAGCCCTCCCGCGAATTTGGAAAGCAGCGCGTTCTCCTTGATCGCCTCGTAGATGCCGTCGAGGTCGTCGGCGACCGTCGTGAGGTAGCAGGATGAAAGCTGCGAGCGTTGCGTCCCGGAGTTGAAGAGAGTCGGCGTCGACGACATGAAGTCGAACGACGACAGCACGTTGTAGAACTCGATGGCGCGCGCCTCGCGGTCGATCTCGTTCAGCGCGAGCCCCATCGCCACCCGCATGAAGAAGGCCTGGGGCAGCTCGATGCGCCGGTCCTGGATGTGCAGGAAATAGCGGTCGTACAGCGTCTGCAGCCCGAGGTAGTTGAACTGCAGGTCCCGGTCGGGCCTGAGCGCCTCGCCCAGGCGCTGCAGGTCGTAGCCGGCGAGCTTCTCGTCGAGGAGCTGCGCCTTGATGCCCTGGTGGATGAAGGCCGGGAAGTACTCGGCGTAGCGCGTGGACATCTCGGCGTGCGCGACTTCCTCGCCCAGCACCTCACGGCGGATGGTGTGCAGCAGCAGGCGCGCGGTCACGTACGAGTAGCCCGGGTCCTGCTCGATCAGCATGCGGGCGGCGAGGATCGCGCACTTGTGCACTTCCTCGAGCGGCACGCCGTCGTAGAGGTCGCGCAGGGTCGCATCGAGGATGCGCTTCGGATCGACCTCGCCGCCCACGTGGTCGCAGGCCGAGGTGATGAGCGCCTCGAGCTTCGCCGCATCGAGCGGCTGCTTGAGGCCGCCGACGGTGACGTTCAGGCGCGTCGTGTGGACTTCGGCTTCCTGCGCCCGCTTGGCGGCGCGCTCGCGCGCGCGCTCGTCGCGATAGAGGACGTAGGATCGCGCCACGGCATGCTCGCCCGAGCGCATGAGCGCGAGCTCGACCTGGTCCTGCACGTCCTCGATGTGGAACGTGCCGCCCGCGGGCTGCCGGCGGATGAGCGACTGCACGACCGCCTGCGTGAGGACCTGCACCTTCTCGCGCACCGAGGCGCTCGCGGCGGCCGTGTTCCCGGACACGGCGAGGAACGCCTTCGTCATCGCGACGGCGATCTTGTCGGGCTCGAAGCCCACGACCGCGCCATTGCGCCGGATGATCTTGTAGTCCGCGTATCTCTCCGTCGCGGCTGCAGCCTCCTCTCCGATGATGGGGGTGGCCGCGAGCGGTGCGGCGGGAAGAATGTCGGATGCCAAGCGCATGGATCGTCTCCTTGTTGAATCTGTTTTCGAGGGTCCGGGCGTCTTGCCGGGGCTTCACGGGCAGGCTTTCTTTGGGGGCCTGCTAACTTGCGGATTCGTCGGCCGCTTTGCTGTGGATCCCCGTGGTTGCTCACAGGTTATCCACCGGGCTTCCCACAAGATGTTGTGGCGGGGGAAGCAATGGACACAAACTCTAGTAAAGGACCCGCCGTCGCGCAAGGAGGCTTGGAATAATTTTTTTTCGGGTTCGGAATCAGGGCGTTGCGCCCCGGCCCTGCGCAAGAATTGAGCGGTAAGGAATGCTGCACCGCACAGTACGTTGAAACGCAACGACAAAAAGCAAAACCCGGGGACGCACCCCGGGGTGCGTCCCCGGGGTGCGTCCCCGGGTCAGGGGTGGGTCAGGCGCGGTCCTGCCAGCCGGGATGGTCGAAGAAGCGCGTGTACTGGGAGAGCACGCGGTCGGCGTGATCCATGCCGTTGGCGCGATCGGCGCCGTTCTTGCCCTCGAGAGTGTCGGCCGCGGTGACGAGCTGGTTCACGATCACGTGGAAGTTCTGGCCGGCGCTCGGCTCGAGCTTGCTCGCGACGAGGATCTCGCCCACCTCGCGCTTGATCGATTCGCCGAGCGCCGCGTAGTACTCGGGCTGCATGGGCGCCAGCCGGCTCGAGGCGCGCACCGCGTTGACCTGCTCGCGGATCGATTCCATGCCGCGGCGCGTCACCGCATCGGTCTTCCACTTCTGCCCCGCGTTCAGCACGACGCGCTTCTCGTGCTTCGCATGGGGATTGTCCTCGGCCGCGAGCACGGGACCGGCCACGAAAGCGAACGCCGAAGCGACGGCGAGCGCGCCCAGTTTGAGAGTCAGATTCATTGCGTCACTCCTTGAGAAGGTGGTCATCGAAGTTCGGCGTCCAACCGCTCGCCGTGATGACGACCTTAGGCGGCCGCGCTTAACGCTTGCTTAAGGGACGCGGGAAGGATGACGGTGACGCGAAGGCCGCCGAGCGGCTCGCTCTTGCCGGCCTCGATGGTGCCGTCGTGCAGCTCGACGATGCGCCGCGCGATGGACAGCCCCAGCCCGCTGCCCGGCTGCACGCCCGGCACGCGGAAGAAGCGATCGAAGATGCGCTGGCGCAGCTCCGGCTCGACGCCAGGCCCCGCGTCCTCGACATCGAAGCGCACGGTGTCGCGCTCGCGCGCGAGGCTCACGCGCACGGCGGCATCGGGCGGCGAATAGCGCAACGCGTTGTCCACGAGGTTGCGCGCGAGCATGTGCAGCAGCACGCCGTCGCCCTCGACGAGATGCAGCTCGTTGGCCGCCGTGACGATCTCCACGCGCCGGCCCGGCATCGAGACGGCCAGCTCGCGGGCCGTGTCGCCCACGATGCCCGCGAGGTCCACGGTCTCGCGGCGGCCCTCGTTGAAGGCGTCCAGCCGCGCTAGCGCGAGCAGCTGCTCGACGAGGGCGGTCGCGCGCTGCACGCCCGCCACGACCTGCTCGAGGGCGCGGCGGCGGCGCTCGTCGTTCGCGGTCGAGAGCGCCACCTCGGCCTGCGTCTTGATCGCCGCGAGCGGCGTGCGCAGCTCGTGCGCCGCATCGCCGGTGAAGCTGCGCTCGCTCGCGAACGAGCGCTCGAGCCGCTCGAAGAGGCGGTTCAGCTCTTCCACGAGCGGCATCACCTCGCGCGGCGCTTCGTCCGGATCCACCGGCGAGAGATGGCTCGCCTCGCGCGCGCCCACCTCCTGCGCGAGCGCGTTGAGCGGCGCGAGCGCCCGCGACACGGCGAACCACACCGCGGCCCCGATGAGAGGCAGGCCCAGGAGCAACGGCAGCACCAGGCGCAGCGCGATGTCGCCCGCGAGCTCCGCGCGCTCCTTCTGCCGGTGCGCGGCGATGACGACGATCGCCTGCGCGGGGTCGGTGTGGCGGTACACGCGCCAGCGCTCGTCGCCATCTTCGAGGCGCGAGTAGCCGTCGTGAGCGGCGAGCGGAGCCTCGGGCGCCGCGTGCGATCGCATCAGCAGCTCGCCCTTCGTGGAATAGACCTGGTAGGTGAGCGTGCGCCCGTACGGGTGGTCGATGAGGGTCACGGCGCCTTCCATTTCGTGCGCCTCGTGGCCCGCGACCGTCGAGAGCACCTCCGTGTACTCGGCGAGCTGCGCATCGAAGAGCTCTTCGGCGTGGTGGCGCGCTTCCTCGTACGTGAAGAGCGTCGCGGCCAGCCACACCGCGCCGGTGCCCGCCATGATCAGCGAGATCAGCCGGCGCCGCAGCGAACGCCGGCGGTCAGCCATTGACCGGGGCGAGCGCGTAACCCACGCCGCGCACGGTGCGGATGAGGTCCGGGAAGAGCTTGGCGCGCAGGTGGTGCACGTGGACCTCGATCGCGTTGGACTCCACCTCGCCGCCCCACGCATAGAGCCGCTCCTCGAGCTGCGCGCGCGTGAACGTGCGCCCCGGCTGCGACATGAGCGCCTCAAGGAGCGCGTACTCGCGGGGCGCGAGGTTCACCGGCTGCCCTTCCTTCAGCACCGCGTGCTCGTCGAGGCGCATCTCCACGCCGCGATGGCGCAGCACGTTGGTGGCCTGCCCCGCGGCGCGGCGCACGATCGCGCGCAGGCGCGCCTTCAGCTCCGCGAGCTCGAACGGCTTCACGAGGTAATCGTCGGCGCCCGCATCGAGCCCGCGCACGCGATACTCGACGGTGTCGCGCGCGGTGAGGATCAGCACCGGCGTGCGGTCCTGGCGCGCGCGCAGCTCGCGCAGGATGTCGAGGCCGTCCAGGCGCGGAAGCCCAAGGTCCAGGACCACCGCGCCGAACTTCTCGACCGCGAGCGCTTCGCGCGCGAGCTTGCCGTCGCGCACCCATTCGACGACGTGGCCGTCGTCCTCGAGGCCCGCCTTCACGCCATCGCCGAGGAGCGCGTCGTCCTCCACGAGCAGGATTCTTCCCATGGTCCCATGATGCGCGGGCGGCGCGGCGCCGCGCTGACGCGCCTCAAGAAAGCTGCGCCGTCACGCGCGTTGCTGCGCGGCCCAGCCGGGATGGTCGAAGTAGCGGCCGTAGCGCCCGAGCACCTCGCGCGCCTTGCTCATGCCGCGATGCTGGTCCTTCGCCGTGCGGCGCTTGAGCGCCTCGGCGGCCTCGTCCAGGTCCGACAGCAGGACGTGGAAATTCGCGTCCGCGCGCGGTTCGAGCTTGCAGTTCCTCACGATGTCCGCGATCTCGCTCTGGATAGACAGGCCCAGCGCCTCGTAGTACTCGGGCTTGAGCGGCGCGCGCTCGCCGGCGAGGTGCATCTGCGTCACCTGGTCGCGGATCGATTCCATGCCCATGCGAAGCGGCTCGTCGACCTTCCACTTGCTGCCGTTGTCGAGCGTGAGGCTGCGCGCTTGCTCGTGGTGCGCGTGCGGCTGCGCGGCGATCGAGGCGGCGGGGACCATCGCGAACGCCGAGGCGAGCGCGGCGGCGAAAAGCGTCATGCGGGTGTTCATCGGTGTCACTCCTTGGCAGGGCCGGGAGGTCCGGCATGACCCATCGTGGGCGCCGGTCCTTAACGATTCCTTATGGACGTCCCGGCAGGGCCAGCGCGCCCCGGAACCGCGCCCAGTCGAACCAGGGGCCCGGATCGGTCTTGCGGCCGGGCGCGATGTCGCTGTGGCCGGCGAGGTCGAGCTCGCCGTAGCGCTCGAAGATCGCGCGCGCGAGCGCCACGAGCGTGTCGTATTGCGGCTCGGCGAACGGCACGTCGTCGGCGCCCTCCAGCTCCACGCCGATGGAGAAATCGTTGCAGCGCTCGCGGCCCTTCCATTGCGAGGCGCCCGCATGCCAGGCGCGCAGCTCGCACGGCACGTACTGCGTGAGCTCGCCGTCGCGGCGGATCAGGAAATGCGAGGAGACGCGCAGCCCCGCGATCTCGCGGAAGTACGGATGCGCGTGCGGATCGAGGCGCCCGAGGAAGAGGTCGTCGATGTACGGCCCGCCAAATTCGCCCGGCGGCAACGAGATGTTGTGGACCACGAGCAGCGAGATCTCCGCGTCGTCGGGGCGCTGGTCGTGGTGGGGCGACGGCAGGTAGATCGCCCCGGAGCAGAAGCCCGCAACGTCGAGGCTCAACCCGGGGTGCGTCCCCGGGGTGCGTCCCCGGGGTGCGTCCCCGGGGTGGGTTCCCATCAGTCGATCCCGAGCCGGTCGAGACGATAGCGCAGCGACCGGAACGTGATGCCGAGCAGCTTGGCGGCGGCGGTCTTGTTGAAGCGCGTCGCCTCGAGCGCCTTCATGATGGCCTCGCGCTCGACCTGGTCGAGGAACTCGTGCAACGGCAGCCCGCGCGTGCCGAGAGAGCCGTCGGCGCTGCCCGCCTTTTCCCTCGAGCCGCCCTGGGTGAGGTAGAGGTCGCCCACGTTGATGGTGTTGCCGCTGCACAGGGCCATCGCGCGTTCGAGGATGTTCTCGAGCTCGCGCACGTTGCCGGGAAAGTCGTAGCGGCGCAGCGCGAGCATCGCCTCCTCGGACATCGTCGGCGCCGGGTTGCCGCTCTGGCGCGCGAGGCGCTCGAGCACCTCGTGGACCATGAGCGTGATGTCCTCGGGGATCTCGCGCAGGGACGGCATCTTGAGCTCGATCACGTTCAGCCGGTAGAAGAGGTCCTGGCGGAACTGGCCCGCCTCCACCTGCTCGGCGAGGCTGCGGTGCGTGGCCGAGATGATCCGCACGTCGATCGGCTCTTCCACCGTGTCGCCCACGCGGCGCACCTTCTTCTCCTGGATCACGCGCAGCAGCTTCACCTGCATCGCGAGCGGCAGGTCGCCCACCTCGTCGAGGAAGAGCGTGCCCTTCTGCGCCGCCTGCAGGAAGCCCATCTTGTCGCTGTCCGCGCCGGTGAACGCGCCCTTCTTGTAGCCGAAGAACTCGCTCTCCATCAGGTTCTCGGGGATCGCGCCGCAGTTCACCGCGATGAAAGGCTGGTCGCCGCGCGAGGAGCCGAGGTGGATGAGCCGCGCGGCGACCTCCTTGCCGCTGCCGGATTCGCCCGTGATGTAGACGGGCGCCTGCGAGCGCGCGAGCTTCTGGATCATGTCGCGGGCGCGCTGGATGGCGGGCGACTCGCCGAGCAGGCGCGGCACGCCCGGCTGCACCGTCTCGCCGATCGCCGCGCGGCGTGAATGCGGCGGCTTGGGCAGCTTGAGCGCGCTCATGACGAGCGGGCGCAGCTGCTCGATCTTGATGGGCTTGGCGAGGTAGTCGAAGGCGCCCGCCTTCAGCGCCGCGACCGCGTTCTCCGTCGAGCCGAACGCCGTGATCACCGCGACGGGCGTGTTGCCGTGGTGATCGGCGATGTAGCGAAGCAGCGCGAGGCCGTCGCCGTCGGGCAGGCGCATGTCGGTGAGGCACAGGTCGTACGGGCGCGCCCCGAGCGCCTGCTGCGCTTCCTGCACGGTCGAGGCCGTATCGGCGTCGACGCCCATGCGCGACAGCGTGAGCACCAGCAGCTCGCGGATGTCGGCCTCGTCGTCGACCACCAGAACGGACTTGCGGTTCATCAGGCTCCTTTCACCGTGACGCGGAACTGGCCACCCGCGGGATTTTCCACGTATTCGATGCGCGCGCCGTTGCCCTCGCACAACTCGCGCGCGATGTACAGGCCGAGGCCCGTGCCCTGCGCGTCGGTCGTGAAGAACGGCTCGAAGAGGTGCGCCTGGTTCTCGCGCGTGACGCCGGGGCCGTTGTCGTGCACGTCGATGAGCAGGCGCCCGGGCTGCGCGGCGGGCCACACGACGATGCGCACGCTGCCCGGCTGCTTGTTGCCGTGGCGCCAGGCGTTGCGCACGAGGTTCCACAGGATCTGGTCGAGGTGCTGGCGGTCGAACATGAGGCGCTGCGACGTGCGCACGTCGATGTCGATCACGCCCTGCGGCACCTTGTCGGTGACGTAGAACTCGTTGGCGAAGTTCTGCAGGTAGACGCGCGGGTCGATCGACTCCGGATGCGCCCGGTCGCGGCGGTTGAGGTACAGCACCTCCTGCACGATGCGGTCGAGGCGAAAGACGTTGCTGCGGATGATCTCGAGCAGCCGCTTCTCGCCTTCGCGCTTGCCGAGGTCCTCGTCGAGCAGGTCCGCCGCGTGGCCGATGGAGGAGAGCGGGTTGCGGATCTCGTGCGCGATGGAGGCAGTGAGGCGCCCCAGCGCGACGAGCTTCAGCTGCTGCGCCTGCTGGCGCACGCGGCCTATGTCCTGGATGAACACCACCGCCGGAGCCGGGTCGCCGCTGCCGATGGGCACGAAATGCACCTGCATCTCCCCGGTGGTGCGCGGCGTGCGCAGCTGCATGTACGTGGTCTCGGAGCCCTGGCGCCAGCTCTCCAGCAGCCGCGCGATCTCCGGCGAATACTCGGCGATGAGCGGATAGCGCACCGGCGGCAGCGGCCCCAGCAGCTGCAGCGCGCGCGGGTTGGTCTGGCGGATGCGGCCCTGCGCGTCGATCACGAGGATGCCGTCCTGCATGTCGCGGATGACGAGCTCGTTGATCTGCGAGAGGTTCGCGAGGTCGATCTTGCGCTCCTCGGCGATCTGCTCGCTGGTGCGGGCGTAGCGCGCGAGCGCCGAGGCGAGCCCCGCCGTGGCGAAGAACGCGAGGGCCGTGATGCCGGTCTGCACGAAATCGTGCATGCCGGCGTCGTTGTGCCAGAGCTGGAAGGTCTGCTCGAGCAGCACCGCGAGCGCCGCCATCGCGGCATGGAAGTACACGAGGCGCCCGCGCGTGATCACGCCCGCGGCCGCGAGCGACACGAGCAGGATCACGCCCAGGCCGCTGCGCACGCCGCCGCTCGCGTACATGAGCATCACGATGGCCGCCACGTCGATGATGACGCCGGTCGTGACCTGCACGGTGAGGTTCGGCTCGCGGAAGCGCGCCGGCACGAGCAGCATGAGCGAGGCCACGAAATACGCGAGCGCCGTGGGGACCACGACGGCGGGCGCGATGCGGCCGAGCTGGAACATCTCGTTCAGGAAGATGAACGCGAAGCCCAGCATGATCGCGAGCACCAGGCGATACGCGCAGAACACCGCGAGCGTGCGCCACGTCGTGTCGTCGGCCTGGGCGATGAGCGGCCGGCCCATCAGCATGCGTGTCTCGGCGGCGCTGTTCACGGCATCAATGGCAATGCGGATTGGCCGCGCACACGAGCTTGCCGCCTTCTTCGCGCGCCTCGCTGCGCGGCAGGTTCACGCCGCAGCGCGTGCAGCGCACCATGTCCTCGCCTTCCGGCAACTGCGCGGGCGGCTTTTCCGGCTCGCGCAACTGCGAGCGGAAGAAGCCGCGGAAGAGCCACCACAGCGCCACGCCGATGATGATGAGGGTGAGGATGCGTCCCATCGCCCGAGTTTACGGCAAAGCCGCAGTGCCGCGCTGTGAACTGCGCGGCAGCGGGATCTCCACCTCGAAGCGCACGCCGCCGGCATCGGGCAGGTTCGAGGCGCGCACGCGCCCGCCGTGGAATTCGGCGATGAGCCGCACGATGTAGAGGCCCAGGCCCAGGTGCGCGCCATCCACGCGCGCCTGGTCCGCGGCGCGCAGCGTGACCATCGAATCGAAGAGCCGCCCCAGCGTTTCCTCCGCGAGCGGCGGGCCGGAGTTCTCCACCGCGAGGCGCGCAGCCCGCGGGTCGCTCGTCACATGCACGCGGATCGCGGTCTCCGGCGGCGCGAAATCGCTCGCATTCTCGACCAGCTTGTCCAGGAGCTGCGCGAGCGCATCGGGCACGCCCTCCACCATCACCGGCGCCTCGGGCCGTGAAAGCTCGAAGCGCCGCGCGGGGTAGGCGGCGCGGTAACCGTCGACGCAGCCGGCCACGACCGCGGCGAGGTCGAAGCGCTCGCGCTCGGTGCTCTCCAGCATGCGTTCGAGGCGCGTGGCTTCCGAAAGCCGCGAGATGAGCCGCGCGAGGCGCTCGACGCCCTCGCCCGCGCGCTCCACGTACACGCGCGTCTCGCGGTCGAGCGGCTGCTGCTTCAGGTTGTCCAGCGACGAGCGCACGACCGCCACCGGCGTGCGCAGCTCGTGCGAGAGGCGCCCGGCCATCGACTCGAGGTACGCGTTGTAGTCGCGCAGCCGCGCGAGCACCGCCGCCATAGTGCGCGACAGGTCGCCGATCTCGTCGCGCGCCGCGGACGGCTCCACGTTGCCGCGCACGCGTCCCTGCGAGTCGATCGCCGACTCGGCCTGCGCGTGCAGCCGCCGGATGCGCGTGGCGAGCCGGCTCGCGAAGAACAGCAGGATCACCAGCGCGCCGCCCACGACCGCGATCGTGGCCGCCAGCAGGTTCTCGAGCGCCGACTGCTTGAGGAGCTGGATCGCGGTCGTGGTCTCCTCGACCACGGCGGCGCCCACGATGTCGTCGCCCACGAAGACGGGCTGCGCGGCGGACACGATGGCGACCTCGGGATCGCGCGTGCCGCGCCATTGCGTGGACGACACGCCGATGAGCGCGCGATCGATCTGGCCGCGCGCCGGGCGGCTTTCGTCGCCGCGCTGCACCTGCGGCGTGGGCACGAACGAGGAGATCACGCCGCGCAGCCAGCTTCGCCGCGGGCGCCGCGGCGTGGGGGCCTCGTCCTTGAGGCTGCCGGACAGGCCGCGCACCCGCGAGCGGTTGTCGATCACCCACAGGCGCTCGCCGCTGCGCCCCATGATCGAGAGCAGCCGCTCGATCTCGTCGGACGGATCGTAGGCGGTGCCGAGGTTCGCCGCGGCGTCGGTGTCGGCCGCGGCGAAGAGCGCGATGATGCGGCGGCGCTCCTCGCCCTGGCTGTCCTTCTCCTCGCTCGCGCGCGCGAAGAGCTGCGGCCGGTCGGACAGCGCCGCGGCGACGGCGCGCGCGGTGGCCGCGATCGACTGCTCCTGCGACTGCCGCAGGAACGTCTCCATGCGCGCGATGAACTTCGCCGCGAGCCACGGCACCGCGATGAGCCCGAGCGCGACCACCAGCAGCCGGAAGCGGATGCCGTGGAAGAATCTCGCACGGCGCATGGCGTGTTCCCTAGAAGTTCCAGTTCAACCCGAGCGAGCCGAAGCGCTGCGGGCGGCGCTGCTCGTCGAACTCGCGGGTTTCCTGCACGAGGGCGAACGTGATCGAGCCGCGATCGAGCGTCCACGCGGCGCCGGCCGCGAAGCGCCCCACCACGCTCTTCATGTGCACGTCCGGCGCGCCGGGATCGTAGTTCCTGCCGACGAGCATGTTGCGCGCCACGCCGCGCGCGTTGGCCCCGGCGAAGACGCTCCAGCCCACGTCGTCCTTGCGCGCGGCGAAAGGCGGCGTGGCGGCGAAGCGCATCACCTGGAAGTCGATGTCGCGCGAGCCCGGGCCCAGGCGCAGCTCGCCTCCCAAGTGCACGAACGCGAGCTGGGTGCCGACCACGGCGCCGGCGTGCATGCGCAACGGGATGGAGTCGAGCCATTGCGAGCGCGTGGCCACGAGGCTCGCGTCGATGTGGTTGCCGGGAAGCTGGCGCGACCAGTCCACGTCGTCCGCTCGAATCGCGCGATGGACGAGCTCGGTGGTCTCCTTGCCGAGGGCCGCCGGGCCGCGCACGCCCACCTGCGCCTCGAGCGTGTCGAACCGCAAGGCGTCGCGCTGGTGGAAGGCGGCGTTGAGCATCACGCGGGCGGTGGGCGCGCGATCCGCCTTGCCCGGCTCCCAGTTGCGCTGCTCGGGCACGTAGATCTCGTGCACGAGGCCGAATTCGGTCTCGCTGCCGTTGCGCCCCGAGACGCGCGCGATGCGCACGCCGCTCGAGTACCAGCGGTCGGTCACGAAGACGACGTCGTTGTCCACCTGCAGGTACCAGCGTGCCGGCTCCTCGGCGGCGCCGGCGGCGAAGGACGCGACGGCCAGGGCGAGCGCCGCGAGCCGCTGGCGCCGGGTCACGGCGCGGCCATCCAGCGATAGCCCATGCCGTAGACCGTCTCGATCGCCGCGAACGACGGATCGATCGCCTGGAACTTGCGGCGGATGCGCTTCACGTGCGAGGTGATGGTGCCGTCGTCCACGACCATTTCCGCATCGCGCATGAGCTGGTCGCGATCCTTCACGTGGCCGGGATGGCGCGCGAGCGAGTGCACCATCCAGAACTCGGTCACCGTGAGCGGCACCAGCTGGCCCTGCCACGTGACCGTCATGCGGTGCGCGTCGAGGGCGAGCGGGCCGCGATGCATCACCTCCTCGGCCGCGGGCTCCTGCTGCGCCGCGTCCACGCGGCGGAAGAGCGCCGAGATGCGCGCGAGGAGATGCGGCAGGCTCACGTCCTTGGTCACGTAGTCGTCGGCGCCCACGCGAAGCCCGGACACCACGTCGAAGTCCGAATCGCGCGCCGACAGGAAGATGATCGGCAGCCGTGCGCTCGCCGCCCGCAGCTCCTGGCACAGTGCGAACCCGCCGTCGACCTCGGCGCCCAGGCCGATGTCGATGATGGCGAGCTCCGGAAGGCGCGCGGCCAGCGTGCGCGAGGCGCTGGGCCGGTCGCCGAACGCGGCGACCTCGTAGCCCGCGCGCGTGAGCGCTTCGGCGTAATTCTGGCGGATGGTGGGGTCGTCCTCGACGAGGGCGATGCGGCGGGCCATAGCGGCGCAATTATGCCGAAAAATGAATCGGGGTCAGACCCCCATTGCGGAAATTCAGCTTCCTGAATTCCTTGAATGGGGGTCTGACCCCGATTCATTTCATCTTTTTGCCACCTTTCTTCGTCACTTCGCCGCCCCCTCTCCCGCGCCCTTGCCCCGCCGGCGCCCGAAATGGCACGGCCCGCACGGCAATGGGCGGAAAAGGAGAAGAAAGGATGGCGAACAACACGGCACGGACCCGCGAGGCGGTCCTCGACTTCGCGGAGCTCCTGGCCAAGGCCTTCTTCGGAGGGCTCGGCGTGGCGATCGCGATGGCACTGGCCATCCTGGCGCTCACGCCCTCGGCGCAGGCGGCGGGCACGCCGCTGCCGGACGCGAAGACCGGCACGCTGCTGCTCAAGGCCGACGGCGGCAGCTACGCCGAAGCGCCGAAGGTGCAGACCGAGGTCGGCATCGAGGTGACGGGCATGATCGCCCGCACGCGCGTCTCGCAGGTCTTCCACAACCCGGGCAGCGATTTCGTGGAAGGCGTCTACGTCTTCCCGCTGCCGGAGAGCGCCGCCGTGGACCACCTCTGGATGCGCGTGGGCGACCGCGTCATCGAGGGCCAGATCCAGGAAAAGGGCGAGGCGCGCCGCATCTACGACCAGGCGAAGGCCGAGGGCCGCAAGGCGGCGCTCGTGGAGCAGCAGCGCCCCAACCTCTTCACGAACAACGTCGCGCACATCGGGCCCGGCGAGCGCGTCGAGATCCGGATCGAGTACCAGCAGCCGCTCAAGTACGAGAACGGCGAGTTCCGACTGCGCTTTCCCCTCGCCGTGACGCCGCGCTACCTCACGCCCATGCGCGCGCTCGATCCGATGCCGGACGAGCCCAAGGCGCTCGAGGCGCAGGCCGACGAGCCGCTCGTGCAGCCCGCCTTCGTGTCCCAGCCCGGCACGAACCCCGTCGACATCGCCGTGGTGATCGACGCCGGCATGGCGATCGGCGACGTGCGCAGCTCCTATCACGACACCACGGTCGAGAAACAGACCGGCGAGCGCACGGCGATCTTCCTCGTGAAGGAGCAGGACGAGGCGGACCGCGACTTCGAGCTTTCGTGGCGCATCGCGGGCGCCGCGCCCCAGGCGGCGCTCTTCGTCGACCGGCGGCCGGACCCCGATTACGCGCTCGTGATGGTGGTGCCGCCCCAGCCCACCGCCGCCGAGATGCAGGCCTTCCAGCGCCTGCCGCGCGAGATGATCCTCATCATCGACACCTCGGGCTCGATGGAAGGCGCCTCGATCCGCCAGGCGAAGGAAGCGCTGCTCATGGCGCTCGACACGCTGACCGGGCGCGACCGCTTCAACGTCGTCGAATTCAACTCGGCAATGCGGCCCCTCTTCTCCGACGCGCTCGCCGCCACGCCCGAGGCGATCCGCACCGCGAAGGAGTGGGTGGCGAAGCTCAGGGCCGGCGGCGGCACGGAGATGGTCCCGCCGCTCACCTTCGCGCTCGACGGCCGCGAGACGCCGGGCTACCTGCGGCAGGTCATCTTCATGACCGACGGCGCCGTCTCGAACGAGGACGAGCTCTTCCGGCTCATCACGCGGCGCCTGGGCAGCTCGCGCCTGTTCACGGTCGGCATCGGCTCCGCGCCGAACTCGCATTTCATGACGAAGGCGGCGCAATTCGGCCGCGGCACCTTCACGTACATCGGCGACGTGCGCGAGGTGCACGAGAAGATGACGCAGCTCTTCGCGAAGATCGAATCGCCGGTGCTGCGCGACGTGGCCATCCGCTGGCCCGACGGCACGCCGGTGGAGACGTTTCCCTCGCGCGTGCCGGACCTCTACCTGGGCGAGCCCGTCCTGGTGGCGGCCGCGGCCCGCGCGCCGCTCGGCACCGTCGTGGTGTCCGGCCTGCGCGGCAACCAACCCTGGAGCGTGGCGCTCACGCCGCCCGTCGATTCCCACAGCGGCGTGGGCGCCCTCTGGGCCAGGTCGAAGATCGCGAGCCTGATGGACGAGCTGGCCCACGGCGCGGACCTGAACGACATCCGCCCGCGCGTCGTGCAGGTCGCGCTCGACCATCACCTCGTGAGCCCGTACACCAGCCTCGTCGCCGTGGACGTCACGCCGACGGGTCCCGCGGGACCGGTGCGGACGGCGATGGTGCCTTCCGCGCTGCCCCAGGGCATGACGCTGCCGCAAACCGATACGCCGGCGGCATTGCAATTCATCATGGGACTCGCCGCGCTGCTGTGTGCGACGATCGTCTTCGCTCTGGGACGCTCCCGTTGGGTCGCGGCCGCGTGAGGAAGCGTGCACTCCTCGCGGCCGCGGCGCTTTTTGCGACCCTGGGCGCCTGGCAGGTCGCCTCCGCCGCCTGGATCCATGCGAAGGGCCGACTCGCGCAGGAGCTGCTCGCGATCTCCTGGCAGCGCGGGCAGGCACACGACCTCGCGCCGCGGCCGTGGCCCGGCGCGGACCTGCGGCCGATGGCGCGCCTCACGGTTCCCTCGCGCGGCGTGAGCCTCTTCGTGCTCGATGCGGCGCATGGCCGTGCGCTCGCCTTCGGCCCGGCGGTCCTTCCCGGCACGCCGCTGCCGGGCGGCGAGGGCAACAGCGTGCTGGTCGCCCACCGCGACACGCACTTCGCCTTCGTGCGCCGGCTGGCGCTGGACGACGAGATCGACGTGGAGACGCTGCAAGGTTCGCGAAAGCGTTATCGCGTGCGCGAGATGCGCGTCGTGGACAAGCATGACCTCGCCGTCGCCCAGCCGACGGGGCGCGCGCAGCTCACCCTCGTCACGTGTTATCCGTTCGACGCGCTGCGCCCCGGCACGCCCCTGCGCTACGTCGTCGTCGCCGATCGCACGACGTGATGTCGCTGCAACCTTTCGTCGGCGCCAATGTCTCCAGACTCATGAGGAGGCTTGAGCGAACATCCCTCTTCGATACGCCCGCGGGGTTCGACGAACCGCTCGAGATGCTGCTGGGATGCCACCGGCGCATCGAGAAGCAGCTGGAGACGTTGAAGCGCCTGCGCGCCCACATCGAAGCGCACGGCGTCGACGCGGAAGCGAGCATCGCGGCGCAGAACATCCTCAAGTACTTCCGGCAGGCCGCGCCGAACCACCTCGAGGACGAGGAGCGCGACGTCCTCCCCATGCTCGAGCGGCGCATCGGCGACGATGCCGAGGCCGACCGCTTCCGCGCATTCCGCGAGTCGCTGGAATCCGAACACCGCCTGCTCGAAAGCACCTGGTCGCGGCTGCGCAAGCCGCTCGAGGGCATCTCCGAGGGCCTCACCCGCACGCTCCAGGCCGACGACGTGAAAGCCTTCGTGGACGCCTACCAGCGCCACATCTCCGCCGAGGAAGCGACGCTCAAGGACCTGGTCGACCGCTGGCTCGACGAGGGCGACCGGAGGATGCTGGGGAGGGCGATGGCCGCGCGCCGGGGGGCGCAGGCGCCGCGCGCGTGACTGAACAACCCGGTAAATGGAAAGGTCCCTGGTGAGCCGGGGGTGCCGTTCGCGCCGGGGGAGTGACGATATCAAGGAAGAGCGCGCGGCGGCCCTCGTCTGATCGGGCTCGCGAATTCCTTTGGGAGCGGCGATGTCGGATACGGCGCCTTACCCCTCTCGAAGGCACCCCCGGCTCACCAGGGACCTGCGAGACTTGCGGCGCCGTCTTCCCCCTTTGCAGGTCGCTGCTTCCCCGTTCATTCCAACGGTCGAGGCAGCCGCCACAGGGTCCATGGAGGCTGTTGCGGCCGCGCTGAGGGCGGCGAGCCCTTTACAGCGGCGCCCTGTATCGACGGAGTGGCACGGTCGAATCCGCGCGGCCCTTGGTGAGGCGGTGTGCCTTCGAGAGGGGTGAGGCGCTGCATCCGGATCCGAGGTCCAAAAGGAATTCGCGAGCCCGATCAGACGAGGGCCGCCGCGCAGCCTTCATTCATATCGTCACTCCCCCGGCTCGAACGGCACACCGCCTCACCAAGGGCCAGCCCCATCAACCGGGTTGTTTAACGCCCAGTGCCCATCCGGGTCTCCCCGGGGCGCGTCTTCGGCGCCTGCACCTCGTGCGCCTCGATTTCCGCCTTCGGGACGTCGGCCGCGCGCACGACGCCCGAATCCGGGACGATGCCGTCGTCGATCTCGCGCATGGTCTCCGCAAGGATCGTTCCACCCATCGCGGCGATCGCATCGGCCGTGGCGTAGTCGACGGAGCGGCGATCGCGCTTGAGCAGGCGGTCGAAATAGTCGTACCGGTATACCTTCACTCTGGCCATGGGTCCTCCGTCGGATAGCGGCGATCAAAAGACGTAGATAGGAGGGCGCCGCAAATCGTTCGCGCGCGCATCCTGCAGGACTAAATGCCCGCGGGCCCCCGGCCGTTTACAAATGGTTTCAGGCGCCTGCTTTACCAAGCGGGAATCACGCCATAATGGCCGGAATTTTCCGCCACCCGGTCATGGATTCCGTCCCGCAGGATCGGGCGAAGCCGCCGCCCGTCGTCGAGCTGGCGCTGCGCCGCCCCTACACGTTCATCGTGATGGCGATGCTCATCCTGCTCGCCACGCCGTTCGTGCTGCGCAGCATGGCCACCGACATCTTCCCGGAGATCAACATCCCGGTGGTGAGCCTCGTGTGGAACTACAAGGGGCTTTCGGCGCAGGAGATGGGCCAGCGCCTGGCGGGGCAGACCGAGCGCAGCCTCACGACCACCGTGAGCGACATCGAGCACATCGAGTCCACGTCGCTGGCGGGCGTCACGGTCATCAAGATCTTCTTCCAGCCCACCGCCAACATCCAGACGGCGATCGCCCAGGTCGTGGCGATCGCGCAGACGCAGGTGCGGCAGCTCCCGCCCGGCACCACGCCGCCGCTCATCATCAAGTACTCGGCCTCAAGCATCCCGGTGATGCAGCTCGCGCTCTCGAGCCCCACGCTGCCGGAACAGACGCTCTTCGATACCGCGATCAACCAGCTGCGCCCGCAGCTGGTGACGATTCCCGGCGTGGCGATCCCCTTCCCCTACGGCGGCAAGATCCGGCTCATCTCCGTGGACCTGGACCTTCAGGCGCTGCAGGCGCGCAACCTCGGGCCGGCCGACGTGGTGAATTCGCTCAATACCCAGAACCTCATCCTGCCCTCGGGCACGGCGAAGCTGGGCGACATCGAATACAACGTCTCGCTCGACGCCTCGCCCGATGCGATCCAGGGCCTGAACGACCTGCCCATCCGCACGGTGAACGGCGCCACGACCTACCTCAAGGACGTGGCCTACGTGCGCGACGGCTTCTCGCCGCAGACCAACGTCGTGCGCCAGGACGGCGAGCGCGGCGTGCTGCTGTCGATCCTCAAGAACGGCGGCGCCTCCACGCTCGACATCGTGGACAACCTGCGCCGCATCCTGCCGCGCGCCTCCCAGCTGCTGCCGCAGGACGTGAAGATCGCCTCGCTCTTCGACCAGTCGCTCTTCGTGAAGGCGGCGGTGAAGGGCGTGGCGATCGAGGCGGTGATCGCGGCGCTGCTCACCGCGGTCATGGTGCTGCTGTTCCTCGGCAACTGGCGCACCACCGTCATCATCGCGCTCACGATCCCGCTGTCGATCCTCGCCTCCATCCTCGTCCTCTACGCCCTCGGCGAGACGCTCAACATCATGACGCTGGGCGGGCTCGCGCTCTCGGTGGGCATCCTCGTGGACCAGGCGATCGTCACCATCGAGAACATCGAGCGGCACCTGCACGCGGGCGTCGAGCTGCACGAGGCGATCCTCGTGGGCGCGGGCGAGATCGGCGTGCCGGCGTTCGTCTCGACGCTGTGCATCTGCATCGTGTTCGTGCCGATGTTCTTCCTCACCGGGGTGGCGCGGTTCCTCTTCGTGCCCATGGCCGAGGCGGTGGTGTTCGCGATGGCGATGTCGTACATCCTGTCGCGCACGCTGGTGCCGACGCTCGTGATGCTCATGATGAAGGACACCGAGCACGCGCCGCACGCGCGCCGCCGCACCCCGCTGCAACGCGTCTACCGCGCCTTCGACGCGCAGTTCGAGCGCGTGCGCGCCGCCTACTCGCAGGTGCTCGCCGCCGTCCTCGAGCGGCGCGCGCTCTTCGGCTCGGTGTTCCTCGCCTTCTGCCTGCTGTCGCTCGCGCTCACGCCGTTCCTCGGCCGCGACTTCTTCCCCGGCGTGGACGCGGGCCAGATCCGCCTGCACCTGCGCGCGCCGACGGGCACCCGCATCGAGGAGACGGCGCGAATCGCCGATCGCGTCGAGGCGGCGATCCGCGAGCTCATCCCGAAGGGCGAGCTGGAGACCATCCTCGACAACCTCGGCGTGCCCAACAGCGGCATCAACCTCTCGTACAGCAACGCCGGCACCATCGGCAGCCTCGACGGCGAGATCCTCATGTCGCTGCGCGAGGGGCACCGGCCGACCGAGGAGCACGTGACCCTGCTGCGGCGCGAGCTGCCGAAGCGCTTTCCCGGCGTCGAGTTCTTCTTCCAGCCGGCGGACATCGTCACGCAGATCCTCAACTTCGGCCTGCCCGCCGCGATCGACGTGCAGTTCTCCGGCCGCGACATGGCGAAGAACGCGCAGCTCGCCGCGCAGCTCGCGCGGTCGCTGCGCGCCATCCCGGGGGCGGTGGACGTGCACGTGCACCAGCGCCTCGACTATCCGGGCGTCGACCTGCACATGGACCGCTCGCGCGCGCA
>DASTGG010000069.1:0-3014 GCA_035719385.1 Usitatibacter sp.
TCAACAAGGGCGGCGGCGCTCCGGGCCTGCGCCGCATGGCCGACGTCGCGCGCCGCGCCGGCATCACCACGACCGCGGAGATGGTGTTCGGCTGGACCGACTTCGACCTCGAATGGAACATGCACGCCGAGGCCGTGAACGCCGCGGATTTCCCGCTGCGCATGGGGCTGGTGCCGCTCGAGAACCCGCTCTTCAAGAAGCACGGCGCGCGCTCGGCGCAGTTCCTCCAGGAGATGGACAAGCGCTCGAACGACAAGCTCTTCTTCCACGGCGTGAAGTATCTTTCCGACGGCTCGTTCCCGGCGATGTCGCTGAGGCTCAACTTCCCCGGCTACCTCGACGGCGGCAACGGGCTGCGCAACGACGTGCCGTGGGAGGAGCTGCACGAGCGGATGCTGCCTTTCTGGAAGGCCGGCATCCAGATCCACTGCCACGCGAACGGCGACGAGGCGATCGACGCTTCGCTCGAGGCGCTCGCGCGCCTTCAGGCCATCCAGCCGCGCTTCGACCATCGCTTCACCATCGAGCACTACTGCATCAGCAATCCCGAGCAGGCGCGGCGGCTCAAGGCACTGGGCGGCATCGCGAGCGTGAACTGCTACTTCGTGCACTTTCGCAGCCTGCTGCACAGCGACGCGGGATTCGGGCCCGACCGCTCGCAGGCCATCGCGCGCCTCGGATCGCTCGAGCGCGAGGGCGTCCCGTTCGCGCTGCACTCGGACTACTCGTTGGTGGTGGCGCCGATGCATCCGCTCACCGCCGCGTGGATCGCGGTCAACCGGCTGGCCCTCGATGGCAAGACCGTCATGGCCCCCGGCGAACGCATCG
Organism: Usitatibacter sp.; assembly: GCA_035719385.1. Lineage (GTDB taxonomy): Bacteria > Pseudomonadota > Gammaproteobacteria > Burkholderiales > Usitatibacteraceae > Usitatibacter. The sequence continues at coordinate 829 of DASTGG010000069.1, forward strand.
GCGTCGCGCGCGCGATCCGCGCCATCACCGTCGACGCGGCCTATGCCCTCGGGCTGGAGCGCAAGGTGGGGAGTCTCGAGCCCGGCAAGTTCGCCGACTTCGCGGTGCTCGAGCAGGATCCCTTCGAGGTGCCGGCCGAGCGGCTGAAGGACATCCCGATCTGGGGCACGGCCCTCGCCGGCCGCCTGCAGCCCGCGTAGCATGACGGCCGTGGATGAAACCTGGCGGATGCTCGCCGGCATCATCGAGGCCAGGCGGCTCATTCCGCCGCTGCGCGCCGCGCCCGGCTCGCTTCCGCTCACCGTCATCGGGGGCTTTCTCGGGGCGGGCAAGACGACGCTGCTGAACGGGCTGCTCACCGGCTCGCACGGCGTGCGCGTCGCGGTGCTCGTGAACGATTTCGGGCGGGTCAACATCGACGCGGCGCTCGTGCGTTCGAGAAGCGCCGATACGATCTCCCTCACCAATGGCTGCGCCTGTTGCAGCGTGGCGGGCGACCTCACGCGCGCACTGGTGCAACTGGCGCAGCGCGACGATCCGCCAGAAGCGATCGTCCTCGAGGCGAGCGGCATCGCCGATCCGCGCAGCCTCGCGCAAGTCGCGCTTGCCAACCCCGCGTTGCGCCTCGACGGGCTGGTCACGCTGGTGGACGCCGAGGCCCTCCTCCAACATGCGGGTGATGCCGATTACGGCGCGCTGTTCCGCTCGCAGATCGATGCGGCCGACGTCGTCGTGCTGAACAAGCGCGACCTCGTGTCCGCGGAACGATTCGAGGCCGCGCGGGCGTGGATCGAGTCGCGCGCGCCCGGCCGGCCGGTGGTGCCCAGCACGCACAGCGAGGTGCCGGCCGAGGTGATCATCGGCATCGACTCGACGCGCGCGTTGCGCTCGCATCCTTTCGATCCGGCGCACGAGAAACGCTTCACGAGCCACCTGATCGAAAGCGACCGGCCGCTCGAGGAGGACGAGCTGGTCGCGAGGATAGATGCGTTGGAAGGCGCTGTGCTGCGGGCGAAGGGCGTCGTGTGGTTGGCGGGGCAACCGGATCGGCGGATGGTGTACCAACGCGTGGGGCGACGGCAGGGCTTCACGGTCGGCGAGCCTTGGAACGGGGAGCGCCCGCGCTCGCAGGTCGTCGCCATCACCAAGGCGCGCTGACCTCGGCGCAGAGCTGCTTCACGAGCCACCGCGCCCTGCATGAGATAATTTCCCCCGCAGCGCCCCGGTAGCTCAGTGGATAGAGCAGCCCCCTCCTAAGGGGCAGGTCGGACGTTCGATTCGTCTTCGGGGCGCCATTCTTTCATCAGTTCCGGCGCCCAATTCGCTGGAAGCTGGAAATGTCCAGTTTCCGCCGGCTAACAAGACGGCAATCTTGCCGAGACTCTCCACCACGCAACGCCTTCCCGATGTAGCCTTTCACGAATCGTCGTGTCGAGGAGAGCCAGGTGAGCGATGCGGAATCGAAGATCGTTGAGCACTACGCGACGAACGGGTTGCTTGCACGCCTCGAGGCCGCGCTACGGGCAGACGGTGCCGATCCGGCGCATCCGACGATCGAGGCGCTCGCGCCATATGACCAGTTTCACGGCCGCGGGCTCGAGGCGACAAAGGACATGGCGGCGCTCGTTGCCGTCCGGCCGACCGATCATCTGCTCGATGTCGGCAGCGGGCTCGGTGGGCCGGCGCGCTGGCTCTCGACGCGTTTCGGCTGCCGCGTCACCGGCATCGACTTGACCCCGGAGTTCTGCGCGATCGCGGAACACTTCACGCGCCTCATGGGGTTGGAAGATCGCGTTCGCTTCCAGGTCGGCAATGCGCTTGCAGTGCCCTTCGAGGATGACATGTTCGAGGGTGCCTACTCGATGTTCGTATCGATGAACATCGCCGACAAGGCGCAGCTCTATCGCGAGATCCACCGCGTCCTGAAACCGGGCGGGTGGCTCGTGCTGTCGGAGATCGCCCGGGGCGAGCACGGCGATGTCATGTATCCCATGCCGTGGGCGGCGACGGCCGCGGAGAGCTTCCTCTCGACCGCCGACGATACGCGAAAGGGATTGCGAAGCGTAGGCTTCGAGGTCAAGCAGGTGAAGAACGATCTCCAGCGTGCGCTCGATTTCGGGACGCGGTCGCGGGCAATGGTCGAGCGCGGTGAAAAGCCACCCTATCGCGCCAACGCATTGATCCAT
>DASTGG010000070.1:0-4171 GCA_035719385.1 Usitatibacter sp.
GACTGGATGGTGTGCGACATGGTGGAGAGCCCGTCCCGGATCGCGCGGCTCGCGGCGCAGTGGGTGGCGCAGGGGTGGTGCCGGGAGACCCTCTTCAACCTGAAGCTCCCGATGAAGAAGCGCTGGGAGGAGGTGCTGCGCTGCCGCGGGATCGTGGACGAGATCCTGGGCGGCGGCGGCTATTTCCTGCGCATGAAGCAGCTCTACCACGACCGCGAGGAGATCACCGCCTATCTCGCACGCCGCTGAGCGCGGCCAACCGCTAAACTCGCCCTCATGAAAAAGAAGATCGTCATCACGGAATTCATGGACGCGCCCGCCGTCGAGCGGCTCGTGGCGCAATTCGACGTGGACTACCGTCCGAAGCTCGTGGACGACGCGCCGGCCCTCGAGGCCGCCGTCGCGGAAGCCGACGCGTGGATCGTGCGCAACCGCACGCAGGTGCGCGGGCGCGCGCTGCAGGCGGCACGCCGCGTCAGGGTCGTCGGGCGCCTCGGCGTGGGCCTCGACAACATCGACACGGATGCCTGCCGCGAGCGCGGCATCACGGTGATCCCGGCGACCGGCGCCAACGCCGACTCCGTCGCCGAATACGTCATCACCACGGCGGCCATGTTGCTGCGCGGGGCGTACTTCTCGACGCAGGAGCTGGCGGGCGGCGCGTGGCCGCGCGAAGCGTTGAGCCGCGGGCGCGAGATCGGCGGCAAGGTCCTCGGCCTCGTGGGCTTCGGCAGCATCGGCCGCATCACCGCGCGCAAGGCGATCGCGCTCGGCATGCGCGTGGTCGCCCACGATCCGCAAATCGCCGAGGGCGATCCCGTGTGGACGCAGTCCGGCGTGGCGCGCCGCGATCTCGATGCGCTCGTCGCCGGGAGCGACGTGGTTTCCCTGCACGTGCCGCTCACGCCGCAAACGCGGGGACTCTTCGGCGCGGAACGCCTCGGCCGCATGAAGCGCGACGCGATCCTCGTGAACACCGCCCGCGGCGGCATCGTCGACGAGGCGGCGCTCGCGGCGCTCTTGCGCGAGGGGCGGCTGGGGGGCGCGGCGCTGGACGTGTTCGACCGCGAGCCGCTGCCGGCCGGATCGCCGCTCGCCGGCGCGCCGCGGCTCATCCTCACGCCGCACGTGGGCGGCATCACGCAGGAATCCAACGATCGCGTGAGCGCGCTCATCGCCGAGCGCGTGGCGCAGGCGCTCGCTAGTACCTGAAGACCTGCACGAGGTTGTTGAAGTCGTCCGTCCAGACGCGCCAATCGGGGCGTGGCACGACCGGCTCGGTCGCCTCGACGATGAGCGGCTTCAGCAGGAAGCGCTTGTTGCGGCTGAGGAGCACCCAGTCGCTCGTCGTGGTGCCGCTATCGCCGGTCTCGTGGACGTAGGCGTACTCGAGCTTGTGGCGCTCGGCGATCGCGAGCAGCACCGGCTTGAGGTCCAGGAAGCGGTTGGAGACGTGGAAGGCGATGACGCCGTCGGGCTTCATGTGCCGCAGGTACTCGGTGAACGCCTCGACCGTGATGAGGTGCACGGGGATCGAGTCGCCGGAGAAGGCGTCCACGGCGAGCACGTCGAAGCCCTGCGGCGGCTCGCGCTCGAGGCTGAGCCTCGCGTCGCCGAGCACCGTCTCCATCTTCCCCGGAGAATCGGCGAGATACGTGAACCACTTGTTCGAGATGCGGATCACCGCGGGGTTGATGTCGTAGAAGCGGTACACGTCGTCGGCGTCGGCATAGACCGCGATGGAGCCGGCACCCAAACCGATGATGCCCACCTTGATCGGCTTGCCTTCCATGAGGATCAGCGTGCGGCCGATGCCCGACGTGGTCTTGTAGTACGAGGTCGCCGAATGGCGGTATTTCTCCGACAGCCACTGCTCGCCGTGCAGGATCGAGCCGTGCACCAGGGAGCGATAGCGGATCTCCTCGCCGCTCGCCGTGGTCGTGGTGTTCTCCTTCACGCGCAGCACGCCGTAGTAATTGCGCTCGATGTGCACCGTGTCCTCGGTGAAGGTGTGGATGCGCCAGGCGAGCGATGCGAACGTGCCGCCGGCGGCCACGACCAGCACCGCGATCGCCCAGGCGGGCCGGTACAGGTTGGTCGCGAGGGCGAGGAGGGCGACGACGACGAGCGCGATGTCGAGCTCCAGGTAGCCCGGCAGCGTCACGGGCGCCACGAGGCCCACGAGCGCGCCGCCGACCACGCCGCCGAGCGAGACGGCGAGGTAGAAGAGCGTGAGATGACGCGGGCCGGGGCGCCGCAGGGCGAGCTCGCCATGGCAGAACATGCACACGAAGAAGAGCCCCACGGTGAAGACCGCGATCTGCCACAGCAGCTCGAACTGCCACGGCTTGTAGCCGAGGAACCACGCCATGAGCGCGAGCATCCACACGAGGCTTCCCAGGTACAGCGCCGGCCAGTACCAGCGCGAGCTTTCGAAGCACAGGATGAACGTGAGCAGGTAGACCGCGAGCGGCACCACCCACAGCAGCGGGATCGACGAGATGTTCTGGGTCAGGTGGTTGGTGACGGCGAGCAGCGTCGCCGAGCCCGTCGCCGAGAGCGCGAGCCAGAGCGCGATGGAGGCCCTCCGCGGCGCCCGCTCCTCGGCGATCGCCGCAGTCTGCCCGCCCTCGACGGTTAGCGGCGGCAGCTTGCGTGCCGACCAGGCGAGGCCCGCGCAGAGCAACACGAAGAGCGCATAACCGGCCGACCAGGAGAACGACTGGCGGGCATTGGTGAGCCACGGCTCCACGAGCAGGGGATAGCCGAGCAACGCCAGCATGGAGGCGAAGTTGGAGAGCGCGAAGAGGCGGTAGGGGCTCGAGCCGGGATACGCGCGCGCGAACCACGCCTGCACCAGCGGGCTCGTCGAGGAGAGCAGGAAGTAGGGCAGGCCCACCGTGGCGAAGAGCAGGACGAGGATGCGCACTGCGGGGTTGTCGGCCCCCTGCGGTTTCCACGACGAATCCGGAATCATCGGCAGGAAGGCGAGGCTCGCCAGCAGAAGCGCGCCGTGGATCCAGGCCTGGCGCGTGCCGTCGGCGTGCTTGGCGAGCCAGTGGGCGTACGCGTACCCCAGCAGCAGCACGAGCTGGAAGAACACCATGCAGAGCGTCCAGACGATCGCGGCGCCGCCGAACCACGGCAGGATCTCTTTCGCGAGGATCGGCTGGACCAGGAAGAGCAGGAAGGCGCTGAGGAAGATCGTCGCGGCGTGCACGGGCCGCATGGTAGCACCCCGATATACTCGGTCCATGCTCGCCCGCCAGATGCGCCGCGCGCAGCTCGTGGAGCTCGCCCTCTACGTCGCGGTCGCGGCGTGGCTTCGCTCCCGCGGCTGGGGCCTCGCAGCCGCGGCGCTCGCCGTGCCCGCGCTCGCGCTCGGCATCCGCCTCGCCATCGTCTGCGGCCTGTATGCGCTCGCCTGGCCCCGCGAGCGCCTGTCCCCCGGAGCATGGGCCGCGATGCTGCTGCGCGAGTACCGCGCGCTCGTCGCGATGAACCTGCTCTACACGCCCTGGGAGGCGAGCTTCGTGCGTCCCGACCCCGCGGACGACGCGCCGGGGGGGCTCGCGGTGGTGCTCGTGCACGGCTATTTCGTGAATCGCGGGTGCTGGAAGCCGCTGCTGCCTCACCTCGAGGCGGCACGCATCGGGCCGGTCTTCGTCCCCAACTGCCGCTCCCACCTCGCGCCCATCGAGCGCTTCGAGGAGGACCTGCACGCGGCCATCGAGCGCGCCAGCGGCGGCGGCGCACGGCGCGTGGCCCTCGTCGCGCACAGCATGGGCGGGCTCGCCGCGCGCCTGTACCTGGCGCGGCGCGGAGGATCGCGCGTGGCGAAGCTCATCACCCTCGGATCGCCGCATCACGGCACGCGCATCGCCCGTTGGGGCATCGGACCCAATGCGCGGCAGATGGAGCCCGGGAGCGCATTCCTGGAGGCGCTCGAAGCGGCCGAAGCAGGACGGCCCGGGCCGCCCACGCTCTCGATCGGGTCGACCCACGACGACATGATCGCGCCGCAGGCCTCCTCACCGCTCGAGTGGGCGCGAAACGTGGCGCTGCGCGGCTGCGGCCACGTGTCGCTCCTCGGCGCCGGCAAGGTGGCGCAGCTCGTGGTGGAGGAGCTGCAGGGCGCCCGCTAGAGCAACGCGAGGACCTCCTCGGCGTG
>DASTGG010000071.1:0-3801 GCA_035719385.1 Usitatibacter sp.
CCGCCCATCACCGGCGACAACCGGGGCAGCGACGACATCCCGCGCGCGCCCCGCACGCTCATGGAGACCACGCGCATCTTCAAGGGCTCGAAGCTCGCGCACGACTGGTTCGGGCCCGCGTTCGTGGACCACTTCGCCGCCACGCGCGACTGGGAATGGCGCCAGTGGCTCGATGCCGTCACCGATTGGGAGCTCAAGCGTTATTTCGAGATCATCTAGCTGTCGCCCCCGCGCGCGGGAATGACATCCGCACATGGCCGACGTCCACCGCTTCTCCTTCCCCACCGACATCCGCTTCGGCGCCGGCGCTCGCCACGATGTCGCCGCCTACCTCGCCGAGCGCGGCATTCGCCGCCCGCTGATCGTCACGGACAAGGGCCTCGCGCCGCTGCCGATCCTGCGCGATTTCGCCGCCTCGCTCGAGCGGCTCCAGCCGAAGGTGTACGCGGGCGTGGCGGGCAATCCCGATCGCGCGCAAGTGAGCGCGGGGGTGGCGCAATTCAGGCGGCACGGGGCCGACGCGGTGATCGGCTTCGGCGGCGGCGCGGCGCTCGACGTGGCCAAGGCGGTGGCGCTCATGTCGGTCCACGAGGGCGACGTGCTCGAGTATGCGTGGGACCATCCCCGCGTGCGGCCGATCACGCAGGCGCTGCCGCTGCTCGTCGCGCTCCCGACCACCAGCGGCACCGGCAGCGAGGTGGGGCGCTCGGCGGTCATCTCGGAAGAGGCCACGCACGTGAAGCGGATCGTCTTCAGCGCCGCGCTGCTCGCGCGCGCCGTCTTCGCGGACCCCGAGCTCACGCTCGACCTGCCGGCGCCCGTCACCGCGGCCACGGGCATGGACGCGCTCACGCACAACGTCGAGAGCTACCTTTCGCCCGCGTACCACCCGCCGTGCGACGGCATCGCGCTGGAGGGCACGCGCATCGCGGCGCATGCGCTGGAGACCGCCGTGAAGGACCCGCGCAACCTCGAGGCGCGCTCGGCAATGATGATGGCCTCCATGATGGGCGCCATCGCGTTCCAGAAGGACCTGGGCGCCGTGCACTCGTGCGCGCACGCGCTGGGCACCGTGGTGGACATGCACCACGGGCTTGCCAACGGCATCATGATCGACCATGTCATGCGCTTCAATCGCGACGCCGCCGCGGGCAGGATGGCGGAGCTCGCGCGCGTCAGCGGAGCCGGAAACGACCCGGAATCCTTCGTGGAGTGGCTGGTCGAACTCAAGTCCCGCATCGGCATCCCCTCGCGGCTCGGCGAGCGCGGCGTCACGACGGCGCACGTTCCGCGGCTGGTCGAGGTCGCCGTGGCGGATACTTGCCATCGCACCAATCCCAAGCCATGCTCCGCGGCGGACTTCGAGCGCTTGTTCGAGCGCGCCCTTTGAAAACATGGAACCTTTGAGAATCGGGGTCTCGGCCCGCCTGCTGTATCCGGATTCGAGCCGCAGCTTCCTGCCCATGAAGTCGATCCAGTACCTCGAGCAATCGGTGGCCAACTGGATCATGTCGGGCGAGGTGCTGGCGTTCATGATCCCGGAGATGAGCCTCGCCTCCGCCCACTTTCCGAAGGCGCTCAAGATCAAGCACTACGTGAACGCGCTCGACGGGCTGCTGCTGCAGGGCGGCGCCGACATGTCGCCGAAGAGCTACGGCGAGGCGCCGATGAATCCCGCGTGGTCGGGCGACGAGGTGCGCGATGCATACGAGATCGAGCTCTTCCACGAGTTCGTGACGCAGGGCAAGCCCGTATTCGGCATCTGCCGCGGCCACCAGGTCATCAACGTGGCGCTCGGGGGCACGCTCTACCAGGACATCCCCACGCAGTGCACGGACAAGGGCGTGCACCGCGACGAGGCGACCTACGACAAGTGCTTCCACGAGATGCGCATCATGCCGACCTCGTGGCTGTCGCGGATCTATCCGGGCATGGCGGTCACGCGCGTCAACACGATCCACCACCAGGCGGTGAAGCAGCTCGGCGAGGGGCTGGTGGTCGAGGCGATGAGCGAGCCCGACGGCGTGGTCGAGGCGGTGCGCTGGGAAGGCCACAGCTTCGTGGTCGGCGTGCAATGGCATCCCGAGTTCATGGACCCGCGCGATCCCTCGCTCATCGACAGCCGGCCGCTGCTGCGCGCCTTCCTGCACGCGTGCGAGCTGCGCAAGCGCACCGGGAAGGCCACGCCGGTCATGTCGATCGCCGCCTAGCCGTGGCGAGCCTGCGCATCCTCAACCCGGCCACGGGGGAAGTCGCCGGCACCCTGCCCGCGGACGACGCGAAGAGCGTGCGCGCCAAGTACGAGCGCGCGCGCGCCTCGCAGCCGGAGTGGGCACGCGTGCGCCTGAAGTCGCGGCTGGAGATGATCGCGCGCTTCCGCGAGCGCGTCGTCGCCGGGACCGAGCGGCTCGCGCAGGTGCTCACGCTCGAGGTCGGCAAGCCGATCACGCAGTCGCGCAACGAGCTGAAGGGCCTGTTGCCGCGCCTCGACTTCTTCCTCGAGCAGGCGCCGGCGGTGCTGTCCGCGCGCAAGGTATTGCAGGACGAGGCGGCGCGCCTCGAGGAGCGCATCTCGCACGAGCCGCTGGGCGTCGTGGCCAACGTGTCGGCGTGGAACTACCCCTGGTTCGTCGGCGCCAACGTGTTCATACCCGCGCTGCTCGCGGGCAACACGGTGCTCTACAAGCCTTCGGAGTACGCATCGCTCACCGGGGCGGAGATCGCGCGCCTCCTCTACGCGAGCGGCGTGCCCCAGGACGTGTTCATTCCGGCCATCGGCGGCGGCGACGTCGGCGCGGCCGTGGTGGAGCAGCCGGTGGACGGCGTCTTCTTCACCGGCTCGGTCGCCACCGGCAAGCGCATCGCCGAATCGGTCGGCCCGCGAATGGTCAAGCTGCAGCTCGAGCTGGGCGGCAAGGACCCGATCTACGTCTGCGAGGACGTGGAGGTGAAGTCGGCGGCGGCCGCGGTGGCCGACGGCGCGTTCTACAACACGGGCCAGAGCTGCTGCGCCGTGGAGCGCATCTACGTGAACGAGAAGATCCACGATGCCTTCGTCGAGGCGTTCGTGGCGCAGGTTCGCGGTTTCCGCCGCGGCGAGCCCACGGACGAAGGCACCTACATCGGGCCGCTCACGCGCGCCGCGCAGCTCGACGTGCTCGAGGCGCAGGTGAAGGACGCCGTGTCGAAGGGCGCGACGCTGCTCGCGGGCGGCGCCCGCGTGAAGGCGCCGGGCAACTGGTTCGAGCCCACGGTCCTCACCGAGGTCACGCACGCGATGGCAGTGATGCGCGACGAGAGCTTCGGCCCGATCATCGGCATCATGCGGGCGCGCGACGACGCGGAGGCCGTGCGCCTCATGAACGACACGCGCTACGGCCTCACCGCCGGCGTGTACACGCACGATCGCGATCGCGCGGAGAACCTCCTCGCGCAGCTCCACGCGGGCTCCGTGTACTGGAACTGCTGCGACCGCGTGAGCCCGAGGCTGCCCTGGTCCGGCGTGGGCGACTCCGGCATCGGCCTCACGCTCTCCACCTACGGCATCGAGACCTTCACCCGCCCGAAGGCGTGGCACCTGCGCGCCGGCTGAGCGCCTAGGGCTTCGCGGTCGATGCGCGGGCCCGCGCGAGGACCGCCTGCATGCGCGCGAAATGGCTGCCTTCCCAGTAGATGCGCAGGCACGCAGGGCAGCGCTTGTAGCGCTCGTACAGCGCGCGGATCGCCGGCGGCACCATGGCGGCGATCGCCTCCGGCGGCGCATCCTCTAGCGGCGCGTTGCATTCGCGGCAACGGAAGAAG
>DASTGG010000072.1:0-8438 GCA_035719385.1 Usitatibacter sp.
GGTACTCAACCATTGCGGCGTTCGATTGCGCTCGCTATGTTGACCTGTCCCGTTCCGTCGCGCGCCATGCCGACGGCTGTCCGTTCGCAGGAGATCGATCATGAAATTGCTCGCCACGTTCGCTGCCGCCCTCGGGTTCGCGCTCGCCGCGCCCGCCCAGGCGCAGATGGTCATCAAGTTCAGCCACGTCGTCGCCGACAACACGCCGAAAGGACAGGCGGCGATCAAGTTCAAGGAGCTCGCCGAGAAGAAGCTGCCCGGCAAGGTGACCGTTCAGGTCTTCCCCAGCTCGCAGCTCTTCGGCGACGCCAAGGAACTCGAGGCCCTGCTTCTCGGGGACGTCCAGTTCATCGCGCCGTCGCTGTCGAAATTCGACCGCTACACCAAGAAGCTGCAGCTCTTCGACCTGCCGTTCCTCTTCCACGACATCGGCGCCATCGACCGCTTCCAGCGCACGAGCGAAGGGCGCGCGATGCTCGACCTCATGAAGCCGAAGGGGATCAAGGGCCTCGCCTACTGGCACAACGGCATGAAGCAGCTTTCGACCGATCGCGACAAGCTGCGGGTCCCCGAGGACGTGAAGGGCCTCAAGTTCCGCATCCAGCCCTCGGACGTGCTCGAGGCGCAGTTCCGCGCGCTCGGCGCGAACCCGCAGAAGATGGCCTTCAGCGAGGTGTACCAGGCGCTGCAGACCGGCGTCGTGGACGGCCAGGAGAACACCTGGTCGAACATCTACTCGCAGAAGTTCCACGAGGTCCAGAAGACCATCGCGGAGACCAACCATGGCGTGGTCGATTACATGGTCATCACCAACGCGAAATGGTGGGACGGCCTGCCGGCCGACGTGCGCAAGGGCCTGCAGGAGGCGATGGACGAGGCGACCGCGTATGGCAACGGCCTCGCGAACGAATACAACCTGCGCGACCGCAAGCGCATCGAGGACGCGCACAAGGCGCGCATCCAGGCGCTCACGCAGGACGACCTCGCGAAATGGCGCAAGGCGATGGAGCCGGTGTGGAAGAAATTCGAGCCTGACATCGGCAAGGACCTCATCCAGGCGGCGTTGAAGTCCAACCAGCCGTGAGCTGGCTCGACCGGGTGGAGGAAGGCCTCATCGCCTTCCTCCTCGCGGCGATGACCGTCCTCACGTTCGCGCAGGTCGTCGCCCGCTACGGCTTCAACTACAGCTTCTCGTGGGCGCTCGAGCTCACGACGGTGCTGTTCGCCTGGCTCATCTTCCTCGGCATTCCCTACGGCGTGCGCGTCGGCTCGCACATCGGCGTGGACGCGCTGGTGAAGATGTTCGGCCCCATGGGCGCGCGCATCACCGGGGCCGGCGCGGCGCTCGCCTGCATCGCGTACTCGGTCATCCTCTTCGCCGGAAGCTGGCAATACGTGGCGAAGATGCACTCGGTCGGAATCGAGATGGAGGACCTGCCCATCCAGCAGTGGATCCCGCGCTCCATCCTCGTCATCAGCTTCGCGCTGCTCACCTTCCGGTTCGTGCAGGTCTTCTGGCGCATCGTCACGGGCAGGGTCGCGCACGTGCAGCTGGGCGACGAGGCCGCCGAGGCGCTTCGCATGCAGGCGGAGCTGGGCGAGCAGGAACGCAACGGGAAGGGCGAATGATCACGCTGCTGCTCTTCGTGCTGCTGTTCGTCTTCATGTTCGCGGGCATGCCGATCGCGGTGGCGCTGGGCCTGAGCTCCGTCGTCACGATCATGGTGGTGGGCCGCGACTCGCTCGCCTCGCTCGCCCTCAAGCTCTTCGAGACCTCGGAGCAGTTCACGCTGCTCGCGATCCCGTTCTTCATCCTGGCGGGCGCCTTCATGACCACGGGCGGCGTGGCGCGCCGCATGATCCGCTTCGCCAACGCCTGCATCGGCCACCTGCAGGGCGGGCTCGCGATGGCCTCGGTGCTGGCGTGCATGCTGTTCGCCGCCGTGTCCGGCTCGTCGCCGGCGACGGTGGTCGCCGTGGGCACGATCGTCATCGGCGGCATGGTGCGCGCGGGCTACTCGAAGGAGATGGCCGCCGGCGTGATCTGCAACGCGGGCACGCTGGGCATCCTCATCCCGCCTTCGATCGTCATGGTCGTCTACGGGGCCGCCACCGAAACCTCCGTCGGCAAGCTCTTCGTCGCGGGCGTCATTCCGGGACTCGTGCTCGGCTTCATGCTGATCGGCGCCATCTACGTGCGCGCGCGGATGATCGACCTGCCGCGGCAGCCGCGCGCGACCCTGCGCGAGGTGCTGGTCGCGGGCCGCGATTCGCTCTGGGGGCTGCTGCTCATCTTCATCATCCTCGGCGGCATCTACGGCGGCATCTTCACGCCGACGGAAGCCGCGGCCGTTGCGGCGGTGTACGCGTTCCTCGTCGCGGTATTCGTCTACCGCGACATCGGCCTGAAGGACTCGCCGCGCGTGCTGGTGGATGCGGCGCGCGTGACGGTGATGCTCATGTTCATCATCGCCAACGCCCTGCTCTTCGCCTACGTGCTCACGACCGAGCGCATCCCCCAGACCATCGCCGAGCAGATCGTCTCCTGGGGCATGGCGCCGTGGCAGTTCCTCGTCGTCGTGAACGTGATGCTGCTCATCGCGGGCAACTTCATGGAGCCCACGGGCATCATCCTCATCCTCGCGCCGATCCTCTTCCCGATCGCCACGCGGATGGGGATCGACCCGGTGCACCTCGGCATCATCATGACGGTGAACATGGAGATCGGCATGGTGACGCCCCCCGTCGGGCTGAACCTCTTCGTGACCTCGGGCATCACCGGCATGTCGATCATGGAAGTGGTGCGCGCCGCGTTGCCATGGCTTTCCGTGCTCATGGTCTTCCTCGTGATCGTCACGTACGTGCCGCAGCTCTCGCTGTGGCTTCCCGGCTTCATGTTCTGAGGGAAAGGTCTTACGCGAAGACCCGAACTCGGCTGCGTTGCCCTCGTCACAAATGATTGGAGAACAACAGGAGGCACCATGAAACCGATTCGAACCGCTCTTGCCGGCGCCACGCTGGCCCTCGCCGCCACCGGCGCCTTCGCCGCGCCGGGCGACGCCTGGTACGGAACCAACCGCGACACCGAGCGCGTCATCGTCACCGAGCCGCATTTCGGGCCGCTGCAGCCGGGCGAGGCCGACCGCGTGACCGTGTATTATGACGAGCCGTCCCAGCCCGCGCCGGCGATCGTGGAGCGCGAATATGCCACCGCCCCCGCGTACGACGTGGTGGTCGTCGAGCCCGTGCGCGACAACGACCTCTTCGTGGTCGAGCCGCGCACCCATCCCCGCATCGGCCGGGGGCTCTTCCCCGACCGCGGGCCGAACGACTTTGGCCAATAATCGCTGACCCGTGTGGGGGAATTGGCCCGGGGGCGGGCTAATTTCCCCAGCCGGCCCTGCGTCGCCGTCCCGAGCGCCCTGAATTAGCGGAAATTTTTGCCTTGGCATGGGCCATGCATAAGGAGGTCGTGCAGCTCGGATACAGGAACCCGTCGAACCATGGCCCCGCGCGTTTTCGGAATCTACGCAATCGGCAACTGCCGCCGCCTCGCGGTGCGGGTGCCGGCGGCGCGCCGAACCCCGCTGGGACGACACAGGGAGAGTCACCATGAACGGCAACGGCGAACGCAGCTATTCCATTGACGCGCTCTTCAAGGCGCCCGTCAGCACGGCCACGGACGAGACGATCAACTCGCTCATCCTGTGCCTCGCGTGGTTCCTCGCGGGCCGCGCGATCATGAAGGCCAAGGCCTCGGCCCGCCGCACTTCGCAGCTGCTTTGAGATCACTCCGGCGGCAAGCCGAGCTCGCGCCGCTTCATGTCGAGGTAGCGGCGCTCGGAGAGCTCGCGCAGCTGGCGCGGATAGCGCTCGACCGCCGCGTGCCAGTTGCGCAGCGCCGCCATGATGCGCGCATCGCGCGGCAGCCCTAGCGCGGAGAGCCACGCCTCCACCGCGAGGTAGTAGCGCATCGTATTGCGCTCCACCACGCCGCGCATGCCGCCGATGTACTGCGGCCCCCCGCCGGCGCCCCGTCCCACCACCGTGAATCCCACCTTGCCGCGCCCGAACGTCGCGAGATAGAAGCGCACGGCGAGATCCGACATCCGTCCATAGGAGTACGCGTACGACATGTGCGCGAACGTGGCGCCGTCGGCGGCGCGCATCGCCTCGAACACGATGCGGAAATCCGTGGTGTCGATCGGACCGTCGTCGGCGACGAGCCGCGCCTCGATGTAGGCCGGCGAGTCGCGGACCAGCCGGTAGCCGAAGTCGACGCGATAGGCGGTGGAAGCGGGCTGGTCGTAATGCGAGACCACGCCGGCATGCAGCACCGGCCGGGTCGCGCCATGGGTCACGGCGCAATCCTTGGTGTCGAGGTGCAGCAGGAGGATCTCGCACCAATGCGCCGGGTCCTTCAGCGCCGCGGCGACCGCGTCGAAGGAGTACGGCAGCAGCGCGTAGATCTCGCCCATGATGCGGCGGGACTCGTCGCGGGACTCGATCTGCAGCGGCTGCCCCGCCGCGTCGCGCACTTGGGCCGTTGCGAACGCCGCATATCGCGCACGCAGCGCGGGCTCACCCTCGTCCTGCGCGCGGGCGACGCCGGCCCAATACGCCATGGCCACCAGCGCCACCGCCATGGCGCGCCGCGCGACCGAGGCCGGGGGTCCCATGGGGGTGAGAACACCGCCAGCCCCGCCGGTTATCCCTCGGCGCCGTGGCAATTCTTGTATTTCTTCCCGCTGCCGCAGGGACAGGGGTCGTTGCGGCCCACCTTCGGCGCCTCGCGCCGGAAGGTCTGCGGAACGCCCTTCTCGAAGAAGTACTGCCGCACGTCGAAGAGGTGGCTCGCGAAATTCTCGCGGATGTCGGCGAGCATCTTCGCCTCCTCCTCCTCGCTCATCCAGTCCTCGCCGGCCTCGAGCGCCATCTCCTTCGCGTCCCCCGTGAGCGCCAGGAACGGAAACAGGATGTTGTCGAGGTCTTCCTCGTCCGCGACTTCGTCCCAGCGCGGATCGGCGAGCTCGACGCCCTGGAGGTAGCCCTGCGCCCAGGGCGCGAGGTCGTCGTCGTCGCCGTAGAGGATGAAGTCGAAGCCTTCGCCCTCGTTCAACTGCCGTGCGATGTCCTCGGCGAAGCGCGCGAGCAGCGTGGTGATCTCGCTTTCTTCCGCGGGCGAGGCGAAAGCGGGATCCGCGCCCAGCACCTCGGCGAGCCATCGCGACTGCGGGACGGGAGACGGCGCGCTCGCCACCGCCGCGAGCAGCCCCTGCGCCATGTCGAGCGGCATCGCGGTCGATGTGCGCTCCGGCGCATCGAGATAGGCCTCGAGGCGGTCGAGGTCCGTTTCGGAAAGCCTGGCCATGGGCATTTGGACTGCGCCGGGCGCGCATCGATCCCGCTTTGCGTTCGATCATGGGCGTCGACAACCCCGAAGGGCAACGCGCACACTTTCCGCAGGGAGGAGTTCGCACATGCTGCTCGCGCGCATCAAGGGAGCCGCCGGCAAGCCCGCGGCCGCCGCATGGATCGGCGACCGGCTGGTCGAGCTGCCCGCATGGCAGAACCCGGCATTCCAGGACGTCTCGACGCTGATGGCGGCCGGCAACGGCGCGCTCGAAAGCGCGCAAGCGCACGCGCGCGAAGCGATCGCCGCGGGCCGCTCGGTCGCCGCGGAAAGCGCGCAGTTCCTGTCGCCCACGACGCCCGCGGCCTTCCTCGGCCTGGGCTACAACTACCGGGCGCTCGCGAAGAACGAAGGGTTGCCGTTCAACAAGCATCCCGAGCTCTTCGCGAAGCTGCCGCGTTGCGCGGTGGGCCACGAGCATCCCATCCGCGTGCCGAAGGTCGTCGACAAGCTCGATTTCGAGGCGGAGCTGGCGGTGGTCATCGGCCGCACGGCGAGCCGCGTGAAGGCGAAGGATGCGCTCGATTACGTGGGCGGCTACACCGTCTGCAACGACCTCACCGCGAAGATCATCCCGCGACCGGTGGAATCGGGCAGCATCGTCGTGCCGCTCAAGGCGGTGGACACGTTCGGGCCCATGGGGCCCGCGCTCATCCCGGCGCGCGGCATCGATCCGCAGCGTCTCACGCTCGTGTGCCGCGTGAACGGCCAGGAGCGGCAGCGGTTTTCCACGAGCGACATGGTGCACACCGTGGCGGAGATCCTCGAGTACATCACCGCGCGCATGACGCTCGACCCGGGCGACGTCATCACCACCGGCACCTCGCTCGGCATCGGCATCATCCAGAAGCCGCCCGTGTTCCTGAACGAAGGCGACGTCGTGGAGGTGCAGATCGAAGGCTATCCGGCGCTTCGCAACCGCGTCGAATGGGAAAGGGAGTAGCCATGGCCCGACTGCGCCGGATCGCATCGCTGCTCGCCCTCGCCCTCGCTTTCGCCGCCAACGCGTTCGCGCAAGGCTGGCCGGCCCACCCGGTGAAGCTGGTCGTTCCCTTCCCGCCCGGCGGCGGCACGGACGGTGTGGCGCGCTCGGTCGCCGCGGCGCTCACGCAGGCGCTGGGCCAGCCGGTGGTCGTCGAGAACCGGCCCGGCGCGGGCGGCACCATCGGCGCGAATGCGGTCGCCACCGCCGCGCCCGACGGCTACACCATCGGGCTTGCGACCTCGAGCACGCACCCGGCGGCGCTCGTTCTGCAGAAGGGCGTGCCTTACCACCCCCTCACGAGCTTCCAGCCGATCACCCTCGTGGCGGTCACGTCGTACGTGCTCGTCGGCAGCCCGCAGCTCAAGCCCACGACGCTGGGCGAGCTCGTGGCCTTCGCGAAGGCGAATCCGGGCCAGCTCAACTTCGCCAACGTGGGCAGCTCGACGCTCGGCTACCTGCTCAGCCTGCAGATGAAGGCGCTCACCGGGACGTCGATGGAGGACGTGTCGTACAAGGGCTCGTCGCAGATCTATCCGGAGCTCATGTCGGACCGCGTCTCGCTGTTCCTCGACAACCCCGGCGCATCGACGCCGCTCGTGGCCGCCGGCCGGTTGAAGGCCTATGCCGTCACCGTGCCTACGCCGTCCATGCCCGGCGTGCCGCTCTTCAGCGAGGCCGGCGCGAACGTCGGCCTTCGCGAATTCGACTCGACGTTCTGGTACGGGCTCGTCGCGCCGGCCGGGACGCCGTCCGCGATCGTCACGCGCATCCAGTCGGAGGTCGCGAAGTACGTGCAGGGCGCCGACGGGAAGAAAGAATTCGCAACACGCAGCCTCGAGCCCGTCGGCAGCACGCCCGAGCAGTTCGCCGCGGTCATCGCCAAGGACGTCGAGCGCTTCAGCGCCCTGGCCAGGCAGCTCAACATCCAGCCGCAATAGCTTCTTCACCCGGGGACGCACCCCGGGGTGCGTCCCCGGGTTAGAGCAGCTTGTCGAGGGTGATGGGCAGGCGGCGCACGCGCTTGCCGGTCGCGTGGTACACCGCGTTCGCGAGCATCCCCGCCACGCCCGTGATCCCGATCTCGCCGATGCCGCGGGCGCCGATATCGTTGAACTCGGTGTCGTTCTCCTCGACCCAGGACACGTCGATCGCGCCGATGTCCGCGTTCACGGGAACGTGATACTCGGCCAGGTTGCCGTTCACGATGCGCCCGGTGCGGCGATCGAGCACGCTCTCCTCCATCAGCGCCATGCCGACGCCCATCACGATGCCGCCCTGGAACTGGCTCGCCGCGGTCTTGGCGTTCAACACGCGGCCCACGCTGTAGACGGCGACGATGCGCGGCACGCGGATGATGCCCAGGTCCGGGTCGACGCGCACCTCGCCGAAGATCGCGCCGAACGAGCGCTCGGCATGCGTCTTCTTCTCCTCGTCCTCGGCAGCGGGCTTCGCGCTGCCTTCGGCCTGCAACGGCGCCCTGCCCCCCGCGTCGATCTTCTCCTTCAACGCCACGCACGCCGCACGCACCGCGGGCCCCACGCTCGCCGCGGTCATCGAGCCGCCCGACACCGGCGCGCGCGGATATCGCGTATCGCCGAGCTCGAAGCGCACCTTCTCGACCGGCACGCCGAGCGTGTCGGCCGCCACCTGGCTGCAGATCGTGTACGTGCCGGTGCCGAGGTCCTGCGTGCCGGAGCGGATCACGTAAGTGCCATCGGCATTCAGGATCGCCGTCGCGTGGGCTTCCTGCCGATGCGCGGGATAGGTCGCCGTGGCCACGCCCCAGCCGACGAGCCACTTCCCGTCGCGCATGGAACCGGGCTTCGCCGAGCGGCGCGACCAGCCGAAGCGGCGCGCGCCCTGCTCGTAGCACTCGCGCAGCTTCTTGCTCGACCACGGCTTGCCGCTCGAGGGCTCGACGTCCGCGTGATTGACGAGGCGCAGCCTGAGCGGATCGATGCCCAGCTCGTAGGCCAGCTCGTCCATCGCGCTTTCCATCGCGAACGTGCCCGTCGCCTCGCCCGGTGCGCGCTGGAAGGT
>DASTGG010000073.1:0-12241 GCA_035719385.1 Usitatibacter sp.
CGGTCACGGCCCGCACGCCTTCAGCGGCGACTCGCTGCCATCACTTGTACTTCGCGTTGGCTTTTCTCACGAACGAGTTGTCGAAGGTCGAATTGAGGTCGATCTTGCCGGCGCTCATCACGGAAGGCTCGAACTGCCGCAGCACCTTGTAGACGTTCTCGGCCGCCTTGAGGGACATGGTGCCGTCCTCGGAGTAGCCGATCATGTTCTTGAGCAGCCCGTCCTTGTAGAGCGTCGGATTGCCCGCCTTGTACTCGTTCGGCATCAGGTCCACGATCTGCTGCGGCGTGGCCTTCGCGATCCACTTGTCGGCGCGCACCATCGCGTTCACCACGGCCTGCACCGTGTTCGGGTATTTCTGGATGTAGTCGGCGTTGAGGTAGATGACCGAGGCCATGTAGTCGCCGCCGTAGATCTCCTTCATGCCCTTCTCGGTGCGGCTGTCGGCCACGGCGACGAACTTGCCGGTGGACTCGAGCTGCGTCACGACGGGATCGAGGTTCGAGAGCGCGTCGATCTCGCCCTTCTCCATCGCGGCGACCGCACCCGAACCGGCGCCCACGCCCACGATCGAGACGTCGGTCGGTTTGAGCCCCGCCTTCACCAGCAGGTTGTTCACGAACATGTTGGTCGAGGAGCCCGGCGCGGTGACGCCCACCTTGAGCCCCTTCAGTCCCTTGCCGCCGTTGTAGCTCGCCGCCTTCGCCTTGGGCAGCACGAGCACGATCGAGCTGTACTTGGCCTGCAGGACCACGGCCTTGATGGGCTGCTTCTTGGCGGCCATGTTGATGGTGTGCTCGTAGGCGCCGGACACCATGTCGGCGCTGCCGCCGACCAGCGCCTGCAGCGCCTTGGCGCCGCCCGCGAAATCGGGAATCTCCACCTCGAGCCCTTCTTCCTTGAAGTAGCCGAGGCGCTCGGCGACGGTGAGCGGCAGGTAATAGAACAGGTTCTTGCCGCCGACCGCGATGGTGATCTTCTTCTTCTCGGGGGCCTGCGCCCACGACGTGGCGGCGATCGCCACGCCCACCAGCATCGCGAGCAACGCCCGCATGAAACGCTTCATCTCTCTTCTCCTCGTTGGTCTTGTCAGAATCCGAGGCCGGGCTTCGCCGGCAACGACGTGTTGTTCTCTAGGTCTTCAGGAATTCGGGAGGCTCGTGCAGCTCCAGCGTCTGCCCGGCCTTCATGACCTGGCCGGGCGTGTCATGGCCGACGACCGCGGGGATGCGGCGCGCCACGGCGAGCAGCTTGGCGAGGTCCACGCGCGTGTCGCAGCCCATGTCCTCGAGCATGTTCACCATGTCCTCGGTGCAGATGTTGCCCGTGGCGCCCGGGGCGAACGGGCAGCCGCCGAGGCCGGATACGGAGCCGTCGAACGAGCGCACGCCGGCCTCGATGCCGGCGACGACGTTCGCGAGCCCCATGCCGCGCGTGTTGTGGAAGTGCAGCGTGTAATAGGTTTCGTCGGGCGCCGGGAAACGCTCGAGGACCTTTTCGGTGAGCTCGCGCACCTGCCGCGGGTTCGCCATGCCGGTGGTGTCGGCGAGCGAGATGCCGTCGAAGCCCAGCTCGCGGAAGCGCTCGACGAATTCGAACACCACGTCCTCGTGCACGTGGCCCTCGAACGGGCAGCCGAACGTGGTCGACAGGCTCATCGTGATCTTCAGGCCCGCGTCGCGCGCCGCCTTCAGCATCGCCGGCAGCTCCGCGAGCGATTCCTCGTGGGTGCGGTTGATGTTGGCGCGGTTGTGCGTCTCGGAGGCGGACACCACGCCGTTCACCTCGTCGGGCTTCCTGGGCGCCGCGGCCGCGTTCTGCACGCCGCGCACGTTAGGGACGAGCGCGACGTAGATCACGCCGGGCACGCGATCGATCCCGGCCAGCACCTCCTTCGCGTCCGCGAGCGCCGGCACGGCCTTGGGAGAGACGAACGACGTGGCCTCGATCTTGTGCAGCCCGGTGCGCGCGAGCTGGTTGATGAGCTCGACCTTCGTCGCGGTCGGCACGAAGACCTTCTCGATCTGGAATCCGTCGCGCACGGCGACGTCGTTCACGTAGATGCGCATGGGGTTGGAGCCGGGTGATCCCGACGATTTTACTCCGCGCTCAGGAGACCACGCCGCGGCGGCGAAGCTCCGCGATCCGCTCCTCGTCGTAGCCGATCTGCCGCAGCACCTCGTCGGTGTTCTCGCCCAGGCGCGGCCCGATCCAGCGCGTGCCGCCCGGCGTGGCCGACAGCTTCGGGACGATCCCGGGGAGCAGCAGCTCGTGCGGCCCGAGCTTGTGGCGCTCGACCATTCCGCGCGCCTGGTAATGCATGTCCTTCACGATGTCCGCGATCGAATAGATGCGCCCGGACGGCACCTCCGCCTTTTCGAGCACCTGCAGGACGGTGTCGAGGTCGTGCCTGGAGGTCCACTCGCTGATCGCGCGGTCGATCTCCGCGGTCCGCTTCACGCGGCCGGCATTGTCGGCGAGCGCGGGATCCGCCGCGAGGTCGTCGCGCCCGATGGCGCGCATCATCCGCTTGAAGATCGAATCGGCATTGGCGCCCACGACGACATAGCGGCCGTCGGCGCAGGGGTACGTGTTGGAAGGCACGATGCCCGGCAGCGCGGCGCCGGCGCGCTCGCGCACGGTCCCGTCGTAGCCGTACTCCGGCAACGTGGACTCCATCATCGCGAAGACGGCCTCGTACAGCGCCACGTCGACGACCTGGCCCACGCCCGACTGCGTGCGGTGGTGCAGGGCGGTGAGCGCGCCGATCACGCCGAACATGGCGGCGAGCGAGTCCCCGATGGAGATGTTGGGCCTCACGGGCGCGCGATCGGGAAAGCCGGTGACGTAGCGCAGGCCGCCCATGGATTCGCCGATCGCGCCGAAGCCCGGCCGGTCGCGGTACGGGCCCGTCTGCCCATAGCCCGAAAGGCGGACCATGATGAGCCCCGCATTGCGTTCGCGCAGGACGTCGTAGCCCAGGCCCCACTTCTCCAGCGTGCCGGGGCGGAAGTTCTCGACCACGATGTCGGCCTGCGACGCGAGCTCGCGCACGATGCGCTGGCCGTCCGCCTCCTTCAGGTTCACGGCGACGGACTTCTTGTTGCGCGCCTGGGCGTACCACCACAGCGAATTGCCCTCGTGCAACTTGCGCCATTTGCGCAGCGGGTCGCCTTCGCCCGGCGTTTCGATCTTGATCACCTCGGCGCCGAACTCCGCCAGCAATCGCGCGCAATACGGGCCCGCGATGAGCGTGCCCATCTCCAGGACCTTGAGCCCCTCGAGGGCGCCCTGCGTCGGTTTCGTTTCCATGGCGCTATTTTGCCGCGCGCGTGAAGAGCTCGAAGCGCTCCCACATCTCGCCCGGGCGGCTGCCCGACCAGATGGGCCGCCACACGCGCGCATCCGGGTAATGGTGCAGCGTGTTCGAGCTGCCCATCCAGAGCGCCGCCTCGCATTCGTCTTCCCGCACGCCGGCGGTGCGAGGCGTCACGTGCATGTAGTAATCGACCATGGCGCGCTCGCTCTCGCCCAGGCCATACAGCACGACGCATCGCGTTCCCGGGGGCAGGTGCCGGGCCGCATCGCCGAAGACCTCGCGATAAGCCTTCGACGCATCGAGCCACGGGAGCAGGAGCGTCATCGCGAGCCCCCATGAAAGCGCCACCGCGCCCACCCACAACATCAGCGCCGGGCGAGGCAAGCGGGTGCGCAGCGCGACCAGCAGCACGAAGCCGGCCGTGAGGGCGCCTGCGCTCCCCACGGCCCATGGGTCGAGCGGCATGTCGAACGGCACGGGAAGGTGCTCGTGCAGCCGGGTCCATTCCGGCACGCGGTGCGTCGCCAGCACCGCCGCCCACACCCCCCACAGGAAGACGATGGCCAACGCCCCGATCGCGATGGACGTGATGCGCAGCGCGCCCGCCAGGTTCGCCTCGGGGGTCCGGGCCGAGCTGATCGACATGAGCACCAGCGGCGGCAGGAGGGGAAGCGCGTAGATCGCGCGCCCGGAGGCCGATGTAAGCAGCACGAGGCCCACGACCAGCGTGAGGGTGATGCCGATCTGCATCCCGGGCTGCCGGCCGGCGTTGCGCCCCTCGCGGCGCAGCGAGCCGAGCGCGAAGATCCACAGCGGAAAAAGGAACCACGGCAGCGTCTGCGGCCAGAATCCCGGCTCCGAGGTGCCGCCCAGCTTGCCGATGGAGAATCCGGCGAAGCGGCCCACGTTGTTCTCCCAGAACCACTCGTGGAAAAGCAGCGGGTCGCGCAGCCACAGCAGCGCCGGCCAGGGCAGCATCGCCGGCGCTGCGACGAGGATCGCATAGCCCAGTTGCCGCTCATACCCGCCGCCGCGCCATTCGCGGAAGAACATGGGCAGCATCACGGCGGCGAGCCCGATGGCCCCCGGCGCGAGCAGCCCCTTGGCGAGAAAGCCCACGCCGATGCCCAGGCCGAGCACGACGCCCGACCACGCACGGCGCTGGCTGAATCCCGCGAAGCCGAGCACCGCGAGGGCGAACCCGGCCATGAGCGCATGGTCCACCTGCATGCGCTGCGCGTGGCCCTCGAGCCCGAGCGTGCCGAGGAACAACAGCACGGCGATGGCGCCGGCGCCGTTGCCCCAGCAAAGCCGCGCGGCGGCCGCCGTCGCGAGCAGGCTCACGGCCACGAAGAAGGTCGTCGCGAGCCGCGCCGCGTCGTGCGGCGCGAGCCCCGGCGAGAGCGCCGTCGTGAAGAGCGCCGCCACCCAGTAGTACAGCGGCGGCTTCTCCACGAACGGCAGCCCGCTCACCATGGGCACCAGCCAGTCGTGCGACGCGAGCATCGTGCGCACCACGCCGAACGTGTAAGGTTCGTCCGGCTTCCACGGCTCGTGGCCGAGCAGGCCGGGCACGAGGTAGGCGATGGTCAGCAACCCGAGCGCCAGGAGCGAGCCTTTCGTCCAGGAGGGTGCCGACATTGGGGTTACCAACGATGCCGCGAAGAAGAAGATGGCCAGCCATTATGCTGGCACCAGCCTTCGTGCTGCTGACATCCACGCTTGCCGCCTCGGATACCGCCTCCCCGCATCGCGGCCCGGACGGCTTCCACAACAATTATCCGCACGGGCCGCGGCAAAGCTTCTGGCGCTGGAAGTGGCAGCAGCTTCGCGAAGGCCTGCCGCCGCCCGCGCCGCCCGGCGGCTGGCCCATACCCGTCATGAAGGCCGACATCGCGGCGATCGCGGCGCCGTCCGCACAGCCTCGGCTCACCTGGATCGGGCATGCGGCATTCCTCGTCCAGGCGGGCGGCCTCAACATCCTCACCGACCCGCAGTTCTCGCAACGCGCCTCGCCGCTGTCCTTCGCCGGCCCGACGCGCGCGGTGCCGTTGCCGCTGGAGATCGAGGACCTGCCGCGCATCGACGTGGTGCTCATCTCGCACAACCACTACGACCATCTCGACCTGCCCACGGTGAAGGCGCTCGCCGCCTCGCGCCACGGCTCGCCGCTCTTCCTCGTGCCGCTGGGGTTGAAGGCATGGTTCGCCGACAACGGCATCGGCAATGTCCAGGAGCTCGACTGGTGGGAAGCCCGCGACACCGGCGGTGCGCGCTTCACGCTCGTCCCCGTGCAGCACTGGAGCCAGCGCACGCCATGGGACCGCAACCAGACGCTCTGGGGCGGATGGGCGATGGACGTCGGCGGGCTTCGCATGATCCACACCGGCGATCTCGGGCTTTCGCGCGACACGCAGGACATCGGCGCGCGCCTCGGCCCCTTCGACCTGGCGCTGATCCCGATCGGCTCCTACGCGCCGCGCTGGTTCATGCAGACGATGCACGTGGACGTGCCCGAAGCGCTGCAAGTCCGCAGCGACCTCAGGGCCGCGCGCGCCATCGGCATGCATTGGGGCACCTTCGAGGACCTCACCGACGAGCCGCTCGACGAGCCGCCGCGGGTTCTGGCCCGACTGCGAGAACAGCAGGGGTTGCCGGTGGAAGCCTTCGACGTGATGAAGATCGGCGAGACGCGCGCGATCACGCGCGCGCGCGACGCCTCCGCACCCACGCAAGCAGCGCGAGACCCGCCACGATCACCAGCACGGCGAGGCGCGCCGGAGTGACGAGGCGGCGTTCTAGGCGGATCGAGGCCTGGGCGACGGGCTTGCCATCGACCAGCGTCGTGAAGTGGTACTCGCCCACGGGCAGGTCGTCGAGGTCGACCTGGAAACGCGTGAGCGCGCAGAAGCGGTACATCTCGTCGCCTCGGCGCGAGGGATACTGCTCGTAGTCCGCGACGAGGTCCTCCTCCTCGCCGAACGTGACGATGCAGTGGTTCGAATGCTGCGCTCCGTCCACGCCCTTCCATCGCGTCCAGTGCGCGATCGGCAGGCCGACCTTGCCCGTGTCCACGTCGTCGAGCACCTCGCCCAGCCGCTCGTTGTTCTCCTCCTTCCACAGCGTCGTGAACCCCTGCGCCACCATCGTCTCCGGCGTGCGCGGCGTAACGGCCGCGGGCGCGGGAGGCGATGCGCTTTCCCGTGGCGTTTCCATGCGCGATGCGGGCAGCCCGACGACGCGCCCTTCGCCGTATTCGTGCGGCGCGATGACCAGTCCCACCAGTTGCTCGCGCGAATCGAACAGCGGCGTTCCGTTGGGCAGCGCCGTGGCGGGCTCGATGGTGAATGCCGGCCCCTGCGCGGTCGTCACCCGCCGTCCCACCTTGACCGCGCGCGCCTGCGCCACGCCGTTCGCGATGACGACGGCCTGGAGCTGCTCCTGCGAGGAGGGCACGCCGCCACGGAGCTTCACCGCAGCGCGGGCCCCTTTCACGCTCAAGCGGCACAGCTCTGCGGCGGGATCCGTGCCTGCGACTTCGGCGCGCAGCGATGCCTTGCCTTCGACGACGGTGAGGGAGGCGCCGGCCTCGATGCCGCGGCACGTGGTGAGCATTTCGTTGTCGCCCGTTTCCACCGCGAGGCCGAGCTCGCGCACCTGTCCCGAGACCTCTGCCGCCTGCAGGTGGCCGATGCGCGAGCCGACCGATTCGAGCAGCCGCGGCACGTCGAAGGCGGGGGCGCCGGGCGCAGTGCCGGCGGAGCGCGCGAGGAAGTAATAGGCCACGCCCGCGCCCACGATCAGCGCGGCGACGCTCGCCGCGACGATACGCGTGCGGCCGAACCGCACCGGAGCGGCTCCGAGCGATTCGTCGTATTCCGCGCGGGCGTCCGGGTCGGAAAGCGTGGCGTAGGCGACCTTCGCGACCGCGGCGAGGCGCGCGTCGGGTGCCGTGGTGTCCTTCTGCATGCTCGCGCGCAGGCGTGCGTAGGCCCGCGCGATGTCGTCCGACTTCGCGCTGCGCTTGACGCCCAGGACCTCGTAGAAGGTCTGCCTGGTCGAGGACATGCGGCGCATCGTAGTCAGGCGCCGGCGCAGCGGCAACGCGGGCCGCCGAACGGCACGGAACCGCTACTCGACGGTCACCGACTTGGCCAGGTTGCGGGGCTTGTCGACGTCCGTGCCGCGCCGCAGCGCCGTGTGGTAGGCCAGCAGCTGCACGGGCACCGCGTGCACGATGGGCGAGAGCAGGCCCGCATGGCGCGGCGTGCGGATCACGTGCACGCCCTCGCTCTCGGTGAAGTGGCTGTCGAGGTCGGCGAAGACGTAGAGCTCGCCGCCGCGCGCGCGCACTTCCTGCATGTTGGATTTCACCTTCTCGAGCAGGGAATCGTTCGGCGCGATGACCACGACCGGCATCGCGGCATCGACGAGCGCGAGCGGGCCGTGCTTGAGCTCCCCGGCGGGATAGGCCTCCGCATGGATGTACGAGATTTCCTTGAGCTTGAGCGCGCCCTCGAGCGCGATGGGATAGTGGATCCCGCGCCCCAGGAAAAGCGCATGCTCGCGCAGCGCAAAACGGTCGGCCCACGCCTGGATCTGCGGCTCGAGGTTGAGCGCGTGCTGGATGTGGCCGGGCACGTAGCGCAGCTGCTCGATCGCACCGGCCTCGCGTTGCGCATCGAGCAGGCCCTTCGCCTTCGCAAGCCCCAGCGCCAGCGTGAAGAGCGCGGCGAGCTGCGTGGTGAAGGCTTTCGTCGAGGCCACGCCGATCTCCGCCCCGGCGCGGGTGTAGAACACGAAACGCGATGCGCGTGGGATGGCGCTCTCGCGCACGTTGCAGATCGAAAACGTGTTCCTTTGTCCCAGCTCCTTCGCCCGCTTGAGCGCTTCCATCGTGTCGAGCGTCTCGCCCGATTGCGAGATGGTCACCACGAGCTGCGACGGATTCGGGATCGAGTCGCGATAGCGGTACTCGTGGCCGAGCTCCACGTTGCACGGCACGCGGGCGATGGTCTCGATCCACGATCGCGCGATGAGGCCCGCGTAGTAGCTCGTGCCCGAGGCGAGGATCAGCACGCCGCTCGCGTCGCGGAGCACCTCCTGCGCGCCGGCGCCGAAAAGCGCGTCCGCGTGCACCCCGCCGTCGATGAGGCCTTCGAGCGTGTCCGCGACCGCCCGCGGCTGCTCGTGGATCTCCTTCTGCATGTAATGGCGGTAGGGGCCCAGGTCCACCGCGTCCGCGCTCATCTCCGAGAGGTGCACCGTGCGCTCGACCGCGGCACCCTTCGCATCCACGATGCGCACGCCCGAGCGATTCAGCGCGACGACGTCGCCATCCTCGAGATAGATCACGCGCCGCGTCTGCGCGATGAGCGCCGACACGTCGGAGGCGAGGAAATTCTCGCCGTCACCCAGCCCGAGGACGAGGGGGCAACCCATGCGCGCGCCCGTCATGGTGTCGGGGTCGGCCAGCGCGACCACGCCGATCGCATAGGCGCCGTGCAGGTCGGCGGCGGCCTTGCGCGTCGCCTCCAGGAGGTCGCCGTGCTCGCGGAAGTAATGGTGGATCAGGTGCGCGACGACCTCGGTATCCGTCTGCGACTCGAAGGCGTAGCCGAGCGCGCGCAGCCGCTGGCGCTGCTCCTCATGGTTCTCGATGATGCCGTTGTGCACCACCGCGATCTCGTTGCTG
Source organism: Usitatibacter sp. (assembly GCA_035719385.1). GTDB lineage: Bacteria > Pseudomonadota > Gammaproteobacteria > Burkholderiales > Usitatibacteraceae > Usitatibacter. Next base: position 9,015 of record DASTGG010000073.1, read on the forward strand.
GAGACGTGCGGGTGGGCGTTCGGCTCGGTGACGCCGCCATGGGTGGCCCAGCGCGTGTGGGCGATGCCGACGATGCCCTTCAGCTTCTCCGCGCGCACCGCGCCTTCCATTTCGGCGACGCGTCCCACGCGCCGCACGCGGCGGATGCCGCCATCGAGCACCGCGATGCCGGCCGAATCGTAGCCACGGTATTCGAGGCGCTTGAGGCCTTCGGTCAGGATGGGGACGACGTCCCGATTGGCGATCGCGCCGACGATTCCGCACATGGCGGTCATTCTCTCACGGCGCGCGGCGCTTCCCGCAAAACAAAGCTCTCCCCGGCACTTGGAACCGGGGAGAGTCCAAAGCTCGGGCGCCATGCTCTTGGCCTCACGCCGCCCAGCAGACCGCGGGAGAGGAGGAGACCCGCGATCGAGTGGCCATCATGCGCGGCGGCGCGGGGCGGATCAGCCGGATAGCCAACAGCCGGAGTAGCGAAAATCCTGCGCTCCCGGTGCGCCGTGTCGCATCGGTCCGCGTCCCGGCCGCCTTAACGGCCGTAGGGGCGGGGTGCTAGACTGCGGCCGTCTCCAGCGATCCCGAGAACAACCTTGATAGGGGATCCCCCGACCCCTGCGCAGCTGAACGCCATCGCGGACCCGTTCGTGCGCGAGCTGGCCGCGCTCGGCCGCGTCCGCAGCTACCCGCGCCATACGGTCTTCATCACCGAGGGCGACTCGAGCGACTCCGTGTTCGTGGTCCTTTCGGGGAAGGTGAAGATCTTCATCTCGGATACCGAGGGGCACGAGATGATCCTCGACACGCAGGGGCCGGGCGATTACGTGGGCGAGATGGCGCTCGACGGCAAGCCGCGCTCGGCCTCCGTGATGACGCTCGAGGCGAGCAGCTTCTCGGTGGTCTCGCGCGAGCCGCTGCTCGATGCGATCCGCAAGAACCCGGACTTCGCGCTCAAGATCATCTCGCGGATCATCGACCGCGCCCGCCTGGCAACCAACAGCGTCAAGGACCTCGCGCTCCTGGACGTCTACGGCCGCGTGGCGCGGCTGCTGCTGAACATGGCGGTGGAGAAGGACGGCAAGCTGGTGATCCCGGAAAAGCTCACGCAGCAGGAGATCGCCGAGCGCGTGGGCGCCTCGCGCGACATGGTGAGCCGCATCTTCCGCGACCTCACCGCGGGAGGCTACATCACGGTCGAGCACCGCTTCATCACGATCAACAAGAGACCTCCTGCGCGGTGGTGAACGGCGGGGCGGCCGTTGGAACGGACAGCAAGCTGCCGTTCAACGACGCGCGGCCTATTTCGACTTGCGGGGGCGCTTCCAGTCGGGACGCGCTTCCTGCTTCTTGGGATTGAGCGTGAGGCCGCCGGGGGGCACGTCCTTGAAGATCGTGGTGCCCGCGCCGATGGTGGCGCCGCGTCCCACCGTCACCGGCGCGACCAGCTGGACGTCCGAGCCGATGTGCACGTCGTCCTCGATCACCGTGCGGTGCTTGTTGGCGCCGTCGTAGTTGCAGGTGATGGTGCCCGCGCCGATGTTCACGGCGCTGCCGACGCTGGAGTCGCCGACATAGGCCAGGTGGTTCGCCTTGCTGCCGCGGCCGAACTCGCTCGCCTTCACCTCGACGAAGTTGCCGATGTGCACGTCGTCGGCGAGCTTGGTGCCGGGGCGGATGCGCGCGTACGGGCCGATGCGCGCGTTGGCGCCGATCCTCGCGTCCTCCATGTGCGTGTACGCCTTCACCTCGGTGCCGGCACCGATGTGCGCATCGCGCAGCACGCAATACGGGCCGATGGACGCGCCATGCTGGATCTCGACCTGTCCTTCGAACACGCAGCCCACATCGATGAACACATCGCGCCCGCACTTCAGCGTGCCGCGCACGTCGATGCGCGCGGGATCGGCGAGCGTCACGCCGGCGGCGAGCAGCGCCGCCGCCTGCGATTCCTGGTAGCGCCGCTCGAGGAAGGCGAGCTCCGTCTTGCTGTTCACGCCGAGGCATTCATGGTCGGCCGCCGGGTGGCTCACCGCGACCTCGACGCCCTCCGAGACGGCGGCGGCGACCACGTCGGTAAGGTAGTACTCGCCCTGCGCGTTGTCGTTGCGCAGGCGCGCGAGCCACGGATCGAGGCGCGAGCGCGCGGCCGCCAGGATGCCCGTGTTGACTTCGCGGATATGGCGCTCCTCGTGCGTCGCGTCCTTCTCCTCGACGATGCGCGCCACGCGGCCCGCGCCATCGCGCACGATGCGGCCGTAGCCCCGCGGATTCTCGAGCTGCTGGGTGAGGAGGGCGAGCGCCCCGCCGGCGGCCGCGTCGACGAGGGCGCGCAGGGTCTGCGGCGCGATGAGCGGCACATCCCCATAGAGCACCAGGACCGTGCCGCCCGCGGCCAGCTGCGGCAAGGCCTGCATGACGGCGTGGCCGGTGCCCAGCTGCTCTTCCTGGGTGGCCCACGCCACGTCTGGCGCCGCCAGCGCCTCGCGCACGCGCTCGCCGCCATGGCCGATGACGACGCAAAGCCGCGTGGGCTCGAGGCTGCGTGCGGCTTCGAGGACGTGCGCGAGAAGGGGCCGCCCGCCGAGCGGGTGCAGGACCTTGGGAAGGTCCGAATGCATGCGCTTGCCCTGGCCGGCGGCGAGCACGACGACTTGCAAAGCAGTGGAGTTCGAAGGCATCGGGATCTCTCGAGACGGGGGCAAACAAAAAGGGCAGGGGTTCGGCCCCTGCCCGTATGCGTTGCGCCTCTAATCAAGGAGTTTCGTGATCCCCCCTGGAGAAGATTCTACCACCAAGGCTAGCGGCGTTGGCGCAATTTCCGGATCGCGGCGAGCTGCGCCGCCGCTTCCGCCAGCTCTGCCTGTGCCTTGGCGAGCTCGAGGGCGCCGGTTCGGTTGGTGAGCGCTTCCTTGGCCTGCCGCTCCGCCTCGAGCGCCTTCGCCTCGTCCAGGTCGTGCGCCCGGATCGAGGTATCGGCGAGCACGGTGACGCGGTCCGGCTGCACTTCCATCATGCCGCCCGAGACGTAGATCACTTCCGTGTCCTGCCCGCCCTGCTGGATGCGCACGGTCCCGGGCTTGATCCGTGTGAGCAGGGGCGCGTGCTCGGGCAGGATGCCCAGCTCGCCCGCCTCGCCCGGCGCGATGATCATGTCCGCCTCGCCCGAGAAGATCTGCTGCTCGGCGCTGACGATGTCGACGTGGAGTTGTTTGGGCATGGCTTACTGGAGC
>DASTGG010000074.1:0-8984 GCA_035719385.1 Usitatibacter sp.
CGGCCGCATGACCGACGGCCAGGGCCGCACCGTGAACTTCAAGAACACGGTCATCGTGATGACGTCGAATCTCGGCTCGCAGATGATCCAGCAGATGGCCGACCAGGACTACCAGGTCGTGAAGCTCGCGGTCATGGGCGAGGTGAAGACGCATTTCCGCCCCGAGTTCGTGAACCGCATCGACGAGATCGTGGTCTTCCACGCGCTCGACGAGAAGAACATCGCCGCGATCGCGCGTGTGCAGCTCAAGTACCTCGAGAAGCGCCTGCGCGACATGGAGATGGACATCGTCTTCACGGACGCGGCGGTCTCCGAGCTCGCCAAGGCGGGATTCGACCCGGTGTATGGCGCGCGGCCGCTCAAGCGCGCGATCCAGCAGCAGGTCGAGAATCCGCTCTCGAAGGCGATCCTCGAAGGGCGCTTCGGGCCGAAGGACACGATCTACGTGGATGCCAAGGCGGGCGCTTTCAGCTTCGACAAGACGAAGCCGGCGGAGCACAAGAAAGCCGCCTGATCGTCATCCCGGGCGCGGCGAACGCCGCGATGGCAGCGTCATCCCGGGCGCGGCAATTGCCGCAATGGCCCGGGATCCAATCACCCACCTGCAAGGGCCGCGCGAGCGGCCCTTTGTTATGCTTGCCCGATGCACTACGACACCGCGAAGAACGACCACGGCCTGCGCTTCAATCCCTTCAAGGCGCTCGTCGCGCCGAGACCCATCGGCTGGATCGGGACGGTGAGCGCCGACGGCCGCCGCAACCTCGCGCCGTACAGCTTCTTCAACGCCGTGAGCGACCGCCCGCCGATGGTGATGTTCTCGTCGCACGGGCACAAGGACTCGGTTTCCAACATCGAGGAGACCGGCGAATTCACCTGCTCGCTGGCGACCTGGCCGCTACGCGAGCCGATGAACGTCAGCTCGGCGGCCGTGGCTCGTGGCGTGGACGAATTCGAGCTCGCCGGCCTCACGCCCGCCGCATCGCGCCTGGTGAAGCCGCCTCGAGTTGCCGAGAGCCCCGCGGCATTCGAGTGCAAGGTCTGGAAGATCGTCGAGCTGCCGGGCGTTGGAGGGCACGGCTACACTGCCGTGTTCGGTGCGGTCGTCGCTGTCTATATCGACGACGCGTTCGTGAAGGACGGCGTCGTCGATACCGGCGCGATGCGGCCCATCGCGCGCATGGGGTACATGGAATACAGCGTCGTCAGGCCCGACACGGTCTTCGCGTTGAATCGCCCGGAAGTCGCGCCCGACGGCAGGAGCGTGGCGTTGCCTGCCGAGTGGGACGGGGTATACCGCTAGCAACCCGCCACGCATTTCCCGTTCGCGTCGAACTCCATCGTCTTGCCGGAAAGCGGGATGTGGACCGGCACCTTCGCGAGCTTCGTGAAGGCCTCGGTCTTCGATCCGGGGCGCACCTTCCCGCCCTGCGTGCCGGCCTCGTTCACGTGCGATGCGATCACCTCGTTGGGCTTGACCAGCTCGTTGATCACGTAGGCCGCCTCGACGGGGCCGGTGCTGAAGCCGTCGCCGATGTTCATGACGGCGAGCCTCGCGCCGTAGTGCCCGCGCACCACCCGTTCCTGGTCGGCGGTGATGCCCGTATCGCCGGAGAGGTAGGCGACGAGGCCGTTGCTGAAGCGCAGCACGTAGCCGGTGGCTTCGCCCACGTAGCCCGCCATGCCGGCCTCCTTCATCGCCTTGCCCACCTCGCCCCCGATGTAGTCCGGATCGAGCCCGTTGCTGTGCATGGCGGTGACGGTGGCGATCTTCACCCCGCCTACCGTCACGCTGCCGCCGTAGCGCGCGAGGATCGAGTCGGTGGGCTGCCCGCCGTTCGCCTTGAGCTTCGCCGCGAAGAAGGCCTGCATCTCGCTGCCCGTCACGATCTTCGCCTTCTTCGCGAGCGCGATGTTCACGGCGCTCGAGTTGGGCGTGGCGACCACCGCGAACACGTCGGGCTTGTCGCAGGTGCCGGCGTTCACCGCCTTCAGGTGCGCGTTGCCGGCATGGTCGCCATGCATGTGCGTGACCAGGATGATGTCGATCTTGCCCAGGCGCGGGTCGTTCGCGCCGGCCACCGTGCGGCCCGGATCGTAGAGGATGCGCGTGCCGTTGGGATCCTCGAAGATCATCGCGCGGTCCTGCGCGCAAAGCTCGCCGTCGTGGCTCCCGAGCGACGTCACCTTCACGTTCTGCGCCGCCGCCGGCAGCGCGATCAACAGGGCCGTGCAGGCCGGCGCCGCGATCCGCGCCACGATTCGTTTGCGCATCGACATCCTCCTGGAGTGCTCAGCGAACGTTCGCCTGGTCTTCTTCGGCGATCGCAGGGCCCTTGCCGCGCAGCCGCGGGAACAGCATGCCGACCTGCTTCTGGTAGGCGCGATAGCGGCCGCCGTAGTACGCCACGAGGTCGCGTTCCTCGAACCAGATGCCGATCAGGATGTACCCGGTCGTCGCCACGGCGAAGAGCAGGTGCCCGGCCGTCATGACCGGGGTGGCCCAGAAGGCGAGCAGGAACCCGACATAGATCGGATGCCGCACGTAGCGATAGAAGAGCGGCGTGCGGAACTGCGGCGGCTGCATGTCGCGCCCGCGGAATCGCGTCCAAACCTGCTGCAGGCCGAACAGCTCGAAGTGGTTGATGAGGAACGTGCTCGCCAGCAGCATCGCCCAGCCCAGCCAGAACACGGCCATCAGGATCGACGCGCCCACGGTATCGTCCACCCGCCACAGCACCGGCTCCGTGATGGGGCGCCATTGCCACAACAGCAAGGCGAGAGCGGCCGTCGCCGCGAGCACGAACGTCGAGCGTTCGACGGACCACGGCACGAACCGCGTCCACCATTTCTTGAAGCCACGCCGCGCCATGATGCTGTGTTGCACGGCGAACAAGGCGAGCAGGGCGAGGTTGATCGCGAGCGCCTCGCCGACGGGCGCCGCCGGTCCGAGGTCGATGGATCGCGGCACGCCGATGTTTCCGACGAAGGCGATCGCATACAGAAACGTCGCGAGGAACGCCAGGTAACACGCGCTGCCGTACAGAAGCGAGAGGAACGCGGCCATGGATGCGGCTCCTTCCGGGGACAGGGCCGCCAAGCTTACGCTCGCGCAAAGCGCCTGTGCCTACTTTCTCGCGAGGGCTTTTTCCAGCGTGTCGATGAAGTGCGGCGACTCGGGCTCGACGGCCGACTTGAACGAGGTGACCGTCCTGCCGTCGCGGGCGATGAGGTACTTGTGGAAGTTCCACTTCGGCCGCTCGCCCGTTGCGCCGGCGAGGCCGTCGAAGAAAGGCGAGGCGCCGGGCGCGACCGAAGTCTTGCCGAACATCTCGAACTTGACCGCGTAGGTGCGATCGCAGAAGTCCGCGATCTCCCTGTTGCTGCCCGGCTCCTGCTGGCCGAAGTCGTTCGACGGGAAGCCGAGGATCACGAGCCCGCGCTTGCCGTAGCGCTCGTGCAGCGCCTGCAGGCCCTTGTATTGCGGCGTGTAGCCGCAGTAGCTCGCGGTGTTCACGACCAGCACGACCTTCCCGGCATGCTCGCACAGGTCCTGCGGCTGGCCGAGGATGTCCGTGACCTTGTAGGACAAGAGCGTGGGACACGAGCCGGCCCATGCGGCTTGCGCGGCGAGGGCGCAGGAGAGGCCCATGGCGGTGCGGATCTTCATGGCGCGAACTATAAAGACAAAAGGGCCGGATGTCCGGCCCTTGCCGACCGCCGGTGCCGCACGCGCGGCACCGGCGATGACCGCAACTCAGTGCCGCGGTTGCTGGTCGTAGGTGCTTTCCCAGCCGCGAACCTGCGCGTCGGCTTCGTCGCGCGAGCAGCCGTACTTCTCCTGGATCTTGCCCACGAGCTTGTCGCGCTTGCCCGCGATCGTGTCGAACTCATCGTCGGTGAGCTTGCCCCACTTTTCCTTGAGCGAGCCCTTGAGCTGCTTCCAGTTTCCTTCGATGCGGTCCCAGTTCATGGTCGTTCCTCGTTGATTGACTCGGTAGGGCTTGGGCACGCACCAACCGCGCGCGTTCGGGGCATGGACCGAAACGACTACTGGCATCGGGCTTGCTGCCCTTACCGCCGCGCGCACGTTTTGAAGGGAAGACGAGAATGACTTACCGGCGCATACAAGACCTGCCGCGAGTGCAGGTGGCTCCCTACGACGACCGCCAGAAGGAGGCGTTCCTGGACGCCTTCAATGCCGCTTCCGACGGCGGCTGCGACGAGAGCGTGGCGTTCGCCGCCGCGCACGATGCGGCGCGGCGCGCGGGCGGCAACACCATGGGGCTGGCCGGCGGGCTGCTGGAGACCGAAGAGACCGAGGACGCGGCGCGCGGCGCGAGCCATTCCCTGGAGGAATCGTCCATGCCTTACCGCACAATCGAGGACCTGCCCAAGGCGCAGGTGGACCAGTACAACGAGCACCAGAAGGAAGCGTTCCTGAAGGCGTTCAACAACGCGTTCAGGGAATACGGTGGCGACGAGCACCGCGCGTTCGCGGTGGCGCACCACGCCGCCAAGCAGGCCGGCGAGCGGCCCGGGCCCGGTTAGGCGGCGGCAACTAGAGCCGAAGCGTCTCGCCCCGGGCCGTGGCGAGACGCGCCAGCGCGGACGACAGGTCGAGCCCGGTTTCGGCCCTGAGCCGGCGTGCCGAGTCTCGCAGCTGCGGCATGGTGGCCTCGATGCTCGCTCCGGCCGCGGCGATCGCCACCGTATTGCCCGCCTCGGACGGCGGCAGCACCAGCGCGCGCTCGCCGAACGCGGCGCGCAGGCGCTCGACGCTCGCCGCCACGCCCCTGCGCCGCGTGAGCAGGTTGACCGAGACCATGCCGCTGCGTGACAGGTGCTCCAGGCAATTGAGGTAGAACGGCACCGTGTCGAGCATGCCCGCGTTGCCGCGGTCGTCGAATCCGTCGAGCACGATGAAGTCGAACGTCCGCCGGCGTCCGACGAGCCAGTCGTGTGCGTCCGCGATCTCGATGCGCAGGTGCCCGGATTCCTCCGGCAGGCGGAAGAATTGCCGGGCGGCGGCAACGACTTCCGCGACGAGCTCGACGACGGTGATGCGCGCCTCGGGGCGATGGCGGCTGAGGAACTTGGTGACGGAGCCGCTGCCCAGGCCCACCTGCAGCACGCTCGCGGGCCAGGAATCGCCGCGCAGCAGCAGCGGCAGCATGAGGTCGCGCGTGTACTCGAGCTCGAGCGCGAAGGGGCGGGCGATGCGCATGGCGCCCTGCACGTACTCGGACCCGAAATGGAGGTAGCGCACGCCGCGCTCCTCGCGTACCTCGATCGACCAGCGCGGCGCCGCCGGCGGACGCGCCCGCTTCACCCGAGCCGGATCTTCATCCACGGGATCGCGATGGCGAGCGCAAGGATGTTCCTGTTTCCATGGGCCGCGACTATACGTGGTCCGAATGCATCATCAACTTTCGATACTCCGGGCGGTCCCCCTTGTGTCAAGCGCCATTCCAGGGGAAATCTCATGAGCACGGCGAAAGCCCTTGCAGTTCTCGTTCTCGCGCTGCCGCCGGCGGCCGTGGCCCAGGTGAGCTATTCGCGCGCGTGGATCGTGCCGGAGCGCCCGGTCGGGGCGACCTGCGCCGACCGCGAGGACGTGCTCGCCGACCGCAAGGCGTCGCTCGACCGCGAGAAGATGGACAACGATGCGGAGCTCGCGGCGATCGAGCGCGAGGGCGCGATGCTCGAAGGCGAGCTGCGCGCGCTCGACCGCACCAACGTCGGCGCGGTCGAGGACTACAACGCGCGCTCGGATGCGCACAACCGCCGCGTCGCGGCGCACAACCGGCGCGTCGCCGGCATGAACGCGGCGGCCGCGGACCTCACCGCCGAGCTCGCCGATGCGGCCCAGTTCTGCACGTCGCGCGGCTGGGTCTGGAACGTGCGATAGCGAAGCCTCAGCCGGGCGGCGACACGATGCGGCGTGCGCCTTGGGTTCGCCTCCATTGCCATTTGGATCAGGCGACCGCGTCGGCGTTCGAGCCGGCGATGCCCGGGCTCTAGAGGAGCACGTTCACGATCGCGTTGCCGATGCCCATGAGCGCGGAGCCGGCGATGAGCCCCGCGCAAATGGGCTCGACGCCTTCGACCCACATCTCGTAGCCCCGCGTGCCCTTGGCGTGGCGGTGAGGCCGGCCCAGCAGCCAGAAGCCGAACGCGCCGACGAACATCGCGAAGGTCGACTCGGGCGGCAGCACGACCCCCAGCCCGATCGCCACGGCCGATAGCGGGAAGCGTCCTTTCGTCGCGATCTTGGCGACTTCGATGGCCACGGCGGCTACCGCCGCGACGACCATGGAGACGACCGCGCTCGCCGGCAGCGCGGACAACCCCTTCATGATGATCTCGGCCACGCCTTTCCACTGCAGGGCGGCGGGCATCGCGAACTGCTCGCTCACGATGGTGGCCGTGGAGCGCACCCCGCTCGCGTCCGGCGGCAGGAAGAGCAGGAAGAAGAGCGGCACGCAGCAGATTGCCCCGGCGAAGATGCCGATCACGTGTCCCACCGCCTGCTGGCGCGGCTTCGCGCCCAGCATGTAGCCCGGCTTGATGTCGGAGAGCAGGTTCGAGGCGTTGGCCGCGATCTCGCCCGTCATGCCGGCGGGAATGAGGTTGCTCGCCGGATTGGTGCGATCGATGGCGCCCATGCTGAACTGCGTGATCTTGGACAGGGCGCCGGTGGGCGTCCACGAGGTGAGGGCCATGGAGTTCGCGCAGATGATCGTGAGCACGAAGATGAGCGGCAGCGAGATGAAGGAGAGCAGCCAGGGCACGCCGAAGAACGCGTGCGTGGTCCATGCGCCGAGCACGCTCATCACCGGAATGCCGACGACCGAGATCCACAGCGGGAACTCGATGTGCGCGAGCACGTCGCTGCCCGCGTCGCGCTTGCCGCCGAGGTTCCTGAACGCGGAGATGATGACCTGCGGGCGCGCGAGCAGGCTCGTGAGCGAGCCCACGACCATCATGGTCACGCCCCACCAGAGCGACCACTGGTTCACGATCTCCGCGCGCGAGATCGGGATCGTGGCTCCCGTCGGCGAGATGCGCGGGGCGATATCGCCGGCCTGGATCATGATGGGGGCGAGGACCACGAAGTTCACGAACGCGCCGAGCAGGCAGCTCGTGGCGACGGCGAGGCCCATGAGCCCGCCCACGCCGAGCATCGCCGCATCGAGCGTGAGGCGCAGTCCGAGCTGCCGGATGTCGGTGCCGAGGATGCGGGGGACGTAAGAGCTCACGGCGTAGTAGTACGCGTCCAGCCGCTCGTGGAAGGTCCAGGGCTCCTTCAGGGACGTCCACTTGTCCATGCGCAGGATCCTGAACTGCAGCAGCTTCATCCAGCCGTCGCTGATGACGAGCTGGTAGAGGGCGGTCACGAGCGCCGTGACGCCCAGCTGCCGCGCCTTGAACATGCCGGCGGCGGCATGGCCGGTGTAGAGCGCGTCCAGCACCACGCCCGAGGCGCGCCCTTCGGGAAAGGGAAGCTGCTCCTCGTTGATGAAGCGCCGCTTCATCGGGAACGCGACGAGCACCCCGATGATGGAGACCACGCACATCCACACGATCATGTGCCACCAGACGATGATCCGGTTGGTGACGAGCATGTACGCGGCGAGGCTCGAGATCATCGGCGAGACCATGTAGCCCGCGGCGGTCGCGATCGACTGCGTGCAGTTGTTCTCGAGGATCGTGAAGTCCTGCGCGATGCCCGCGGCGGCGAGCCCGCGGTAGAGCGCGAAGGCGAGGATCACCGACGTGAGACCCACGCCGATGCTGATGCCCGTCTTGCCGGCGATGTAGAGCGCCGTGGCGGCGAGGATGCCGCCGAGGAGGAAGCCCGTCGCGGCGGAGCGCAGCGTGAGCTGCGGCATGTCGCCGCGGTAGACGTTCTCCAGCCACCAGCGGTCCTTCTGCTCGCGGCTCCAGTTGCGGACTTGTTCTTCGTCGAGCTGCAGCAGTGCCATGGTTGTCGGCGCTCCAAACTCACGCGGTGGATTTCACCACAGAGGCACAGAGGTCCACGGAGGCGGCACGGAGGAAAGACAAATGATGGCGTTCGTGGCTACGGCAAGCGCAGCCCGACCCCGGCCGTCGGGGTTGCCTTTGTGATTCCCCTGTGATCCTCGTGTCCTCTGTGGTGAAGGGCGTCGTTCGAACTTCGCGACGCCCCGTGCCACAGGATCACTCCACCGTCGCGCCGGAGGCCTTGACCACCTTGGACCACTTCTCGACCTCGGACTTCACGACGTTGCCGAAGTCCTCGGGGCTGCCGGGGATGGGCACGCCGCCCAGGTCGGCCAGCTTCTTCTGCATGCCGGGATCGGCGAGGGCGCGGTTCACCTCCGCGTTCACCTTGTCGACGATCTCCTTCGGCGTTCCCTTGGGCATGCCGATGCCGAACCACGCGGAGGCCTCGTAGCCCTTCACCGTCTCGGCCACCGTGGGGATGTTCGGCAACGCGGGCGAGCGCTGCGTCGTGGTCACGGCCACGGCGCGGATGGAGCCGTTGCGGATGTGGCCGATGGAGGAGGGCAGGTTGTCGAAGAGCACGTGCACCTGGCCGGCGATGAGGTCGGTGAGGGCGGGGCCCGCGCCCTTGTACGGGATGTGCGTCATCTTGCATCCCGTCATCAGCATGAAGAGCTCGCCCGACATGTGCACCGACGTGCCGCTGCCCGAGCTGGCCATGTTGATCTTGCCCGGGTTCGCCTTGCAGTAGTCGATGAACTCCTGCACGGTCTTCGCCGGGAACGAGTTGGTCACCTCCATCACGTTGGGCGAGCGCACGAGCCCGGCCACCGGCTGCATGTCGTTGACGATCGAGAAGTTGAGGTTCTTGTAGAGGGTCTGGTTGATGCCGTTGGCCGGGTTCACGAGGAGCATCGTGTAGCCGTCCGGCGCCGACTTGAGCACGTAGTCGGTGCCGATGTTGTTGCCGCCGCCCGCCTTGTTTTCCACGACGA
>DASTGG010000075.1:0-13143 GCA_035719385.1 Usitatibacter sp.
GCTTCGCGCCTCGCCTCCTCGACCATGCCCGCCGTGAGGTAAGTGCGGCCGCAGCACAGCGCGCGCCCGTCCGGACCCGCGGGCGAGACGATCTCGTGGCCCGTGGCTTCGAGCACGCGCACCGCCGCGGCGAGGTTGCCCGGCTCGAACCAGTTGTTGAACGTATCGGCGAAGAGCACGATGCGCCGGCCGCCCGCGGCCGGCCGCTCGCGGAACGTGGAGCGCCACGAGGCACGGAATCGCGGCAGCGGCCGGCGATGGTCGAAGCCGGTCATGGATTCGACCAGCTTGCGCGCGCCCGGAACCGCCATGGCGAGAGAGCTCAACGGCTGCAGGCGCGCGGCCCATGCCGCGTAGCGCGGCAAATGGGCGACGAGCTTGTCGCGGCGCGTGAAGCCGTGGCGCTTCTTGTACTCGGCGAGGAACTCGATCTTCATGCGCGCCATGTCCACGCCCGTGGGGCACTCGCGCTTGCATCCCTTGCACGACACGCACAGCTCGAGCGCCTCGCGCACCGCCTCGCCCGCGAAGTCCTCGCCCTCGATCTGGCCCGAGAGCGCCAGGCGCAGCGTGTTGGCGCGCCCGCGCGTGAGGTCGCGCTCGTCGCCGGTCGCGCGATAGCTCGGGCACATGGTGCCGGCGTCGAACTTGCGGCAATGGCCGTTGTTGTTGCACATCTCGACGGCGCCGGCGAAGCCGCCCCAGTCGCTCCAATCGAGCGCGCCCGGCGCGTGCTGCGGCTGGTAGCCGGGCCGGTAGCGGAAGAGCGAGCGGTCGTCCTGGCGCGGCGGGTTCACGATCTTGCCCGGGTTCATGAGGCCGCGCGGGTCGAACCACGACTTGATCTCGGCGAGGCACGCCGTGAGCCGCGGCCCGAAGAACGGGGCGATCCATTCCGAGCGCACGAGGCCGTCGCCGTGCTCGCCCGAATACGCGCCCTTGTAGCGGCGCACGAGGTCGGCGGCCTCTTCGGCGATGCCGCGCATGCGCATCGCGCCGTCGCCCTTCATGTTGAGCACCGGGCGCACGTGCAGGCATCCCACGGAAGCGTGCGCGTACCACGTGCCCGTCGTGCCGTGCTTGCGGAAGACCTCGGTGAGCTGCGAGGTGTACTCGGCGAGGTGCTCTAGCGGCACCGCGCAGTCCTCGATGAAGGAAACCGGCTTTCCGTCGCCCTTCATCGACATCATGATGTTGAGCCCGGCCTTGCGCACGTTCCAGAGGGAGGCCTGTTGCGCGGGATCGAGGATCTCGACGACCGCGTCCGCGAAGCCGAGGTCGCCCATCAGCTCCGCCAGGCGCCTGACGCCTGCGACCTGCGGGTCCTTCTCCGGGCCGGCGAATTCCACCAGCAGGATGGCGTCGGGCTCGCCCTTCACGAACTGGCGGATCACCGGCGCGAAGGCGGCATTGCCGAGCGCGAGGTCGAGCATCGTGCGGTCGACCAGCTCCACGGCGCACGGGCCCAGCTTCACGATGTGCTGCGCCGCGTCCATCGCATCGTAGAAGCGCGGGAAATGCGCCACGCCGAGCGCCTTGTGCCTGGGCAACGGCGCGAGCTCGATGTGGATCTTCTCGAACCACGCGAGCGTGCCTTCGCTGCCCACGAGAAGGCTCGCGAGGTTCGGCAGGCGGCTGAGGTTGTAGCCGGCGACGTTGCGTGCCGTCCTCGGATGGCGCGCGGCGATCTCGTCGCGCTCGCGCTCGTGCAGCGCCGCCGCCTTGCGCTGCAGCTCGACGATGCGCGGATCGGAGGGCGCCGCATCGAAGCGGCCGCGGATGCCGGTGGGCAGCCACGCCTCGACCGCGGCGACGCGGTCCACCATGTTTCCGTAGGCGAGCGAGCGCGAGCCGCACGAGTTGTTGCCGGTCATGCCGCCGAGCGTCGCCTGCGCGGAGGTCGAGACATCGATCGGGTACCACACGCCGCTGGGGCGAAGCCTTGCGTTGAGCGAGTCGAGCACGACGCCCGGCTGCACGACGGCCCGGCAGCGCTCCACGTCCACATCGAGCACCGCATTCAGGTACTTGCTGTCGTCGATGACGAGCGCCTCGCCGACGGTCTGTCCGCATTGCGAGGTGCCGGCCCCGCGCGGCAGGATCGCCACGCCTTCGTCGAGCGCCACCTGCATCGCGACGACGGCCGCCTCGGCGCTGCGCGGCACGACGACGCCGACGGGCGTCACCTGGTAGATGGAGGCGTCGGTCGCATAGCGCCCGCGGCTCGCGGCGTCGAAGAGCACTTCGCCGTCGACTTCGCGCGCGAGGCGGCGCGCGAGCGGCGTTCTCTCACCGCCGCGCGCGAATCGCACGGGAAGCGGGTCCGGGTGGGTCATGGGGGTTTTTACCGAAGCGCAAAGTCAAACGGCGGCTGCTCGGGCATTATGGCCGGAAACCGTCCTACAGAGGAGTGATCCATGCCTGCCGGCCGCCATTTCCTGCAGATTCCCGGCCCCACGAACGTCCCCGACCGCATCCTGCGCGCGATCGATCGTCCCACGATCGACCACCGCGGTCCGGAATTCCAGCAGCTGGGCAAGGAGGTCCTCGAGGGCATCAAGCGCATCTTCAGGACGCAGCACCCGGTGGTGATCTATCCGGCCTCGGGGACGGGCGCGTGGGAAGCGGCCCTCGTGAACACGCTCTCGCCGAAGGACAAGGTGCTCATGGTCGAGACCGGGCACTTCGCGACGCTGTGGCACAAGATGGCGAAGAAGCTCTCGCTCGACGTCGAGTTCATCGCGGGCGACTGGCGCCACGGCGCGGACCACGCCGCGATCGAGGAGCGGCTCAAGGCGGACCAGGGTCACGCCATCAAGGCCGTGTGCGTCGTTCACAACGAGACCTCGACGGGCGCCACCACGCGCATCCCGCTCGTGCGCAAGGCGATCGACAACGCGAAGCATCCGGCGCTGCTCATGGTGGACACGATCTCATCGCTCGCCTCGATCGACTATCGCCACGACGAATGGGGCGTGGACGTGACCGTCGGCGGCTCGCAGAAGGGCCTCATGCTGCCGCCGGGGCTTTCGTTCAACGCGCTGTCGCCGCGCGCGCTCGAGGCGAGCAAGTCGGCGGGGCTCGCGCGCTCGTTCTGGGACTGGGCCGAGATGCTGGGGCCCAACGCCGACGGCTTCTTCCCGTACACGCCCGCCACCAATCTGCTCTACGGCCTGCGTGAAGCGATCCACATGCTCGAGGAAGAAGGCCTCGCCAACGTCTTCGCGCGCCACGACCGGCACGCCGAAGCCACGCGCCGCGCGGTGCGCGCCTGGGGCCTCGAGATCCTCTGCCAGGAGCCCGCCGAATACAGCTCGTCGCTCACCGCGGTGCTGATGCCCGCGGGCCACGACGCGGACCGCTTCCGCGGCGTGGTGCTGCAGAACTTCGACATGTCGCTCGGCCAGGGGCTGTCGAAGCTCTCGGGCAAGATCTTCCGCATCGGCCACCTCGGCGACTTCAACGACCTCATGCTGCTGGGTACGCTGTCCGGTGTCGAAATGGGCCTGGAGCTCGCGGCCGTGCCGCACAAGAAAGGCGGCGTGCAGGCGGCGTTGGATTACCTCACGGGCGCGGCGCAGAAGGGGCAGGCGGCGCGCCGGGCGGCCTGAGACCGTGGCCGACATCGACATGCGCCGCGCGCACGGCCTGGGACTCGAAGGGGCGCGCGCCGCGGCCGACCGCATGATGGAAAACCTCGCCGCGCGTTTCGGCCTGCACGGCAGCTGGGAAGGCAACGTGCTGCGGTTCCAGAGGCCCGGCGTCAACGGCCATCTGTCGGTCGGCGCCGACCACCTGCACCTCAGCGTGTCGCTCGGCTTCCTGTTCAAGGCCATGCGCGGCGCGATCGAAAGCGCCGTCGACCGCGAGCTCGACCAGGTTTTCGCCCGCGGCGACGCTCCTACGCCGTCCGCGCCTGCACCGGATCCTGATAAATCTCGTCGATGATCGTCATCTCGCGGCGGCGCAGCGTCGCGAGGAACTCGCCCGCGCCGTGCATCGCGCGGAATGACGAGAAGCCGCGCTCCAGGAAGTCCTGGAGGTCCGACAGCCCCGCCGCGCGCGCCGGACCGCGCATCAGCTGCAGCGTGCGCACCACGAGCGGCTTGCGCACCAGCGCGTCGAGCCGATGGCCGACCGCCTCGGTGAGGTCGATCTGCCGTTCGCGTTCCCGCCGGTCCACCGCGCGGCGGTTCGCCTCCGCATAGCTCGCTTCGGTGATCGGCCCCGCGGGCAGCGCCGCCGCGACGCGATGGTCGAGCTCTTCGGACAGCGCTTCCAGCTCGATCGCGAGCGCCGCGGTCTCGACCGCGCTCTTCGGCAGCAGCCGCGACATCGCCGGCAGGATGCGCATCATCGCCTCGTCGCGATGGCTGAAGTCCTTCGGGCCGTACAGGTCGTGCAGGAAGAACCGCGTGGCGGTGTGGTATCGCGGCTGTTGCGAAAGATCCGCGTACGTCGCCGCGAGCCGCGCGCTCTGCCAGCGCTTGAGCTCGTTCAGGCGCGCCGGGCTCGCGCGCCGGTCGCCGCGCAGCGCCTTCAGGGCATGCAGGTGGCGCCTCAACGAGGCATCGTGCGCGGCGTGGAAGTTGTCCAAGGAATGGTCTTGTTCGAGCTCACCGCTTGTTGGATGCGTTCGCGAGTCGAGCGTTGTTTATGTATAAATACAATGTCTTACAGGCGAATATTAAAGTAGAACTCGAAATTCCCTTGCGCCTATAATGGATCACCCGCCACGAGCGGGAAAAGGAGCCGCCATGGACGACATGATCGCCCTCGAGCGTCGATTCGGTGCCGCGAACTATGCGCCGCTGCCCGTCGTCCTGACGCGCGGCGAAGGCGTCTGGCTGTGGGACGTGGAAGGCCGGCGCTATCTCGACATGCTGTCCGCGTACTCCGCGGTGAGCTTCGGGCACGGCCACCCGCGCCTGCTCGCGGCGTTGCAGGCGCAGGCCGCGCGCCTGGCGGTGACCTCGCGCGCGTTCTACAGCGACCGGTTGCCGCTCTTCCTGCGGCGCGTGTGCGAGATCACGGGCATGGATCGCGCGCTGCCCATGAACACCGGCGCCGAGGCCGTGGAAACGGCGATCAAGTGCGTGCGCAAATGGGCATACACGGTCAAGGGCGTGCCCGACGGCCTGGCGCAGATCGTGTGCTGCGCGGGCAACTTCCACGGCCGCACGTCGACGATCGTCGGCTTTTCCTCGGAGCCGCAGTACCGGGAGTATTTCGGCCCGTTCGCCGGCGGCTTCTTGCCGATCCCCTTCGGCGATGCCGGCGCGCTCGAGGCGGCCATCACACCGCAGACCGCCGCGTTCCTGGTGGAGCCGGTACAGGGCGAGGCGGGCATCGTCGTGCCGCCAGACGGGTACCTCGCCGAATGCGAGCGTATCTGCCGCGCCCGCGGCGTCCTGCTGATCGTGGACGAAGTGCAGACGGGGCTCGGGCGCACGGGACGCGTCCTCGCGTGCGAACACGAAGGCGTGAAGCCCGACGGCATCCTCCTCGGCAAGGCGCTCGGCGGCGGGTTGCTGCCGGTGTCGGTATTCGCCGCCCGCGAGGCCGTCATGGACGTCTTCAAGCCCGGCGACCACGGCAGCACGTTCGGCGGCAACCCGCTCGCCGCGGCGGTGGCCCTGGAGGCGCTCGACCTGCTCGTCGAGGAACGCCTGGCGGAGCGCGCCGCCACCCTCGGCGCGCATCTCCTGGAAAGGCTGCGCGCCATCGCGAGCCCGCTCGTGCGCGAAGTGCGCGGCAAGGGCCTGCTCGTGGGCATGGACCTGGATCCGGAACGCATCGGCGCGCGCGAGTTCGTGGAAACCCTGCTTCGCCACGGCGTGCTCAGCAAGGACACGCACGGCACGGTCGCCCGCTTCGCGCCACCGCTCGTGATCACGCGCGAAGAGATCGATTGGGCGGTGGATCGCATCGGCGATGCGTTGCGCGAGCATGGGCCGGTGTACGGGAAGGCGGCCTAGAGCTCGACGAGCTCCGCGCTCACCTTCGCGCGGCGGATGTGCAGGTAGCCCAGGCTCACGGGCAGCGTGAAGCGCCGCGGCCCGGCGCTGCCGGGATTCACGAAGAGCACGCCGGCGGCCTCGCGCACCAGCGGCTTGTGGGAGTGCCCCGAGATCACCGCGGCGAATCCTTCGGCGGCCGGATCGATGTCGAGGTCCGCAAGGTCGTGGATGACGAACAGCCGCACGCCGGCGAGGCGCACCTGCGCGGTGTGCGGGACGTGCCGCGCCCACGGCGCACGGTCGTTGTTGCCGCGCACGGCGGTGACGGGCGCCACGGCCCCGAGCGCCTCGAGGATCCCGGGTTTCCCGATGTCGCCGCCGTGCACGATGTGCGCGCAGCCGCGCAGCCGTTCGAGCGCCTCCGGCCGCAGCAGGCCGTGCGTGTCGGAGATGAGGCCCACCTTCACGGCCGGCGGGCGCCGCGCTCGCCGGCCGTGCCCTTCCTCAGGCCTTCCTCTGGCTCTTGAGCGGCAGCTGCCGCACCGGCTTGCCGGTCGCCGCGTGGATCGCGTTGAGCACGGAAGGCGCGACCACGCAGATGGTGGGTTCCCCCACGCCGCCCCAGAAGTCGTAGCTGGGCGCGATCACGGTCTCGACCTTCGGCATCTCCGCCATCCGCACCACGGGGTAATCGTGGAAGTTGGACTGCGCCACGCGCCCCTTCTCGATGGTGCATTCGCCGTAGAGCGTGGCGGACAGGCCATAGGCCACGGAGCCCTCGATCTGCGCGGCGATCTGCGACGGGTTCACCGCGTGGCCGCAATCGATGCCGATCACGATGCGATGCACCTTCGGCTCGCCGTCCTTCATCGAGACCTCGGCCACCGCGGCGGAGTAGCTGAAGTACCCCATGAACTGCGCGATGCCGCGGTAGACGCCTTGCGGCAGGGGCTGCCCCCATCCGGCCTTCTCCGCGACGGCGTTCAGGATACGAAGGTGCTTCGGGTGCTTCGCCATGAACTGGCGGCGGAACTCGAGCGGGTCCTTGCCCGCCGCCTTCGCCACCTCGTCCATGAAGCACTCCATGTAGATGCCGTTCTGGTTGGTGTTCACGCCGCGCCACGGGCCGACGGGCACGTGCGTGTTGCGCATCGCATATTCGAGCCGCACCGCGGGGAACGCGTAGCCGAGCTGCGCGTCGCCCGGCTCGGTCCAGAGGCCCTGCAACTGGCGCTTGTCCTTGCCGTCGGCGATGCTCGCCGGGTTCACGAAGGCGTTGATCGATTGGCCCGAGATGCGCACGTGCATGCCGGTGAGATTGCCCTGGTCGTCCAGTCCCGCCGTGAGCCGGCACTGCGAGATGGGGCGGTAGAAGTCGTGCTGCATGTCCTCCTCGCGCGACCAGATGAGCTTCACGGGCACGCCGGGGAACTGCTTCGCGACCAGCGCCGCCTGGCGGGTGTAGTCCTGGTTGCCTCCGCGGCGCCCGAACCCGCCGCCGAGGTCGTTGCGATGCACTTCGCACTGGGGGAGCGGGATGCCCGTCGCCTCGGAGAGCGCGGCGAGCGACGCCTCCGCGTTCTGCGTGGGCACCCAGCACTCGGCGCGGTCCTTGAAGACGCGTGCGGTGCAGTTCATGGGCTCCATCGTGGCGTGCGCGAGGAATGGCGTGCTGTATACCGCCTCGACTTTCTTCGCCGACCCGGCGATGGCCTTCGCCGCGTCGCCCTCGTCGCGATACACGTACGCGTTCGTGGCCTCGAGGCCCTGCTTCAGGTGCTCGGCGATCGTGGCCGAGGAGGCCTGGGCGCCCTCGCCCTCGTCCCAGGTGATGGGCAGCGCTTCGAGCGCCTGGTGCGCTCGCCACCACGTGTCCGCCACCACGGCCACGGTGTGGTCGTCGACCTTCACCACGCCCTTCACGCCTTTCATGCCCGACACCTTCGCGGCATCGTAGGCTGCGACCTTGCCGCCGAAGACGGGGCACTGGCGGATGGCGGCGCTCAGCATGCCGGGCAGCCGCACGTCGATCGCGTAGACCTTGCTGCCGTCCAGCTTGTCGCGCGTGTCCAGGCGCTTGAGCGGCTGGCCGGCGACCTTCCACTGGCGCGGGTCCTTGAGCGCGACGGACTTGGCGTCGGGCGGCGACAACTTCGCGGCCGCGGCGCAGACCTTCCCGTAGGTGGTCGTGCGGCCGCTCGCCGCGTGGCGGATCACGCCGTTCGACACGGTGAGCTCGCCGACGGGCACCTTCCACTGGTTCGCCGCCGCCTGCAGGAGCATCGCGCGTGCCACGGCCCCGCCGCGGCGCACGTAGTCCTGCGACGTGCGGATGCCGCGGCTGCCGCCGGTGCCCATCTCGCCCCACGCGCGCTTGGAAGCGAGGTTGCGGCCCGGCGTGATCGGCTCGGTGACCACCTTGCTCCAGTCGCAGTCGAGCTCCTCCGCGACGAGCTGCGCGAGGCCGGTGAGCGTGCCCTGCCCCATCTCGGCGCGGGCGATGCGCACCACGCAGGTGTCGTCGGGCCGCACGACGACCCAGACGTTCAGCTCGCAGCCTGCGGCGGCCTTGCCTGCCCCCTGGGCCTCCGCGAACGGCACGTGGATCCCGAGGGCGAGGCCGCCACCGGCGGCGGCGGTTCCAACGATGAAGCGGCGGCGGGAAGCGTTGGCGAGCTTTTCGGTCGTCTTCGTCATGGCGTCCTCCTCAGGCCTTGGCCTTGGACTTGCCGCCGATCTCGGCGGCGCGATGCACGGCGTCACGGATCCGCTGGTAGGTGCCGCAGCGGCAGATGTTGGTCATGGCCTCGTCGATCTGCGCGTCGGTGGGCGACGGGTTCTTCGCGAGCAGTGCCGCGGCCGCCATGATCTGGCCCGACTGGCAGTAGCCGCATTGCGGCACGTCCACCTCTTCCCACGCCTTCTGCACCGGGTGCGAGGCCCTGGCGGCGAGCCCCTCGATGGTCACGATCCGGTCTCCCGGCTTGAGCGAGCCGACCGTCACGGAACAGGAGCGCTTCACCTCGCCGTTGATGTGCACCGAGCAGGCGCCGCACTGGGCGACGCCGCAGCCGTACTTGGTGCCGGTGAGCCCCGCCTGCTCGCGCAACGCCCAGAGCAGCGGCGTATCGGGCTCCACGTCCAGCTCGCGCACCTTGCCGTTGATGTTCAGCTTCGCCATGGCGACTTCCTCCTCGATGCGTTACGCCCTCACGGGCGCGGATTTGACCTCGCGGCGAAGGACCTTGCCGACGTTCGTCTTCGGCAGCTCCTTCCAGAATTCGACGATCTTCGGCACCTTGTACCCGGTGAGGTGCTTTCGGCAATGGGCGATCACATCCTCCTTCGTGAGCGCCGGATCCTTCGGCACGACCACCACCCGGACCACCTCGCCGGAATGCTCGTCGGGCGCGGCCACCGCGCAGACCTCGCGCACCCCCGGCAGCATCGCCACGACGTCCTCGACCTCGTTGGGGTAAACATTGAAACCGGACACGAGAATCATGTCCTTCTTGCGATCCACGATCTTCACGAAGCCCTCCGGCGTCATCACGCCGATGTCGCCCGTGCGGAAGGCGCCATCCGCGGTCATGACCTTCGCCGTCTCCTCCGGCCGGTTCCAATAGCCCTTCATCACCTGGGGGCCGGCGATGCAGATCTCGCCCGTCTCGCCGATGGGCAGCGGGTGGCCCGCGTCATCGCGGATCGTGACCACGGTCGATGGGATCGGGAGCCCGCAGGTGCCGCTGAACTCCTCCTGGCCGACGGGGTTGATGCAGGCGACGGGCGAGGTCTCCGTGAGGCCGTAGCCCTCGGCGAGCGCGTGCCCGGTCACCTTCTTCCAGCGCTCGGCCACCGCGCGCTGCACTGCCATGCCCCCGCCCATCGCGAGGCGCATGCGGGAGAAGTCCAGCTTCTCGAAGCCCGGCGTATGCAGCAGCGCGTTGAAGAGCGTATTGACGCCGGTGATGACCGTGAAAGGCCATTTGCCCAGCTCCTTCACGAAACCCTTCAGGTCGCGCGGGTTGGTGATGAGCACGTCGTGCGCGCCGATCTTGAGGAAGACGAGGCAGTTCCCGGTGAGCGCGAAGATGTGATAGAGCGGCAGCGCGGTGATCACGATCTCGTCGCCCTCGTGCAGGTTGCGCCCCCACCACGCGACGCATTGCAGCAGGTTGGCGACGACGTTGCCGTGGGTCAGCATCGCGCCCTTGGAGATGCCCGTGGTGCCGCCGGTGTACTGCAGGAACGCGATGTCGTCGTGGCCGAGCCGCGGCTCTTCGAGCGGCAGCCCCGCGCCCGCCGCCATGACGGCCGGAAAGCCATGGGAGCCCGGCAGCCGCCAGGGCGGCACCAGGCGCTTCACGCGCTTCACGGCGAAATTCACGAGCGCCGACTTCGGCAAGCCCAGCAGGTCGCCCACCTGCGTGGTGACGACCACGCGCACGCCCGTGCGCGCAACCACCGCCTCGAGCGTCGCGGCGAAGTTCTCCAGGATGACGATGGCCTGCGCGCCCGCATCGACCAGCTGGTGCTCGAGCTCGCGCGGCGTGTAGAGCGGATTGCAGTTGACCACCGTGAGCCCCGCGCGCAGGACCGCGAAGATCGCGACCGGGTACTGCAGCAGGTTGGGCATCATGAGCGCCACGCGATCGCCCTTGCGCAGGCCTTGCGACTGGAGCCACGCCGCGAGGTCGCGCGAGAGGCGGTCGAGCTCGCGGTAGCTGATCGTGCGGCCCATGCAGGTGAACGCCGGCAGCTCGCCGAAGCGTTCCACGGCGCGCTCGAGCACCTCGCGCAGGCTCGCGTACTCCGAGGGGTCGATCTCCGCCGGCACGTCGGGCGGATACGACTTGAGCCAGGGCTTCTCCTCCATGGTCGCGGCACTATACTGGAAACTCGAATGCCCTACCCGCTGCCCAATCGCCATTCACGCGAAGGAGGAGAAACGATGGCCACCAAGTCGAACACCGGCGAGTCGGCGTCGCAAGCGCCGGGCGCCGGCGAGAGCACCGCCGACGCATTGCGGGATTCCGCGGAGAAGATCTGGCTCGCGGGGCTCGGCGCCTTCGAGCGCATGAAGTCGGAGGGGCCGCGCATGTTCGAGACGCTCGTCGAGCAGGGCCGCAACATGAGCGCGCGCGCGAAGGACACCGCCGACCAGGCGCTCAAGTCCATGCGCGAGGCGGACTTCCAGGGCCAGGGCCGCTGGGACAAGCTGCAGCAGGACCTGCAGGAGCGCTTCGCGAAATCCCTCGGCACCCTCGGCGTCACGACGACGCGCCAGGTGGAAGAGCTCTCGAAGCAGGTCGCGGAGCTGAACGAGCACGTGCGCCAGCTCATGTCGCAGTCGGCGCGCGGCGGCAGCCGCAAGCCCTCCCGGAGCCCCGGCGCGGCGAAGAAGAAGGCCGGCGCGGCGCGCAAGAAGGCCTCGCCCGGGCGCAAGAAGGCGCGGGCGCGTCAGTCCTGATCGCGCAGCGCCGCGATCACGTCCATCTCCACCAGGAACCCGTAGTGCAGTTGCGCGACGGGCACCACCGTCCGCGCGGGACGGTGGGCGCCCAGGCGCTGCGCGTAGATGGCGTTGAAGGCGGGCCAGTGGGCGATGTCCGCGATGTACACCGTGGCCTTGAGGATGCGCCCGGGCGAGCTGCCCGCGGCCTCGAGGATCGCGATCACGTTCGACAGGACCTGCTGCGCCTGCTCCTCGAAGGGACGCGCGCGCGGCTCGGACTCGCCGGGCGCGAGCGGCAATTGGCCCGCGACGTAGACGAGGCCGCCGTGCACGACGGCCTGCGAGTAATGCCCCCGCGCGGCGGGCGCGCGCTCCGTGGTGATGATCCGCATCCGCGACTCCCCGCAAAAGCAACGGGCCGGTCATGGACCGGCCCGCCGTGTTGTTCGCTCGCCGTTCTCGCCGGCGGGCGGGTTATTTCATGTGCTTCGAGACCAGCTTGGTCATCTCGAACATGGACACCTGCTTCTTGCCGCCGAACACTTCCTTCAGCTTGTCGTCGGCATTGATCATGCGCTTGTTCGTCTTGTCCTGGAGGCCGTTCTTCTTGATGTAACCCCAGAGCTTGCTCGTGACTTCCGTGCGGGGCATCGGGTTGTTGCCGACGACGGCGGCAAGGGCCGCATCGGGCGTCATCGGCTTCATGAAGGCCGCATTCGGCTTGCGCTTGGCGGCGGGCTTCTTGGCCTTTGCGGCCGGCTTCTTCGCAGCTGCCTTTTTCATCGGCTTCCTGGCGGGGGCTTTCTTGGCCGCCGGCTTTTTAGCTGCTTTCTTGGATTTCTTAGCTGCCATTGATTGAATCCTCCAATCTGATGGTGATCGTTGGGTGCTAGACCATCCCGCCCTAATGGCGAAGACAGCGAGAGGATGCACAAGCGAAAAACACCTTGTCAACCGTTTTCGCTCTGAAAAATGCGTTTTCTCGCTCTTGCGTATCGCCAGCGCAACACTCGCGGGCGCTATGATCGAGCGATGGCGCCCACTCTCGAACCCGGTGATGACGCGCCCGAATTCGAGGCGACCGCGAGCGATGGCGCTCGCGTCGCGCTCTCGGACTATCGCGGGCGCAAGGTCGTGCTCTACTTCTACCCGAAGGACGATACGCCGGGCTGCACCCGGCAGGCGTGCTCGTTTCGAGACCACCATCGCGAGATCCTCGCGAAGGGCGCTGTCGTGCTCGGCGTATCGACCCAGGACGCCGCTTCGCACGCGGCCTTCGCCCGGAAATTCGCCCTCGATTTCCCTCTGCTCGCCGATACCGAGGGCCGCATCGGCCGCGCCTACGGCGTGCTCGGCGGCGCGGGCCTGCTCTCGAAGCTGCGCACGGCGCTGGGGCTCGCGCGGCGCGTGACGTTCGTGATCGACGAGCGCGGGCGCATCGCGCACGTCATCGACAGGCCCGACGTGAGCCGCCACGCCGAGGAGGTCCTCGCGTTGCTCTAGCGGGTGCCCTGCAGCTCGTCCACCACGATCTGCGCGACCTCGCGCGCGCCCAGGAGCGACACGTGGCCGTAGCCGCGCAGCGCCACGTTTCGCGCCCACTCGAGTCGCGAGGAGACCTGCGGCGCGATCATGTCGTCGTGGGTCGACCCGATCGACAGCGTGGGCGGCCCGGGCCGTCCTGCTTCGGCCGCTTAGAGCGCCTCCAGGAATGCGCTCCCGGGCTCC
>DASTGG010000076.1:0-2802 GCA_035719385.1 Usitatibacter sp.
GTCGCGATCTCGACGCGGGGCCGCGAGCCCAGCGAGGCATACAACGTGTCGAACACGTGCTCCGCGCCATCGGCGGTGCGCACGCCCGCGCGGTGGCCTGGCGTCATGTACACCTCGGCCACGGGCGACTCGACCAGGTGCACGCCGCAGCGGTGCAGCTCGTCGCAGTCCTCGCGCGGCAACGGCTCGTCCCCCCGCGGCACGAGCACCGCGATGTCGCGCACGAACGTGCGGATGAAGAGCGCGTGCCTCGCCGCCTCCTTCGCCGGCCCGTAGACGGCGACGTCGGTGTCGGTCACCTCGAAGCCGTCGCAGATGGGGCACAGGCGCAGGCACCCGTGGCGGATCGCTTCCTTCAGGTCGCGCATCTCGGGCTCCTTGTCCACGATGCCCGTCGCGAGCAGCACCCTGCGCGCGCGGATGCGCTCGCCGTCCATGGCGGCCACGAAATCGTCGCCATCGCGCGCGAGCGATTCCACGATGCCCGCCTGCACGTTCGCGCCGTAGCGCCGGGCCTGCTCGCGCAGCCGGTCCAGCAGCTCGGAGCCGGAAATCCCGTCGGGAAATCCCGGGTAGTTGCGCGTGCGCGGGATGTATTGCGCGCGGCTGTTGCCCGAATCGATCAGCGCGATCGTGCGGCGGAAGCGCGCGAGGTAGATGGCTGCCGTGAGCCCCGCGGGGCCGGCGCCGACCACGAGGCAATCGACCCGCCGCGCGGGAATTTCGTGCCGTTCGTCCACATCCTGAGGACCGGCGGGCGCCGCAATGATTCCCCGCGGCGCGGCGGCGCGGTCAACGCCGCGGCTGCCAGCGGCGCAGCAGGAGCGCGTTGGTGACGACGCTCACGCTGCTGAAGGCCATCGCGGCGCCGGCGATGACGGGATTGAGCCACCCGAGCGCCGCGAGCGGCACGCCGACCACGTTGTAGACGAACGCCCAGAAGAGGTTCTGCCGGATCTTGGCGTAGGTGCGGTGCGAGATGTCGAGCGCATCGGCGACGAGGCCGGGCTCGCCGCGCATGAGCGTGATGCCGGCGGTGTGCATGGCGACGTCCGTGCCCGTGCCCATCGCGATGCCGATGTCGGCCGCGGCAAGCGCGGGCGCGTCGTTGATTCCGTCACCGACCATCGCGACCGGCGATCCGGACGCGCGCAACGCGCCGATCACGATCGCCTTGTCTTCCGGCAGCACCTCGGCATGCACCTCGTCGATGCCGAGCTCGCGGGCGACCGACTGGGCGGCGCCGCGGTTGTCACCGCTCACCAGCACCGTGCGCACGCCCTGCGAGTGCAGCCGCGAGATCAACTCGCGCGCGCCGGGCTTGACGCGGTCGCCGAAAGCGAGCGCCGCGAGGGCGCGCGGCGACGGCTCGAGCGCGACCAGCCAGGACACCGTGCGGCCCATCGATTGCAGCGCGCGCGCCTTCTCCGCGAGCGCTTCCCGGCCGGCGACGCCGAGCTCTTCCGCCCAGCGCTCGCTCGCGAGCGCGAGACGGCGGCCGTCGATGCGGCCCTCGATGCCGCGACCGGCCACGGCGCGCCACTCGCTCGCGGCGGGAAGCGTGAGCGACTGCGCGCGTGCCGCCTCCATCACCGCGCGCGCGAGCGGATGTTCGCTGCCCGATTGCAGCGCCGCGGCGAGCCGCAGCGCCTCGCCCCGGTCGATGGATCCGGCCACGATGTCCGTGAGGGCCGGCTTGCCCTCGGTGAGCGTGCCGGTCTTGTCGAAGGCGACGATGCGCGCGCGGTGCGCGATCTCCAGCGCCTCCGCGTCCTTGATGAGGATGCCGTGGCGCGCCGCGACCCCCGTGCCCGCCATGATCGCCGCCGGCGTGGCGAGCCCCAGCGCGCACGGGCACGCGATCACGAGCACCGCCACCGCGTTCAGCGTGGCGACGGCCCAGTCGCCGCCGGCGAGGCCCCACGCCACGAAGGTGACCAGCGCGACTCCCACGATCGCCGGCACGAACACTTCGCTCACGCGGTCGACCAGGCGCTGGATCGGCGCCTTCGCGGCCTGCGCCGATTCCACGCTGCGGATGATGCGCGCGAGCGTGGTTTCAGCCCCGATGGCGAGCGTGCGCGCGACGAAGCGGCCCTCGCCGTTGAGCGAGCCGCCGGTCACGCGGCTGCCCGCATGCTTCGAGACGGGAAGGCTCTCGCCGGTGATGAGCGATTCGTCGACGTGGGTGGCGCCCTCGACGATCTCGCCGTCGACGGGAATGCGCTCGCCGGGAAGGACGACGACCTGGTCGCCCACGCCCAAGCGCTCGAGCGCGACCTCCGACTCGGCGCCGTCGCGCAGCAGGCGTGCGCGCTCGGGGCGGAGCGCCGCGAGCGCGCGAATGGCTTCCGTGGTGCGGCGCTTGGCGCGGGCCTCGAGCCACTTGCCCAGGCGCACCAGCGTGATCACGACGGCCGAAGCCTCGAAATAGAGATGCGCCTCGCCGCGGGACGCGAGATACAGGCTCATGAAATAGGCGGCGCTCGTGCCGAGCGCGACCAGGAGGTCCATGTTGCCGGCACGCGCGCGCAGCGCCTTGAAGGCCGACACGTAGAAACGGCCGCCGATCCAGAACTGCACCGGCGTGGCGAGCGCGACCTGCGCCCACGCGGGCAGCATCCAATGGATCCCGAAGAGGCCCGCCACCATCGGGACCACGAGCGGCAGCGTGAGCAACGCGGCCGCCCCCACCTCCAGCACGTCGCGATCGCGCTTCGCGGGCGCCTCGCGCGCTTCGGGCGCGCGGAGCTGCGCCTCGTAGCCGGCCTTGCGGATGGCCGCGATGGCGGCCTCGGCGAT
>DASTGG010000077.1:0-6844 GCA_035719385.1 Usitatibacter sp.
CGGGCTCGAGCCCGAGCTCGCCTCGCGCGTGTTCGACCTCTTCGTCCAGGGCGATCGCGACCTCGATCGCGCGCTGGGCGGCCTGGGCATCGGCCTCACGCTCGTGCGGCGGCTGGCCGAAATGCACGGCGGCAGCGCAACCGTCTCGAGCGCGGGCACGGACCAGGGCAGCGAGTTCCGCGTGAGCTTCCCGGCCATCGAGGCGCCCGACCTCACGCGGCCGCAGCCGGCCGCGAGGACGGACTTCCCCGCGCGCGACATCCTCATCGTCGAGGACAATGCCGACGCGAGGGAGACGCTGCAGCACCTGCTCGAGCTGGCCGGGCACAGGGTGCGTGCCGAGGGAGATGGCGTGGCCGGGCTGCAGGCGGCGCTCGCGAACGGCCCCGACATCGCGCTGATCGACATCGGGCTGCCGCTGATGGATGGCTACGAAGTGGCGCGCCGCATCCGCGCCTCGGAGCGCGACGGGCGGCGCATGCTGCTCATCGCGCTGACCGGGTATGGGCTGCCCGAGGACCGCGAGCGCGCGCTGGAGGCGGGATTCGACGCGCACGTCATCAAGCCGGTGGACACACAGGCGCTCGAGGAGCTGCTCGCATCCACCGCATTCCGCGCGGAACCCGCGTGATGAAGCCCCGCTGGTGGCGGATCTATGCGTCGCTCGTGGTGCGGCCGAGCCGGCTCGTGGGACGCGGCCTCTTCGCGTCCGTGGCCATCCCCGCGCGCACCAAGATCGGCGAGTTCGAGGGCGAGTCCATCGGGCTTCGGGAAGCGCGGCGCCGCGCGCGCGGCCGCGCGGTCATCGCCATCGTGGAGCTCGATCGCCACGCACTGGACGCCACGCGCATGACGCGCGGCTTCCGCTTCATCAACCATTCGTGCGATCCCAACACCTACATGCGATGCACGCCCACGCGTGCCGAGTTCTACTCGCGGCGGGCGATCGCGGCGGGGGAGGAGCTGACGGTGGACTACGGCGAAAGCCACCACGACGGCCGGCTGCAATGCCGCTGCGGCGCGGCCGGCTGCCGCGGGTTCATCTAGTGCTTGGTATGGTTGCGGACGCCGCCGCCCGAGACGGCCGAGTAGGGCGGGTGGCCGCCCTCGGAAAGGGAGGCGTTGAGCGCCGTGGCGAGGGCGGCTTCCCCGTTCACGATCTGGGCCCAGTTGAGCTCGATGCCCTTGCGCTTGCCCTTGAGGACGAGCTTGAATCCCTCGGGGCTCACCGTGAGCGTGTATTTCTCGCCGTTCACCTCGAGCTCGCGCTTGAAGGGGCTGGTCAGTTTTGTCGTCATGGAGTCTCGCTTGTGCGCAGGGGGCTTGGGGTCGTACGGTTCCGTGGACCCTGGTGCGGCAGCGAAGATTCCGGGCAAGGGCCCTTTCGGACGATGCCGGGCCGAATTCATGTCACGGACGTGACTTGCTCTTCGCGCGCGGCTTGCCGACCGCGGCGCTGGCCGAGAGTTTCCGGCGCACGCGCGAGCGGCCGGAGGCCGGCCGGTCCTGCTCGGCATAGCGGAAGCGTGAAAAGCCCGACGGTGTCCTGATCATGACGTTTCAACGCACGAACCCCGGCGCGGTGCACGCCGCGCCGAACTTTTCGAGGAGGATGGAAAGAAGATGAAACGAGCGCTTCCCCTGCTCGCGCTGTGCGCGCTGCCCGCGGCCGCCGCCACGCCGGGATCCACCAATCCGCAGGTCGCCGCCATCGTGGCCGACATCTCGCCCGCGCGCATCGAGGCGACGATCCGCAAGCTGGTGTCGTTCGGGACGCGCAACTCGCTCTCGGATACCGAGGACGACAAGCGCGGCATCGGGGCCGCGCGCCGGTGGATCAAGTCGCGCCTCGAGGAGTGCTCGCGCGAGGCGGGCGGGCGGCTGCAGGTCGCCTTCGACGACCATCTCGTCGAGAAGGGCTCGCGCGTGCCGCGGCCGACCCATTTCGTGAACGTCGTCGCCACGCTCCCCGGCTCGCAGCCCGAGGCGGCGGCGCGCCATTACGTCATCAGCGGGCACTACGACTCGATGCCCACGAGCCCCATCGACGGCGAGAAGGACGCGCCGGGCGCCAACGACGATGCTTCGGGCACCGCCGTGTCCATGGAGCTCGCCTGCGTGATGGCGAAGCACAAGTTCGATGCCACGCTGGTGTTCATGGCCGTGGCCGGCGAGGAGCAGGGACTCTACGGCTCGACGGGCTTCGCGAAGGCGGCGCGCGAGCGCGGGCTCGAGGTGGCCGGCATGATCACCAACGACATCGTGGGCAACACGCGCAGCGCCGAGGGCGCCGTCGACCGCAGCCACGTGCGCCTCTTCGCGCAGGGAGTGCCGGCGGTGGCGGCGCTGCCCGAGGATGTCGTGGCCTCCTTGCGCACGAGCGGCGAGAACGACCTGCCCACGCGGCAGCTCGCACGCTTCATCCGCGACCAGGGCGAGCGCTACGTGCCCGACTTCAAGGTGAAGGTCGTCTGGCGGCGCGACCGCTATCTCCGCGGCGGCGACCATTTCCCGTTCCTCGAGGCGGGATACCCGGCCGTGCGCTTCACCGAGCCGGTCGAGGACTGGCGCCACCAGCACCAGGACGTGCGCGTGGCCGACGGCGTGCAGTACGGCGACCTGCCCGAGTTCGTGGACTTCGGCTACGTCGCCACGGTGGCGCGCGTGAACGCGGCGGCGATGGCCGCGCTCGCGCTGGGGCCCTCGGTGCCGAAGGACCTGGAAATGGAAGCGTTCAAGCTCGAGAACGACACGACGCTGCGCTGGAAGGCGAATCCCGAGCCCGACGTCGCCGGCTACCGCATCGTCTGGCGCGAGACCACCGCGCCCGACTGGCAGTTCTCGAAGGACGTGGGCAACGTGACCCGCTTCACCTTGCAGGGCGTCTCCAAGGACAACTTCACGTTCGGGCTGGAGGCTTACGACGGCGACGGGAACGTCTCCGTCGCCGCGTATCCCCGGCCGGCGAGGCGCTGACGCCCCGCTCGTCAGTCGTCCGTCATCTTGTGGACGCGCCGCAGGTGGCATGAAAAGACCTGGGATGACGCAGGCACGCTTGCGAGGGGCGTTCCCCAGATCGTGTCGCCGCCATCCAGCACCGTATACCGGATCATGAGCTGGCCGATCGGGGTCCCGCCCATGAACTCGTCGTACGTAATGGTCCCGGTGCAATCGCGCTTCGTATCAGCCTGGCCGGACAGCGTAACGGGCACGACCTGCCCGCCCACGTTCAACGCACCCTCGCAGTTGATGAATTCGGTGCGGTCCGCTCCGCAGGTACCGAAGAAACGCATCGGCAACAGCGCGGGCGCCGCGGGCGGCAGGGCGGTCGCATGCCCCTCGCAATTGAATGCCCAGAAGCCCCGAATCGTGTCGGGCGAACATGTGCCGGGAGAGGCCATGGCGGGCGCAGCCGCCATCCCGAGGATCGCGATCGCCAGAATGCTTGTTCTCATGCGGTTCTCCTTCCGTGAATTCCCGTTTCGGCACGAATGGAGAAGCACCCCGCAAGGCGCCGCGTGCCGTCCGGAGACTGTTTGTCTTGGCAGGAGTCCTGCGAATCGACGCAGACCGTGGCGGCGGCGCAATGCGCCCATGTGTCGTGGTACGGCGCCGACCCTGTCCGTTCCTGGCGCGCGCAGGCCCATGATTGCGCCGGCCGCAACGCGGGTACAAGGGGAGGCGATTGACCTGCATCACGAGTCGCTGCGATGAGTTCGCTGATGGTCCGGCGGGCAATCAGAGCACGGGCGAGGTAAGCCGGGCGACGGACTCGAGCAGCTGCGTGATGCGCGGCCCGCGACGGCGCAGCGGGAAGGGCTTGCAGTGCGACCGGTCCTCCTCGAAGCGCCGTGCCATGCGCCCGATCACGGTCTCGTCGTAGAAGGCGGCGGCGACCTCGAAGTTGAGCCGGAAGCTGCGGTTGTCGAGGTTCGCCGTCCCGACGACGGCGACGGTGTGGTCCACGACCATCGTCTTCGCGTGCAGCATCGGCGGCCCGAATTCGTAGATCCGGATGCCCGCCTTCACCAGCGATTCGCAATACGTGTGCGAGGCGGCGGTGACGAGCTTCGAGTCGCCCTCCTTCGGGACGATGACCTGCACGTCGATGCCGCGCAGCTCCGCCACGCGCAGCGCGGTCTCCAGCGGCTCGTCGGGAATGAGGTACGGCGTCTCGATCCACACGCGCGAGCGGGCGCTCGACAGCGCGGCGAGGAAGAACGCGTGCAGCGGCGCCGTCTCGTCGTCGGGGCCCGAGGCGAGGATCTGCACGGGGACCGTGCCCTGCGTCTCGTGCGCCGAAGGGAAATAGTCGGCCACCGTGGCGCTCGCCATCGCGAAGCGCCCGCCCGCGTAGGTCCAGTTCTCGAGGAAGAGGCGCTGGAGCTTGCGCACCGGCTCGCCCTCGATGCGCACGTGCTGGTCGCGCCATGCGTTCTCGCCCGAGCGCGTGTTGCACGCCGGCTCGTGCAGGTTCACGCCGCCCAGGAATCCCACGCGCCCGTCGATCACCGCGATCTTGCGGTGCGTGCGGAAGTTGGCGAAATGGAAGCTCGCGAAGGAGATGCGCAGCGGGTTGAACTCGAGCACCTCGCCGCCCGCATCGAGGACCGGCTTCCAGAACGCGGTGCTCATGTGCGGCGAGCCGACCGAGTCGTACAGCACGCGCACTTCCACGCCCCTTTGCGCGGCCTGCTCGAGCAGGTCGCGGAAGAGCGTCCCGACCTTGTCGGGCTCGATGATGTAGTACTCGAGATGGATGTGGTGCTTCGCGGCGGTCACCGCCTCCTCGAGCGAGCGCATCTTCTCGTCGCCGGTATCGAGCAGGGTCACCTTCTCGGCGAACGTCGGGTGTCCCTGGTTCAGCCGCCGCCCGACGGTCGCGAGCCCCGCCGCATCGGGTGACAGGTGCGGCTTGCGCTCGCAGGCGGTCGAGCGCAGGTACTCGGAGACGCTCGCCGCCATGGCGCGCGCCACCCCGTACCGGCGCTTGCGCCGCTGCAGGCGGCGGGGCCCGAACACCATGTAATACAGCCCCGAGACCACGGGAAGCGCGACGAAGGCGAAGATCCACGCGAGCGTGGCCGTGGGCGAGCGCCGGTTGAGCAGCAGCGACACGCAGGCGAGCAACACCCACACGACATACGAGACGATGAAGATGTCGAACCACGGCAGCGCGAGCATGGCGGGAGGATACAATGGACTCATGCTCGACACCCGCATCGCGCGCCAATGGGATGACGACATCGTCGCCCAGCTCATCGAATACATCCGCCTTCCGGCCAAGTCGCCGCATTTCGATCCGGACTGGGAGCGCCACGGCCACATCGAGGCGTCGATCGCGCAGGCGCACGCGTGGGCAGCCCGCCAGCCGATCGCCGGCCTCAAGCTCGAGATCGTGCGGCTCGCGGGCCGCACGCCGGTGCTCTTCTTCGACGTGCCCGCGCGCGGCCCGGCGTCGGCCAGGAGCGTGCTGCTCTATGGACACCTGGACAAGCAGCCGGAGATGAGCGGCTGGCGCAGCGGCCTGGGCCCCTGGACGCCGGTGATCGAGGATGGCCGCCTGTACGGCCGCGGCGGCGCGGACGACGGCTATGCGATCTTCGCGGCCCTGTCCGCGATCGCGGCGCTCGATGCGGAAGGCAGCCCGAGGCCGCGCTGCGTGGGCCTCATCGAGACGTGCGAGGAGAGCGGCAGCTACGACCTGCCGGCGTACCTCGATGCGCTCGCGCCTCGCATGGGCGACGTGGGCCTCGTGATCGCGCTCGACTCGGGCGCGGGCAATTACGACCAGCTCTGGGTGACGACGTCGCTGCGCGGGCTCGTGGGCGGCGTGCTCAGCGTGGACATCCTCACCGAGGGCGTGCATTCGGGCGACGCGGGCGGCGTCGTTCCGTCGTCGTTCCGCATCGCCCGGCAACTGCTGGATCGCATCGACGATGCTCGCACGGGCCAGGTGCATGCGACGGCATTCCACTGCGAGGTGCCGCCTGATCGCCTGCAGCAGGCGAAGCAGGCGGCGCAGGTCCTGGGCGAGAGCGTCTGGAAGCGTTTCCCGTGGGCGAGCTGCTGCGACGAGCAGGGGGCGCGCATCTTCGCGGAGCCGGTGACGAAGGATCCCGTCGAGCTCGTGCTGAACCGCACCTGGCGGCCCGCGCTCGCCGTCACCGGAGCCGACGGCCTGCCGCCGCTCGCCTCGGCGGGCAATGTGCAGCGCCCGCGCACCGCGCTCAAGCTCTCGCTGCGCCTGCCGCCGCTCGTGAACGGCGAGGTCGCGGCGCGCGCGCTGAAGGAGCTGCTCGAGAAGGACCCGCCATACAACGCTGCCGTGCGCTTCGAGTACGACACACCCGGCACCGGGTGGAACGCGCCGACGTTTTCGCCGTGGCTCGCGAGCGCGCTCGACGGCGCCTCGAAGGACCTCTTCGGGCGTCCCGCCGGCTACATGGGCGAGGGCGGCACCATCCCCTTCATGGCGATGCTGGGCGCCAAGTTCCCGAAGTCGCAGATCCTGGTGACCGGAGTGCTCGGCCCCAAGTCGAACGCGCACGGTCCGAACGAGTTCATCGACATCGGCTACGCGAAGAAGATCACGACCGCCACGGCCCGCGTGATCGCAGCGCTCGAGTAGCGTTCCTTTACACGGTCGTGACGAGGGGTGCCTGTGTGTGCGGCCCCTTGACGACGTCTGCTACACCGGAAGAATTGGGCAGGATTGCAGCGGGGCTGCGATAGGGAACCACTGCTTCGGGGGCCCAATGAGCGAAAACCTGCATTTGGTCGTCGATTCTGCGGGCAACCACCTCGGGGGCCGCACAACAGGCACGCCCTCGTCACGACCGAG
>DASTGG010000078.1:0-4848 GCA_035719385.1 Usitatibacter sp.
ACTCGGAGTAGGGGAACGCCGACCCCACCATGAGGAAGGTGTCGCACTCCGTCATGAGGTCCCAGCTCGGCTTCGTGCCCAGCAGCCCGATGGAGCCCGTCACGAAGGGCAGGTCGTCGGGCACGGCGGCCTTGCCGAGCAACGCTTTCGCGATGCCCGCGCCCAGGATCTCGGCCGTCTCGATGAGCTCGTCGGTCGCGTGCAGCGCGCCCGCGCCGGCGAGGATCGCGACCTTGCGCCCGGCGTTCAGGATCCCGGCGGCGTGCCGCAGGCCCGCATCGTCGGGCACGAGGCTGTGGCGAGCGGCGCCGATCCCGGAATGCACCGTGCCGTGCTCGCGCGGCGGCGCCTCCACGGCGTCCAACTCCTGCACGTCGTTGGGCATGATGATGCAGGTGACGGTGCGGTGCTCGGTCGCGATGCGCACCGCGCGGTCCACGAGGTGGCGCATCTGCGCGGGCGTCATCGCGGTATGGACGTACTCGCTCGCCACGTCCTTGAAGAGCGAGGCGAGATCGACTTCCTGCTGGTAGTCGCCGCCGAGGGCGTCGCGCTTCTGCTGGCCGACGATGGCGAGCACCGGCTGGTGGTCGGCCTTCGCGTCGTACAGGCCGTTCAGCAGGTGGATGGCGCCCGGGCCGGAGGTGGCGAGGCACACGCCGATCTCGCCGGTGAATTTCGCATGCGCGCAGGCCATGAAGGCCGCGAGCTCCTCATGGCGCGCCTGGATGAATTCGATCGCGTCGCTGCGCCCGAGGGCGCCCATGATGCCGTTGATGCCATCGCCGGGGTAGCCATAGATCCGCCGCACGCCCCACGCATGCAGCCGCTTCAGGAGGAAATCGGAAACGGTCTCGGACATGGCGCACCCCCGGCGATGCTTTCCCACAAAAACATTAGCCACCCGGGGCGGGCGCAAGTTCCACCGCGGCGGCGGCGCATCGTGGTCCCAACGGAACCTCGCGTGCGGCGGCGGGATTCTTGCAGTGGCCGCAGGGGCGCTATCGGGAAGCCGGACGCCCCAGCATCTCGCTCAGCAGGCGCGCGTTCTCCGCGCGATCGGCCACGCCGACGCGCCGCATCAGCTTGTCGAGCTGCCGGTGCAGCACGGCGAGGTCGGCGTCGCGCGTGACGAGGAGGGCCTCCTGCAGCAGGCCGGCGCGCGGCTTCGGCACCTGCTTGAGCTTGCGGCGGCCCTTGGCGGTCGCCGTGATGCGCACGATGCGCTGGTCGCCGCGCTCGCGGGCGCGCGCCACGAGGCCCATCGCCTCGAGCTTGCGCACGAGGTTGCTCGCCGTGGACACCTGGATGGCGAGGCGCTGCGACAGCTCGCCCACGCTCACGCCGCCCGCTTGCGCCACCTCCGAGAGCGCCCACACCTGCGCGCCTCCCAGTCCCGAGCGCCGCTCGACGCGACGGTAGTGGTTGTCGATGGTGCGCAGCAGGACGCGGAACTGCTTCAGCACCTCGAGCATGAGCATCCGGTCCGTCATGGGCGTCGCGCTAGTCGCCTGCGGGCGCCGCGCGCCGGCCGAGCGCCGAATGCGCGCGCACCCATCGGCGCACGAGCAGGCTGATGATGACCATCGCGAGGATCACCGGCGCGAGCACCCACGCGCTGATCGAGCCGTTGCCCTCGAGCGATGCGGACAGCTGGCGGCCGAAGAACGTCCACCCGGCCAGCGTGGGCAGCATCCCGAGCAGCGATCCGAGCATGTACTCGAGGGTACGGACGTTCGATGCGCCCGCGATCATGCCCTGGACCGCGAAAGGCGGCGCCGGCACCATGTTGAGCGCGAAGATCGCCAGCACGCCGTGCTCGCGCAGCAGCTCCTGGACCGCGGTCATGTGGCGCCCGCCCAGCTTGAGGATCCAGCGCTGCGGCAGCAACCGGCCGGCATAGAAGAAGGCGAGCGCCGCGGCCTCGATCCCGAGCGCGGCGTACGCGACGCCGACGAGCGTGCCGAATGCGACGATCGTCGTGAGCGTGATGATCGGCCGCGGGAACATGACGATCGCCGCCACCGTGTACGCGAGCGCTACGGCGAGGGGCGCGCCGGGCATGTGGCGCAGGCGATGCGCCCATTCGATCGCGTTCTCGGCGGTGATGAATTCCGACAGGCTCGTGTACCGCCATGCCGCGGCGATCCCGGCAAGGACGACGGTGATGGCGAGAATCTTTCCCCAGGCGGGCGATACGCGTTTCTGCAATGGCGGTTTGGAACAGGGCGTCGGCACGCCAGGCGGTGCTTCCTGAGTGACTGGAAATCGCCGTCGTCGTTCGGCCGATGGCGCGGTGCGGCGTGAGTCGCTTGGTCGGCCAACCGCGTGTGCGGCACTTCACAGACTGGGGCGCGGGGGGCGGACATACTGCGCGCATGTAAAAAATACTCAAAAGGGCCTCCGTGCGGGGCCCTTTGTTTTGCTGGGGCGCACACAACCCCTCAATGCCCAGAAGAGAGCTGTAGATGCTGCGCAAGATCGTCTCCACGCTAATCGTTGTGCTGTGCGCTGCCGCGGCGGTCGCGCCGGCCAACGCGCAGTCGGTCAACATCAACGTCGACGCGAGCACGACCGTGGCCGCCCAGCCGCCGAGATCCTTCGGGTTCAGCGGCAACCTGTGGAGCATTTCGCCGGCCTTCAGCGTGGCCGCGGGCTCGCGGGTATTGAACATGCCGTCCGAAGGCATCACCCGTGTGAGCCTCGGCGACACGCTCCTGCAGCAGGCGACGAGCCTTGACGACCTGCGCCAGCGCCTCTCGCAGTTCTCCCTGAACGATTTCCTGCGCAGCTACGCCGGGCGCGGCGGCCGTGTGTTGCTGATCCTGGACGGGACGCCCCAGTGGCTGAGCTCGAACCAGGACGCTTCGATCGTCACGGGCCCCAACCAGCCGCGATTCCGCATGAGCCCGCCCTCGGACTACGTCGGCTGGAGCGAGGTGGTGCGGGCGATCGTGCTGCATTTCAACGGCAAGCTCGGGCTCAACGCCTACTACGAGGCCTGGAACGAGCCGAGCTACTACTACTACGGCACGACCGCGCAGTTCATGAAGCAGTACTACTACTCGGTCGTCGGCGCGCGCCGCGCGGATGCGAGGGCCCTCGTGGGCGGTCCCGGCATCTCCGAGTTCATCGGGGCCGGCACCGCCTTGCCGGTGGACCATGCGGGTGAGGTGAGCCTTACCACGCTTTCCCTGCAGCAGCGCTTCCTCTTCAAGCAGTTCCTGGAGCAGGCGGCGGCCACGCCGGTCCCCGAGCTGGCCCTGCCGCGGCTTCCCGTCGACTTCTTCTCGTGGCATGCCTTCCACTTCGATCCCGCGCGCTATTACGGAACCGTCGTGCCGTACGTGCGCAACGCGCTCGTGCAGGCCGGCTATCCGCAGTCGACTCCGATGCTCGCGACCGAATGGAACATCGAGCCCGCGCCGCCGTATACCGAGGGCGACATCAATGCGAACCAGGTGGACGCGGCCTACGCCGCCGCCTCGCTGATCGCCATGAACGAAGCCGGCGTGGATGGGCAGAGCTTCCAGATGTACATGGACCCGGTGGACGGCTACTACGGCGGCATGTTCACCATGTCGGGTATCGCACGCGCGAATTTCCACGCGTTCAGCCTGTTCGCCGGGCTGCACGGCCGCCAGGTGAGCGTCAAGACGGGCGACCCGTGGGTGAAGGCCACCGCGTTCGTCGACACCGGCAAGGTGTACGTCCTCGTCGCGAGCTACGTGCCCACCCGCAAGATGATCACGGCGAGCGAGAGCCTGGTCGACTTCCTCGCGAACAAGGACCTCGCGCAGCAGATCGTGAACGCGAACCTGGTCGACGCGCTCATGGGCGGGACGCTGCCGGAGCCGTATGCGAGCGCGGTGGCCGCGGCGCAGCAGGCTACGCAGACGCGCATCGACGCGGCGGTCGCCCTGGCGAACCAGCGGACCCAGACGACGATCAATCTCAGCCTTGCCGGATTGACCGCATTCACGCCGGCCCACGTGACGCGTTACCTCATCGATTCGACGCACGGGAACGTCTTCCCGGACCTGGCGACGGCCAACAGCCTGCTGGCTTCCGCGTTGACGCCGCCCGGAGGGGAAGCTGCCTGGTTGCGCGGGATCCTCACGAACTCGGGGCTGACCTCGACGGAATGCGACGTGGTGGTGTCCGGAATCCTGGCCGGCACGCCGGTCGACCAGATCCTGGCGCAGTTTTCCTCGACCCGCCGCGCTGTCGTGCTCACGGGGCTGCAGAACGTCGTCAACGGCATCGTGCAGCTCTACAACTCGGGAATCGCGGCCGTCGATGCCATGCCGACCGCGCACATGGACGTCACGACCTTCGCGTGGCCGTCATCGGGGCAGCTCTCGATCACGGCCGAGCCGCAATCGGTCCAGCTCTTCGTCCTGACGCCGTAAGAGGCCCAACGGTTCGCCAGTCCCGCTCGTCGGGACTGGCGGCCGACAGTCGCATAATTTGTATTATGTAAAGTTCCAGGTCCCCAGCAGCGGCGCTCTCTCGAGGCGTCTCTAAAGCTGTTCGTCGCGGAAGTAGTACCACTTGTAGAGGATCCGCTGCCCCAGCCGCCGGAACCGCGCGAACGGATGAGCCGGGAGCGCGGAATCGAAGATGGGAAGGTCCGGAACCGCCTTGCCGGCGATGCGTTGGGCCATGCGCCGTCCGGCTTGTGCGGAATACGAGACCCCATTTCCCCCGTATCCCAGGGCGTAGTACACGGCATGCCGCGGGTCCGGTTGCCAGATGCGCGGCATCATGTCGTGGCTCACGTCGACCCAGCCCCACCACGAGTGCTCGATCGCGATTCCGGCGAGCGGCGGGAATTTCCGGGCGATG
>DASTGG010000079.1:0-2360 GCA_035719385.1 Usitatibacter sp.
GCTGAGGTTCTCGATCGCGCGCTGGATGAGCGAGGAGCGGTCGTAGGTCGGCACGATCTCGACGCCCTGCGGCAGGCTGCCCTTGAGCTGCTCGAGCTTCGCCTTCACCGCGTCGATGGTCTGCAGCGCGTTCTTGCCGGAGCGCATCACGATGATGCCGCCCGCCACTTCACCCTGGCCATCCAGCTCGGCGATGCCGCGGCGCATCTCGGGACCGACCTGCACGCGCGCCACGTCGCCCAGGCGCACGGCCACGCCGCCCTCGCTGGTCGTGAGCGGGATCTTGCGAAAATCGTCGAGGGTCTTCAGGTAGCCGGAGGCGCGCACCATGTATTCGGCCTCGCCCAGCTCGAGCACCGAGCCGCCCGTCTCCTGGTTCGCGCGGCCGATCGCCTCGATGACCTTGCCGTGCGGGATGTTGTAGGCGCGCAGCTTCGCCGGGTCGAGCACTACCTGGTACTGGCGCACCATGCCGCCGACGCTCGCGACCTCCGCGACGTTCACGACCGTCTTCAGCTCGTACTTGAGGAACCAGTCCTGCAGCGCGCGCAGCTGCGAGAGGTCCGTGCGCCCGCTGCGATCGACGAGCGCGTACTCGTACACCCAGCCCACGCCCGAGGCATCCGGGCCCAGGGCGGGCCTCGCCTGCGCGGGAAGCCGCGCCTGCACCTGGTTCAGGTACTCGAGCACGCGCGAGCGCGCCCAGTACGGATCGGTGCCGTCCTCGAAGAGGATGTACACGAAGGAGTCGCCGAACTGGGAATAGCCGCGCACCGCCTTCGCGCCCGGAACCGAGAGCATCGTCGTGGCGAGCGGATACGTCACCTGGTTCTCGACGATCTGCGGCGCCTGCCCGGGGTAAGTCGTGCGGATGATGACCTGCACGTCCGAGAGGTCGGGCAGGGCGTCGAGCGGCGTGCGGCCGAGGGAGAGCAGTCCCCACGCCGTCACCATGACGGTGGCGAGAAGCACGAGGAAGCGGTTGCGGATCGACCAGCGGATGAGGCCCGCGATCATTTCGGCGATCCCTTCGTGTCATGGCCCGCGTGCGCGGGCGACATCGCGAGGGGCTCGATCTTCGTGATCTCGAAGGTGCCCTGCGGCGTCTGCCGGAACTCGAACGCCACCTTCTGGCCGGGCGAGAATTTCCCCGGGATGCTCGCCGGCAGCGCGAACCCCATGGTCATCGCGCCCCACTTGAGGGAGGGAATCGGCTCGTGCGAGATGGTGATCTCGCCACTGCCGACTTCCTCGATGGTGCCGGTTGAGCGGTGGGTCGTTGGTGAGGGTGATTGGGTCCCCGCCTGCGCGGGGACGACGGCCGCGGCATCGGACGCGGACGCGTCCATCCGTGCGGCCGTCGCTTTCAGGCTCGCTTCCGAGTCGATGAGGAACTGTCCCGAGAGCACGACCTTCTGTCCCGGCTCGAGTCCCTTGCGGATCTCCGTCTGGCCGTTGGCTTCGGTGCCGACCTCCACGTCGACGGGCACGAACCGGCCGTCGCCCCGCGCGAGCATCACGACATTGCGCGTGCCGGTCTGGATGACCGCCTCGCTCGGCACGAGCACCGCTTCACGACGCGAGGACGGCGTGAGGCTGACCGTCGCGAACATGCCGGGCACGAGCTTGCCGCCCGGGTTCGCCACCTCGATGCGCGCCTTCAACGTCCGCGTGGCGGGATTCACCTCGGGAAGGATCGCGCTCACGCGGCCCTTGAACGTCATGCCGGGGAAGGCCGATGCCCGCGCCTCGACCTGCGCGCCGGGACGCACCTGCGCGGCGAACGCCTCGGGCACTTCGGCGTTCACCCAGACGGTGCCGAGGCCGTTGATCCTGAAGAGCGGCGCGCCGGCCATCACGGTCATGCCTTCGCGCGCGCCGAGCTCCGCGATCACGCCGCCGATGGGCGCGGTGAGCGTGAGGCGCGGATGCACCGTGCCGGTCTTCTCGACGGCGCTGATCTGCTCGTCCGTCATGCCGGCGAGGCGCATGCGCTGCTTCGCGCCGTCGACGAGCGCAGCGAGCCCGCTCACCTGGGTCTGCGAGGCGATGCGCCTGGCCGAAAGGTATTCCTCCTGCGCCGCGACCCAGTCGGGCACGTAGAGCTCCGCGAGCGGTTGCCCCTTGCGCACGGGATCGAGCGGCGCGCGCACGTAGAGCCTTTCGAGGAAGCCGTTGCTGCGCGCCTGCACGACGGCGAGGTCGCGCTCGTTGTAGGCGACGCTGCCCACGGCTTCCACCGTCGGCGCGAGCGATCCGCGCGTGGCTTCGCCCACGCGCACCCCGAGGTTCTGCTGCATGCTGGGACTGATCCGCACGGCGGAGTCGTCGCCGCCCGCGTCGGCGTAGACGGGGACCAG
>DASTGG010000080.1:0-4584 GCA_035719385.1 Usitatibacter sp.
GAGATGGTGATGCCGGGCGACAACATCAAGATGACGGTGACGCTGATTGCGCCGATCGCGATGGAGCAGGGGTTGCGCTTCGCCATCCGCGAGGGCGGCCGCACCGTCGGCGCCGGCGTGGTTTCGAAGATCCTCGAATAGATGACGCGTAGCGGGATAGGCCAGTAGCTCAATTGGCAGAGCGGCGGTCTCCAAAACCGCAGGTTGGGGGTTCGAGACCCTCCTGGCCTGCCACAACGGCAGAAGGCAAGAAACCACAGTGATGGCGGAACGAATCAAGATTGCGATCGCGGCATTGATCGCCGCGGGCGGCCTGTTCGCGTACTACTGGCTGGCCGACAAGCCGACGGTGGTGCGCCTGGCCATCCTCCTCGGCGCGTTCGCCGCGGCGGTCGTGGTCATGTGGTTCACCGACACGGGCCGCACGTTCGCCGTGTTCTCGCGCGAGTCGTGGGAGGAGGCCAAGCGCGTCGTGTGGCCCACGCGCAAGGAGACGCTGCAGACGACGGGAGTGGTGTTCGTCTTCGTCTTCGCCATGGCGATCTTCCTGTGGATGGTGGATGCGGGCCTGCTGTGGATCACGCAGAAGCTGCTCGGGACCGGAGGTTGATGATGCCGATGCGCTGGTACGTGGTGCACGCCTACTCCGGGCAGGAGAAGAGCATCCAGCAGGCGCTGCTCGATCGCATCAAGCGCTCGGGCATGCAGGACAAGTTCGGCCAGGTGCTGGTGCCGACGGAGGAAGTGGTCGAGATGAAGAGCGGGCAGAAGGCGATCAGCGAGCGCCGCTTCTTCCCGGGCTACATCCTCGTGCAGATGGACATGACCGACGAGACCTGGCACCTCGTGAAGAGCACGCCGAAGGTCACCGGTTTCATCGGCGGCACGGCCATGCGGCCGACGCCGATCTCGGACAAGGAAGTCGAGAACATCCTGCACCAGGTGCAGGAAGGCGTGGAGAAGCCCAAGCCGAAGGTGCTCTTCGAGGTGGGCGAATCGGTGCGCGTGACCGAGGGGCCGTTCACGGACTTCAACGGCACGGTCGAGGAAGTGAACTACGAGAAGAGCAAGATCCGCGTGTCCGTCCTGATCTTCGGGCGCGCCACGCCGGTGGAGCTCGATTTCGGGCAGGTGGAGAAGGCGTAGGGAAATGGGA
The DNA here is from genome assembly GCA_035719385.1 of Usitatibacter sp. Lineage (GTDB taxonomy): Bacteria > Pseudomonadota > Gammaproteobacteria > Burkholderiales > Usitatibacteraceae > Usitatibacter. The sequence goes on from DASTGG010000080.1 coordinate 1,157, forward strand.
TCCCGGGACGTTGCCGCGATGGCGGCATCCGGGATGACGTCACCCCGGCGCGGGCCGGGGCCAATGAATCAACCGGGGAGAGCCTCGTGAACGCGATGCTCGTTCGAACCCAAGGAGAGAAGCTGTGGCAAAGAAAGTCGTCGGCCTGATCAAGCTCCAGGTGCCGGCGGGCAAGGCGAATCCGTCGCCGCCCATCGGTCCCGCGCTCGGCCAGCGCGGCCTCAACATCATGGAATTCTGCAAGGCGTTCAACGCCCAGACGCAGAAGATGGAACCGGGCCTCATGCTGCCCGTGGTGATCACCGCCTACGCGGACAAGAGCTTCACGTTCATCCTGAAGTCGCCGCCCGCCTCGGTGCTGATCCGCAAGGCGCTCAAGATCGACAAGGGCAGCGCGAAGCCGAACGCGGACAAGGTGGGCAAGCTCACCCGCGCGCAGGCCGAGGAGATCGCGAAGACGAAGCAGCCGGACCTGACCGCCGCCGACCTCGACGCGGCAGTGCGCACGATCGCCGGCTCCGCCCGCAGCATGGGCGTGGAAGTGGAGGGCATCTAAATGTCCAAGCTCTCCAAGCGTACGCAGAAGATCGTCAGCCTCGTGGACCGCAGCAAGGCCTATGACGTGAAGTCGGCGCTCGACCTCGTGAAGAAGACGGCGACCGCGAAGTTCGACGAGTCCGTCGACGTCGCCGTGAACCTCGGCATCGACGCGAAGAAGTCGGACCAGGTGGTTCGTGGAAGCGTGGTGCTGCCGCGCGGCACGGGCAAGACAGTGCGCGTCGCCGTGTTCGCGCAGGGTGCGAACGCCGAGAAGGCGAAGGCGGCCGGCGCCGACGTGGTCGGCTTCGACGACCTCGCCGAGAAGATCAAGGGCGGCTTCATGGACTTCGACGTGGTCATCGCCACGCCGGACGCGATGAAGGTCGTGGGCCCGCTGGGCCAGGTGCTCGGTCCCCGCGGCCTGATGCCGAACCCGAAGGTCGGCACCGTGACGCCGAACGTCGAGGAAGCGGTGAAGAACGCCAGGGCGGGCCAGGTGCAGTACCGCGCCGACAAGGCGGGCATCGTGCAGTGCACGATCGGCCGCGCCTCGTTCCCGGTGGAAGCCCTCCAGGAGAACCTCGAGGCGCTCATCGGGGCGATCAACAAGGCCAAGCCCGCGGCGACGAAGGGCATCTACCTCAAGAAGATCTCCATCTCGAGCACGATGGGGGTGGGTGTGCGCATCGACCAGGCGGCATTCGGCGGCGCCCAACCGGCGGCGCAGTAGAGGAAAGGAAGGGCAAGGAATTGGATCCCGGCCCGACGCCGGGATTCTCGCCCTGGAGCGATCGGTAGATCGCAACGGGCTCGAACTTTGGGCCCCATGCATTTTGCGTGGGGGTTATCAAAGACCGCAGGCGCCCCGGGAGCCGGGGCTTAATCGAGGGGACTCGTTCCCGAAGCCCGCGCAGATAGCGAACCGAAGGACAGGCATTCGCAATGAGTGGGGTTCCTGGACGAGAGGTCGCTATGGAAAAGGAGAAGGACCTTGAGTCTCAACCTAGAAGGTAAGAAGGAAGTCGTGGCGGAGGTCTCGCAGCGGCTGGCCAAGGCGCAATCCGTCGTGCTTGCGGAGTACCGCGGCCTGCCCGTCGGGCAGATCACGCAGCTGCGCAAGCAGGCGCGCGCTTCCGGCGTCTACCTTCGCGTGCTGAAGAACACCCTCGCGCGCCGCGCGGTCCAGGGCACGCCGTTCGAGAAGCTGTCCGACCAGATGGTCGGCCCGCTCGCGTACGGCATCTCCGACGACCCCGTCGCCGCCGCGAAGGTGCTGCACACGTACGCGAAGGGCAACGACAAGCTCGTCATCAAGGCTGGCGCGATGGCCAACCAGGTGCTGAGCGCGAAGGAGGTCGGCCAGCTCGCGACGATGCCCAGCCGCGAGGAGCTCCTCGCGAGGCTGCTCGGCACGATGCAGGCGCCGATCGCCAAGTTCGTCCAGACGCTGAACGAGGTGCCGGCGAAGTTCGTCCGCACCGTCGCCGCCGTGCGCGACCAGAAGGAGAAGGCGGCCGCCTGATCCTCCACGACCCCATTCAATCGACTTAATCCAGGAGCAAACCACATGGCTATCGCCAAGCAAGACATCCTCGACGCGATCGGGAACATGAGCGTCCTCGAGCTTTCCCAGCTCATCAAGGACATGGAAGACAAGTTCGGCGTGTCCGCCGCCGCCGCGACGGTCGCCGTCGCCGCGCCGGGCGCCGGTGGCGGCGCGGCCGCCCCCGCCGCCGAAGAGAAGACCGAGTTCACCGTGATGCTGGCCGCCGCGGGCGAGAACAAGGTCAACACCATCAAGGCCGTGCGCGAAGTGACGGGCCTGGGCCTCAAGGAAGCCAAGGACCTCGTCGACGGCGCGCCGAAGCCCATCAAGGAAGGCATCAGCAAGGCCGACGCCGAAGCCATCAAGAAGAAGATGGAAGAAGCCGGTGCGAAAGTCGAGGTCAAGTAGCAGGCAGAAAAGCGGGACATCGGGGCGGTCGGTGGAGCGGACTTTCGCCGCTCAACGACGCGTGGCAGAAGGCGAGAGGCATAACCCTTTCGTCTTCTGTGCTCCGGTTGCATCGAGGGTTTTTGCCCTCATATAGATAGGCTGCCCAAAGCATCGGGCACCTTGTATCGGGCGTTGAGCGGCGCTTCGAGCGTCCGCCCCAACGACCTGGGCAGAGGCCAAATCAAAGCCCTGACGGGCTTCGATTTGTCTTCTGAAGCGACTGCAGGAGACGGGTTTGGTCGGGCCGCCGAGTCCCCGACGCCCCAACGTGGTTGGGGACCCCCGGCGGCTGTCCGCCAGCGGCTCGTAGGGGCGAGCCACCAGGCCATGTAGAGCGCCAGTCGGGTGCATGTGGGCGCGCGTTCGCGCGCCCGATTTCGGAGCCCCCATGACCTACTCGTTCACCGAGAAGAAGCGCATTCGCAAGAGCTTCGCCAAGCGCGCGGCCGTGCTGGATGTGCCGTTCCTTCTTGCCACCCAGATCAACTCGTACGCCGAGTTCCTGCAGGCCGACGCGCCCGCGGACCAGCGGCGCCCGTCCGGCCTGCAATCGGCGTTCACGTCCGTGTTCCCGATCTCGAGCCATTCGGGCAACGCGCGCCTCGAGTACGTGAGCTACGCCCTCGGCGACCCCCCGTTCGACGTCGTCGAGTGCCAGCAGCGCGGCCTCACCTTCGCCAGCCCCCTGCGCGCGAAGGTGCGCCTCACCATCATGGACCGCGAGGCCTCCAAGCCGACCGTCAAGGAGGTCAAGGAGCAGGAGGTGTACATGGGCGAGATTCCGCTCATGACCCGCAACGGCTCGTTCATCATCAACGGCACCGAGCGCGTGATAGTGTCGCAGCTTCACCGCAGCCCGGGCGTGTTCTTCGAGCACGACCGTGGGAAGACG
>DASTGG010000081.1:0-11943 GCA_035719385.1 Usitatibacter sp.
GCCGGTACCCGCACCGGGTACCGTGAACGGGGTGCGTCCCTGGGGTGCGTCCCCGGGTTGACTTACGGGAAGGCGGGCACCGTCGGCTCGTTGCCGCCGTCGACCGCCTCGGGGTGGGTGCGCGCGATGATGTCGCGCACCTCCTCGTAGCGGCTCGCGGGCACGTCGAGGATCAGCAGCACCTTGCCGGCCTCGATGTCCGGCCCGAAGCCCTTCAGCCGCGAGTTGGGCACCTGCAGCCCCACCATGCTCGCGATCCACATGCCCAGCGCCGCGCCCACGAGCGCCGCGACGAGCATGATGCCCTGCTCCACCGTGATGGCGCCCGGCGGGAAGTTCGCCAGCACCGCGCCGAGCAAGGCACCCAGCACGCCGCCGATGACCATCCCCACGAAGGCGGCATGCACCGTATCGGTCTTGTGGAGGTAGGAGGCTTCGCGAAGCTCGCCCAGGTCGGTGCCGCGGCGCGCGAGGAAGTGCATGTGGCGGTCCTCGATGCGCGCCAGCAGGAGGTCGTTGGCGAGGTTCCGGGCGCTCGGCACGTCCGGCAGGGTGACGTACATCCTGAGTCTCATGGCCACTCCTTTCAGCGAAAGGAAGCTGGATTCAGGCTAGTCCCGGCCATGATTTGAATCAAGGGGAGGAGCGGGAGCGCCCCTCCCCTGCGGAACTTTTTACCGGCGCGCTAGGGAACCAGGACGGTCGAGCCGGTGGTCTTGCGGCTCTCGAGGTCGCGGTGGGCCTGCGCGGCGTCCTTGAGCGCATAGCTCTGCCGCGGCGCGACCTTGATGCGCCCGGCGAGCACGTGGTCGAAGAGCTCCTTGGCCGCGGCGACCAGCTCCTCGCGCTTGCCCACGTAGCTCATGAGCGTGGGGCGCGTCACGTAGAGCGAGCCCTTCGCGGCCAGGATGCCGAGGTCCGTGGGGCCGACCGCGCCCGACGAGTTGCCGAAGCTCACCATGAGGCCGCGGGTCTGCAGGCAGTCGAGCGATTTCGACCACGTGTCCTTTCCCACGGAGTCGTACACGATCGGCACCTTCTTGCCGCCGGTGATCTCCATGACCTTCGCCTGGAAATCCTCCTTCGTGTAGATCACGGTATGGGCGCAGCCGTTGTCGCGCGCGAGCTTCGCCTTCTCCTCGGAGCCCACGGTGCCGATCATGTTCACGCCGAGCGCACGTGCCCATTGGCAGGCGATGAGGCCCACGCCGCCGGCGGCCGCGTGCCACAGGATGGTGTCGCCCGACTTCGGCACGATGAGCATGCGGCGCAGCAGGTACTGCACCGTGAGGCCCTGCAGCATCATGCTGGCAGCCTGCTCGAAGCTGATGCCCTCGGGCAGCTTCACGAGCCGGTCGGCCGGATGGTTCTTCGCCTCGGAATAGGCGCCCAGCGGACCGTTGCAGTAAGCCACGCGGTCGCCCGGCTTGAATTCGGTGACGCCCGCCCCGACTGCCTCGACGACACCCGCGGCCTCCAGCCCGATGCCCGAGGGCAGCGGCATCGGATACAGGCCCGTGCGGTGGTACGTGTCGATGTAGTTCAGGCCCACCGCCTTGTGCTGGACGCGCGCCTCGCCCGGCCCGGGCGCAGACAGGTTCACTTCCTCCCACTGGAGGACTTCGGGGCCGCCGGTCTTGTGGAAACGAATCGCGTGGGGCATGTGTCTCTCGATCGCGGGTTGGGAAAGGGGTCGCTATTGTCGCAAAAAAGCCGCGATCCTTTTCCGGGACGGCGTGGCGACCCAGCGCTCGATGAGCGGCGCGCCCTCCTGCAGCAGGAAGGACTTGAAGGCGACGGCCACCGGCGGCAAGCGCTTGCCGGCGTGGTGCGCCACGTGCCATCGGCGCATCACGGGGAATCCCTCGACGTCCAGCGTGACGAGCTGCCGCAGCCGCAGCTCCAGGCCGATGCGGTGCGCCGAGAGCAGGCTGATGCCCAGCCCCGCCATGACGGCCTGCTTGATCGTCTCCGTGCTCGCGATCTCCATTGAGATGTTCAGCCGCACGCCCGTCTGCGAGACGACCTCGTCGGTGACGAGCCGCGTGTCCGAGCCGCGCTCGCGCACGATGAAGGGCTCGCCCGCGAGATCGGCGAGCGCGATGCGCCGCCGGCGCGCGAGCGGGTGCTCGGGCGGCGCCACGATCACGTGCGGCTGCGGCGCGAAGGCGTAGGCGATGACGTCGGTGTGCTCCGGCGGATGCAGCACGATCGCGAGATCGGTGGTGTTCTCGGCGAGGTGGCGCAGGATGTCGTCGCGGTTGCTCACGTCGAGGCGCACGCTCACGCCCTCGTAGCGCTTGCGGAACTCGGCGATGAGCTGCGGGAAGAAATAGCCGGCGCTGATGACCGCGAGGTCGAGCTTGCCGCCGCGGATGCCCTTGAGCGCCGCGATCGCCTCGTCGGCCTCGCGCATCTCCTGGATGATCGCGCGGCTGTAGGGCAGGAATTCCTCGCCCGCCGCCGTGAGGTGGACCCTGCGGCCGAGCTGCTCGAAGAGCGGCACGCCGGTGTGCGCCTCGAGCTGCCGCACGTGCGCGGAGACGCCGGGCTGCGTCATGTGCAGCTCCTCGGCGGCACGCGAGTAGCTGAGGTGCCGCGCCACCGCCTCGAAGACCTTCATCTGCCGCAACGTCGCGTCCTTCATGGCACCCCGCGCGACCCATAAGCGAACACTTGTGGTCACGATAATGATCCATAAGCAAATTGCCGCGCGTGCTGCGCTGGATCAATTCCGGCGCATATCCCCCGCCGCCGCCGGGATCAACCTTGGCGTACGGATCACTAGGCGAGCGGAGGAGCTTCCATGGCGAGCAAGGTGCATCAGATCACGGTGTGGGCCCGCGGCGTCGTGCAGGACAAGGAGGGCCGCGACATCGCCAACGGGCTGGCGAACGCGGCGGGCAAGGAAGGCAAGTTCACGCAGGCGTTCGACAACTACGTGGACCTGCCCGACCGGGTGAACGTGCCGCTGCGCAAGTACGCGCGCATCAGCGACGAGGAGATCGAGGAGCGCTACGAATACGAGAACGCGCATCCGGAGGTCGTCATCGTGGCCGACGCGACGATCGTCAAGGGCATCGACATCCTTCGCGGCATGGAACAGGGCGGCACGCTCGTGGTCGCGACCGACCGCAAGCCCGACGACATCCTCAAGTTCATCCCCAACCGCGCCCTGCTGGGCAGCATCGTGTGCGTCGATGCGAAGGCGATCTGCGGCGAGCAGAAGGTGGACTTCTCGGGCAGCGAGGGCGGCGTCGATTCGCTGGGCATCGGCCAGGGCATCTCCGCGCCGATCCTCGGGGCGCTCGCGAAGGGCACGGGGCTGGTGAAGATGGAGAACCTCGACGCCGTCGTGAAGAACAAGGACGCGCTGCACAAGGGCTACGACCAGGCGGTCGTCCAGGCCCTTCACTAACCGGAGGAACGCGATGTTCAACATCCCCAAGGGCAAGGAAGTGCCGCTCGGGTGCGTCACGCCCGCGCCGATCAGCGAGCAGCCGATGATGATCACCGGCAACTGGCGCGAGTACCGCCCGGTGCTCGACGCCGAGAAGTGCGACCTGTGCATGAACTGCGTGGTGTTCTGCCCGGATGCCTGCTTCGCGCTCGACGCGGACGAGGAGAAGGTCGTCCTCAACGAGAAGTACTGCAAGGGCTGCAACATCTGCATCAACGAGTGCGCGCCCGAAGCGCTCACCGCCGTCTACGAGCTCGACTTCGACGACGGCGTCGTGCGCCTCGACAAGCCCTTCTGAGGAGGACGCCATGGCGAAAGAGATGATGCTGAGCGGATGCGCCGCCACGGCGCAGGCCGCGAAACTCGCGCAGGTCGAGGTGATCTGCTCCTACCCGATCCGGCCCTACACCGCGATCATGATGGAGCTCGCGAAGATGGTCGCCAACGGCGAGCTCGACGCCGAGTTCGTGCACGGCGAAGGCGAGCACGCCCAGCTAGCGGTCGTGATGGGCGCGTGCGCCGCGGGCGCCCGTGCGCTCACCGGCAGCTCCGGCGTGGGCGTCACGTACGCGTTCGAGAACTACTCGCCGATCGCGGGCGGGCGGTTGCCGCTGCAGATGGCGATCGCCGACCGCGCGCTCGACCCGCCCGGCGACTTCGGCAGCGAGCACACGGACGTGATGTCGGCGCGCGACCAGGGATGGCTCCTCGGCTGGGCCGAGACGCCGCAGGAGGCGTTCGACAACCTGCTCATCAACTATCGCGTCGGCGAGGACCATCGCGTCCTGCTGCCGCAGTTCGTCTGCCAGGACGGCTACTTCGTCTCGCACATCCCCGGCATGGTGAAGATTCCCGACCAGGCCCAGGTGGACGAATTCCTGCCGCCCTACGAGCTGCCGCACCCGCTGGATCCGACGCGCCCCGTGTCGCACGGACCGCAGATCCGCCCCGACCAGGGCACGATCATGGACCTGCAGCGCGCGCAGGCGATGCTCGACACGCCGGCGGTGATCCGCGAGGCGATCGACGACTACAACCGCATCTTCGGGCGCAACTACTCGCCGTTCGTCGAGGAGTTCATGACCGAGGACGCGGACATCGGCTTCTTCATCATGGGCGCGCACACGATGACCGCGCGCCATGCGGTGCGCCACCTGCGCCAGCAGGGCATCAAGGCGGGCCTGGTGAAGCTGCGCTTCGTGCGCCCGTGGCCCACGCAGGAGGTGGCGCAGGCGCTCGCGAAGTTCAAGGCGGTGGGCGTGGTCGAGACGAGCACGTCCTACGGCGGCGCGATGCGCGGCGGCAACCTGCTGCACGAGGTGCGCGCCTCGCTCTACGAGCTCGAGAAGCGGCCGCTCACGACCTCCTTCATGGCGGGGCTGGGCGGCGAGATGGTGCCGCTCGAGGACTTCTACACCATGGCGCGCGTGCTCACGCAGGCCGTGAAGGAAGGCAAGACGCGCAAGACCGTGTACTGGGTCGGCTTCGAGGCCGAGGAACCCGCCTCGCAGAAGCAGCCGCAACCCGCAATCGCTTGATGACAAGGAGGCCACGATGGCTGTCGCACTGAAACACCAAACGCTGCCGCCGATCAAGCTGATCCGCAACGTGCCCACGGAGGAGTACTACGTGCCGGGGCACCGGACCTGCGCGGGATGCGGGCCGGCGTTGCAGTACAAGCTGGTCGCCAAGGCGGCCGGCCCCAACACGATCTTCCTCGGTCCCACGGGCTGCATGTACGTGGCGAACGCGAGCTACCTGTGCACGCCGTACCGCGTGCCATGGATGCATACGCAGATCACCAACGGCGGCGCGGTCGCCTCGGGCATCGAGGCGGCGTACAAGGTGCTGCTGCGCAAGGGCAAGCGCAGCGGCGAATTCCCGAACATCATCGTGATGGCCGGCGACGGCGGCACGGTGGACATCGGGCTGCAGGCCATGTCGGCGATGATGTACCGCGGGCACGATGCGCTCTTCGTCTGCTACGACAACGAGGCGTACACCAACACCGGCATCCAGACCTCGCCCACGACGCCCTACGGCGCCAACACGACGTTCACGCCGCCCGGGCCGGCGATCCCCGAGGGCAAGCGGCTCTTTCCGAAGGATCCGCCGCAGCTCGTGATCGGCGGGCACCCCGCGGTGAAATACGTCGCCACGGCTTCGGTCGCGTACCCGGTGGACCTGATCAACAAGGTCCGCAAGGCGCTCAACGTCGAGGGGCCCACGTTCCTGCACATCCACTCGCCGTGCCCGAAAGGCTGGGGCTTCGACGCGGCGAAGACCGTGGAAGTCGCCCGCATGGCGATCGAGACGGGCATGTGGAACATGTACGAATGGGAGAACGGCGTCTACCGCTACCAGTTCCGGCCGAAGAAGTACAAGCCGGTGAAGGACTACCTGAAGCTGCAGAACCGCTTCGCGCACCTCACCGACGAGCACATCGCGAAGATCCAGGCGTTCGTCGATGCGAAGGTGAAGGCGCCGGGCATCGCGGTCGAGGCGCCGGTACCGACGCCGCAATAGATCGCCCCCGTCGGGGGACGACCGGGAAAGGGCAGGCATGGAAGGCACCCTGGACATCCGGTTCGAGTCGATCGGCGGGCTGGGCGCCGACACGGCGGCCCAGGCGCTCGCGGCGGCCGCCGTGCTCGACATGGGGTTGAACGGCGCGTACCTCGGCCCGCCGCCGCCGGAGCGGCGGGGGGCGCGCGGCCGTTCCTCCGTGCAGCTCACGCGCGGCGACCGCGCCATCCGCCTGAGCGCCGCCGTTGAAAGGCCCGACGCCGTGGTGCTGTTCCACCCGGCGCTGCTTCGCGACCCGTCCATCTTCGCGGGGCTGCGCAAGGGCGGTACGTTCCTCTTCAACGCCACGGCGCGCTTCGATGCGGGCACGCTCTCGCCGCTGCCGTCGACGGCGCGCGCCATCCGCGTGGACGCCGCGGGCATCGCCGCCAAGGAGCAGGCGAGCCTGGGCGCCGTCATCCTCGGCGCGCTCTGCGACGCGTTCCCGTTCCTCGAGGCGGACAAGGTGTTCGACCGGTTCTGCGCGATGTCGCAGGTGGTCGATGAGGCGGCGCGCGGCGCGCAACGCAAGGCCTTCGATCGCGGCGCCGCCGAAGCGCAGGAGATCGATGGCGCGGGCGAAGCCGAAGGCGACGTGCCGCCCGCGAAGCTGGAGCTGGCATGGGAAGCCGACGCGCACGGCGGCCTCATCGAAGCCGCCGGCAGCAGCGCGTGGAACGACCTGTCGAGCGCGCGCAGCGGATCGCTGCCGGCCTTCAACCGCGAGCGCTGCATCCATTGCGCGCTGTGCGAGATGGTCTGCCCCGATGCCTGCCTCGTCTGGGAGCAGGGCGAGCCCGGCGGGCGCTTCGAGCGCGAGCTCACCGGCGTCGATTACCGCTACTGCAAGGGATGCCTGCGCTGCGTCGAGTCGTGCCCGGCGAGCGCGATGCTGAAGAAGGCCGAGACCGCGGGCTTCGCCGAGCAGCGCTGCGTGCCGCTGTTCCCCGACCTGGTCGAATGAGGACGCCATGAATTCGGACACGCTGCTCATCCCGTCGCGCGCCAACGCCCGCCAGCGGATCGAGTTCGCGAACGGCGACGAGGCCGCGGCGCTCGCCGCGCGCGCGGCGGCAGCGCTGGACCTGTCGGCTTTCGAGGCAGAGGATGGCGCCGCGCTCGCCGCGAGCTGCCATGGCGCCGCACTGGGCGGCACGCGCGTGATCGCCGCCACGGGCTCGCAAGGGTTGCTCCCCGCGCTCGCCGAGCTCGTTGCGCAATCGACCTCGCGCGTGCCGATGGTGCTGAACGCCGCCTGCGACCATGCCGAGCTGTACGACGTGCTGAACGCCGGCTGGATCGTGCTGTGCGCGCGCGAGCCGCAGGCGGTGTACGACCTCGACCTGGCGGCCGTGAGGATCGGCGAGCATCCCGACGTGCGGCTGCCCGTGCTGGTCGCCTACGACGCCTTCACGACGCGCCACGAGAAGCGGCGGCTGCTCGTCGTGGACGATGCCGATGCGCTCGCCGCCTTCCTTGGAGAGCGTCCCGCGGCGCCGAGCCCGCTCGACACGAACCGGCCCGCCACCTTCGGCGCCCATGGCGACGAGGCCGACCTCGCGGTCGTGCGCGCGCAGGTCTCGGAAGCGATGGAAGCGGCCCGGCGCGTGATCTTCGACGTTCTCGGCGAGCTCGGCCGCCTCACCGGCCGTTTCTACTCCCACCTCGACGCGTACGACATGCAGGAGGCGGAGATCGCCATCGTGCTGCTCAACTCCGCATCGGAGGCGGCGAAGGAAGCGGCCGACATCTGGCGCGCCACCGAGCGCAAGGCCGGCGTGCTCTCGCCGAACGTGCTGCGGCCCTTCCCCGCGAAGGAATTCCGCGCGCAGCTGCGCGGCGTGAAGGCCGCGACCGTGGCCGAGCGTGCCGATTCGTACGGCGCCGTGGGAGGCAACCTATCGATCGAGCTGCGCGCCGCGTTGCAGCAGGATCCCGGCAGCGACACGCGCATCCTCACGCGCATCTATGGCAAGGCGTTCCATCCCGCGGATGCCGAGCGGCTGCTCGACGACGCGCTGGTGGCGGCGGCCACGGGGCAGGTGCGCGACATGTTCGCGTATCACGGCACGGCGCCCATCGAGCCGCCCGCGAAGCAGCCCCGATTGCCGCGCATCCGCCGCGAGGAGGTGTCGCGCGGCCTGGCGAAGGTGCGCCGCAATGCGCAGACCGGGCGCCTCGACGTCGAGCTCGAGCCGCTCTGGCGCATGACCGCCGTGCCGTCGCGCATCGCGCCCGGCCATGGCGCGTGCCCCGGATGCGGCGCGTTCACGACGCTGCACCAGGTCTTCAAGGTGCTCGAAGGCGACGTCGTGGCGCTTTTCCAGAGCGGCTGTGCCACGGTCGTGAGCACCCGCGGCCCCTTCACCGCGCATCGCGTCAATTTCGTCCACGAGCCCGCCACGCACGGCGCCTCCACGCTCTCCGGGCTCATGGAGGCCTGGCGCGAGCGCGTGCGGCGCGGCGAGCTGCCCGACTCGAAGGACGTCACCTTCGTGATGGTCACGGGCGACGGCGCCATGGAAGCCGGCCTTGCGGATGCGGTCGCGGCGGCCAATCGCGGCAGCCGCATGATCATCCTCGAGTACGACAACCAGGGGCGCATGAGCGCCGGCGCGCAACCCACGCAATCGCTGCCGGGCCGCGCCGCCCCGCGCACGAGCGACACGCCGCAAGTCATGGCGGCCTGCCACGTGCCCTACGTCTTCACGGCGAGCGAGGCCTATCCCGAGGACCTCATGCGCAAGGCGGCGAAGGCGCAGTGGTACGCGACGAACGAAGGCCTCGCCTACGGCAAGGTGCTGTCGTTCTGCCCGCTGCACTGGCGCACCGCCGACGACGCGGCGCAGCCCGTGCTGCAGGCCGCGATCGACAGCTGCTCGTTCCCGCTCTACGAAGTGGAGCGCGGGCACACCGCGATCACGTATGACCCCGATGCCACGGGACGGCGCCGGCCCGTGGCCGAGTGGCTGAAGCTCATGGGACGCACGGCGCACCTCGTCGAGCCGGCGCACGCGGACACGCTCGCGGCCCTCCAGGCCGAGACCGACCGGCGCTGGGCGCGGCTCAAGGCGAAGCACGAGCACCCGCTGCTCTAGGAAGACGACATGGCGCGAATCCTCGAAACGCGAAGGCTCACTCCCGTCACGAAGCTCTTCCGCATCGACGCGCCGCTCATCGCGGCCTCCGCGCGGCCGGGCCAATTCGTGATGCTGCGCGTGCGCGACGGCGGCGAGCGCATCCCGATCACGATCGCCGACTACGATCGCGAGCGTGGCGTGCTCACCATCGTCGTGCAGGAGGTGGGGGCGACCACGAAACGCGTGTGCGCGCTCGAGGCGGGCGACGAGATCCTCGACGTCGCCGGGCCGCTCGGCGGCCACATCGATCTTCCGGCCGGCGGGCACGTCTGCGGCGTGGGCGGCGGCTTCGGCAGCGCGGCGCTGCTTTGCCTCCTGCGCGATCGGTCCGCGCGCGGCGACCGCACGACAGCGATCCTGGGCGCACGCACGAAGGAGCTCCTCATCCTCGCCGACGAGTTGAAGCCGGTGTGCGGCAATGTGGAGATCTGCACCGACGACGGCTCGGCGGGCTTCAAGGGCTTCGTCACGCAGCGGCTCGCGCAGCTCATCGCGGGCGACGGCCCCGGCAAGCCCGACCACGTGGTCGCGATCGGCCCGATGGCGATGATGCGCGCGGTCGCGGAGGCGACGCGCCCGGCCGCGGTGCATACGCTGGTGTCGATGGATCCCCTCATGGTGGACGGCACCGGCATGTGCGGCGGCTGCCGCGTGAGCGTAGGCGGCAAGGCGCAGTTCGCGTGCGTGGACGGCCCCTGCTTCGACGCCCACCAGGTCGATTTCGAGGTGGCGATGCGACGCAACAAGCAGTACGTGAGGGAAGAGAAGCAGGCGTTCGAGCGCCTCACGTGCCGCGCCCAGCTGGAGACTGCCTGATGCCCGTCAAGCGCGGCGAGAAGACCCCGATGCCGGTGCGCGACGCGCTCGCGCGCGCGCGCGATTTCGGCGAGGTGAACCAGGGCTACACCGCGGCGCGCGCGGCGTTCGAGGCGGAACGCTGCCTGCGTTGCCAGGAGCCGGTGTGCGTGGACGGATGCCCGGTGCAGATCCCGATCCGCGAATTCATCCACGAGATCGCCGTGGGCAACATGGCGGAAGCGGCGCGCATCCTGCGCTCGGCGAATCCGCTGCCCTCGATCTGCGGGCGCGTGTGCCCGCAGGAATCGCAGTGCGAGCACGAATGCAGCATGACGAAGAACTTCGACCCCGTCGCCATCGGGCACCTCGAGCGCTACGTGGCCGACTGGGAACGCACCCAGCCGCCCGTCGCGCCGACGAAACCCACGCGCGAGCAGAAGGTGGCCGTGATCGGCGCCGGCCCATCGGGCCTCGTGTGCGCGGGCGAGCTCGCGCGCCAGGGCTACCGCGTGACGATCTACGAGGCGCTGCACGCGCCCGGCGGCGTGCTGCGCTACGGGATTCCGGAGTTCCGGCTGCCCAAGTCGATCCTCGACTGGGAGATCGCGCAGCTGGGCGCCATGGGCGTGGAGATCGTCTGCAACGTGATCATCGGCAAGACGCTCACGCTGGACCAGCTCTTCGAGAAGCACGGGTTCTCGGCGGTGTTCATCGGCACCGGCGCGGGACTGCCGCAGTTTCTCGGCATCCCCGGCGAGAACCTGAACGGCGTGATGTCCGCCAACGAGTTCCTCACGCGCGTGAACCTCATGCGCGGCTACCAGTTCCCCGAATCCGACACGCCGGTGCGGGTGGGCAAGCGCGTGGCGGTCATCGGCGCGGGCAACACCGCGATGGATGCCGTGCGCACGTCGCTGCGCCTCGGCGCCGAGGAAGCGATGATCGTGTATCGCCGCAGCGAGAAGGAGATGGGCGCGCGCGACGAGGAGTACCACCACGCGCTCGAGGAAGGCGTGAAGTTCCACTGGCTCACCGCGCCGCTCGAGATCGTCGGCAATGCCGAGGGCTGGGCCACGGGGCTCAAGTGCCAGCAGATGAAGCTGGGGCCCAAGGATGCGTCGGGCCGCGCGCGCCCCGTGCCGGTCGAGGGCAGCGAGTTCGAGGTCCCCGTGGACAACGTGATCCTCGCCATCGGCACGACCCCCAATCCCCTGCTCACGCGCACCACCGCGGGCCTCGTCACGAACGCGAAAGGCTGCCTCGTGGCCGACGAGCAGACGGGCCTCACGTCGAAGCGGCTGGTGTTCGCGGGCGGCGATGCGGTGACGGGTGCCGCCACGGTGATCCTCGCCGCCGGCGCGGGCAAGCGCGCCGCGCGCGCGATCCACGAAACGCTGTCCGCGCCCGTTCACTGACCCCGCCCGGCCGGGCAGGCGCGCCTCAACTCTCCGGCTGCCCGCCGGATTGGATCGCCGCCTGCCCGTACAGGACCTGGACGCGCAGGCGCGTGTTGCCGGCCATCAACGGGGGCGAGCCGGCTGCCGGTCGCGCCCCGGCGCGGCTCGTCCCGTCCAATCGCGGCCGGTCGCATGGCTATTCAGCCCTTGGCGCGGACCCGTTACCATCGGCACATCATGCAGATGGCAGCCCCGGCACCACCGAAGCTTCGCGGCATCTGGCGGATCCTGAACCCGCGGCGGGCGTTCATCACGCTGGGCGCCGCGGCGCTGCTCGGGCTCATCGTGAGCCCGATCTGGATCATTCCCACCATCGAGGTGATGGCGCGCGCCATGCTGGTGGGGCTGGTCGCGCTCATCGTCTTCGGCGTGTTCGAGCAGTGGCCGGCGCGGCTGCCGTCGTGGCTCGCGCGCTGGGCGCTGCAGGTGGTGGCGGTCGTCGTGGCGATCCCGTGCGCGGTGCTGGCGATCTACATGCTCATCACGATCGGCGACCAGTTGCCGTTCTGGCGGCAGGAGGCAC
>DASTGG010000082.1:0-11622 GCA_035719385.1 Usitatibacter sp.
CAGAAGCGCCTCGAGCTCGAATCGGCCGAGCGCATGGCGCGTGCGGAGCAGGCCTCGCGCGAGAAGGACATGCAGGCGGAGCGCGAGGCCGTGCCCGCCTACGCGGACGGGTGGCCCGCGATCTTCGCCGGCGGCCCCCACATCCACCATCCCATCGCCAAGCCGCCCCGCCTGCGTCCGGACCTGCCGGGTAACGGCATGCTGCGCCCCGCGCGCTAGAGGCGTCACAGCGCAAGCGTGTCCTTGCGCCGCATTCGCTGACTCGAATACCATCAATCGGTTCGATTTCGCGCGCGGCTTTTACTCCCACGCATGGACCGCTTCAAGGAGCTCACGACGTTCATCGAGGTCGCGCAGCGCGGCAGCCTCTCCGCCGCCGCACGCGAGGAGGGCGTCACGCCCGCGATGGTCGGCCGCCGCATCGACCAGCTCGAGGAGCGCCTCGGCGTGAAGCTCTTCAAGCGCTCGACGCGGAAGGTGACGCTCACCCCCGAGGGCACGACGTTCTACGAGGACACCGCGCGCATCCTCGCCGAGCTGCGCGCCTCCGAGGAATCGCTCACCGCGGGCGCGAAGAGCGCGGCCGGGCGCCTGATCGTGACCGCTCCCACCGCGTTCGGGCGCAAGCACATCGCGCCGCACCTGCCCGCCTTCGTCGCCGAGCACCCCAACCTCGCCATCACGCTGCACCTGTCGGAGCGCCTGGTCGACCTCAAGAACGAGCGTTTCGATCTCGCGATCCGCATCGCCGACATGAAGGGCGCCGACCTCATCGCCACGCGGCTCGCGCGCAACCACCGCGTGATCTGCGGCTCGCCGGCGTACTTCAAGCGCGCGGGCAAGCCGAAGGTGCTGGCCGACCTCGCCAGGCACAACTGCCTCGTGACGAGCACCGAGACCGGCGTGGCCGACTCATGGCACTTCCAGGACCACGGCAAGCCCGTCGCCGTGAAGGTCGCGGGCAACCTGCAGTGCAACGACGGCGAGGTGCTCACGCGCTGGGCGCTCGCGGGCGAAGGCCTCGCGTGGCGCAGCGCCTGGGAGGTGAGCGAGGAGATGAAGCGCGGGCGCCTCGCGACGGTGCTGGACGACCATGCGGTCGCCGACAACAACATCTACGCGGTCTACCCCGAGAGGCGGCTGTTGCCCGCGAAGGTGAAGTTCTTCATCGACTTCCTGAAGGCGAAGTTCGGGGACCCGCCGTACTGGGAGTGAGATGAATGGGGTCAGACTCCTTTTTGCGGAATTCAGCCTCACTGGCGGTCACCGAACCTGAATTCCGCAAAAAGGAGTCTGACCCCATTTACCTGAACTGCTTCACGATGTGGTGCTGGCGGCGGCTCACCGCGAGCTTCTCGCCCGTGCCCTTCACCACCACGGCCCAGCCCGATTCCGCTTCGTCGGCGTTGCGCTCGAAGCCGGCCACCGCATCGCGCGCCACGAGGCAATTGCGGTGGATGCGCACGAACTGCCGCTCGAATTCCTGCTCGAGGCTGGTGAGCGATTCCTCGACGAGGTATTCGCGCTCGAGGGTGCGGACCGTCACGTACTTGAGCTCGGCGCGCAGGTAGAGCACGTCCGAAACCGGCACCAGGTGGATCTTGCCGCGCTCGTGCACGGACAGGTGGCGGCGCGGCTGGTTGGCGGCGGCCTGCAGCGCCGCGGCCGAAACCGGCGGGGCGGCACGCGTCTTGTTGAGCGCCGTGAGCAGGCGCTCGAGGCGGATCGGCTTGAGCAGGTAGTCGATCGCGTTCACCTCGAAGGCCTTGATCGCGTAGGCGTCGAAGGCCGTCGTGAAGATGATCGCGGGCGGCTCGGCCATGCCGGCCATGTGCCGTGCCGCTTCCAGCCCGTCCATGTCCGGCATGCGGATGTCGAGCAGCACGATGTCCACTTTCTCGCGGTTGAGCACGTCGAGCGCCTCGCGGCCGTTCTTCGCCTCGTCCACGACGGCGAGCGGGAAGCTCGGGCGGCACTCGTCGAGCAGGTCGCGCAGGCGCGCGCGCGCCGGCGCCTCGTCGTCGACGATGAGGATGCGCGGGACGGCGGACTCGGCGAGCGTCATGCGGCCGGCGACTTCGAAGTGAGGTAGGGCATGCGGATCGTGACCTTGTAGATGCCGTCGGTCACTTCGGAGCGCATGGCCGCCTCCGCGTCGAAATGCAGCTGGAGGCGCTCGCGGATGTTCGCGATCGCCATGCGGTTGCCGGCCGTTTGCCGGCTTTCGCGCGGGTACGGGTTGGTGAGGACCATCTGCAGCTGGCCTCCCGCGAGGCCCACCTCGATGCCGATTTCGCCTCCCTCGGGACACGGCTCGATGCCATGGTAAACGGCATTCTCCACGAGCGGTTGCAGCACCAGCGGCGGCACGAGCGCATCGCCGGGCATGCCCTCGGTGCGCCAGGCGACGCGCAGGCGCTCGCCCAGGCGCAGGCTTTCCAGCGCGAGGTACTGGCGCACGAGCCCGATCTCGCTGGCGAGCGGCGCGAGGGTGCGGTTCTCGGCCATCAGCACGCGGAAGAGGTCGGCGAGGTCCTCCAGCGCGCGCTCGGCGCGCCGCGGCTCGGAGCGGATCAGCGAGAGCACCGCGTTGATGCTGTTGTAGAGGAAATGCGGGCGGATGCGCGCCTGCAGCGCCTGGATGCGCGCCTCGGCCACCGCGGGCTCGAGCGCGCGGGCGCGCAGCTCGAAATACGCGACCACGCACCCGGTCACGAAGAGCGACAGCAGCGCCACCTGCGGGAAGGAAGCGGTCCGCGGCTCGAGCGAGATCGAGGCGCCCAGCTGGAAGATGGTCCAGGCGAGCAGGAGCTCGAAGAGCGCGACCGCCAGCAGCGCGGCGCCATAGGGCATGCGCTTCAGCGCCGGGCGCGAGAAGCACAGCATCGCGAGGGTCGTGATGAGGATCGGCTCGGCGAAGGCGGCCATGCCCACGAGCTCCGCCGAGAACGCCTCCCACGTCGCCGCCCTCACGATGGCGAAGGCGAGCACGAACACGTTGGCGACGACGAGCGAGCGCAGCATCACGCCGAGATTGCAGAAATTCGGCAGCCGGATGCCCGTACCCGTCTGATTTATACTCCCCACGTCTTCAATTTGGCCATCGCCGTCGTTTCCATGCAAGAACACGACAAGCCGGGCGGCTCGGCCCCCGGCAAGGCATGGTCGGGGCGCTTCGCCGAGCCGCTCGACGCGCTCACCCAGCGCTTCAACGCTTCCGTCTCCTTCGACCGGCGCCTCGCCGAGCACGACATCCGCGGCTCGCTCGCGCATGCGCGCATGCTGGGCCGCTGCGGGCTGCTCACGCCCGCGGACGTCGCCGCCATCGAGCGCGGGATGGAGGTCATCCTCGCAGAGGTCCGCGACGGCACGTTCCCGTGGTCGGTCGAGCGGGAGGACGTGCACTTCAACATCGAGTACCGCCTCACGGAGCTGGTGGGCGACGCCGGCAAGCGGCTGCACACGGCGCGCTCGCGCAACGACCAGGTGGCGACCGACATCCGGCTCTTCCTGCGTGCCGAGATCGACGGCCTCGTGGCGCTGCTGCGGCGGGTGCGCGAGGCGCTGCTCGACCACGCTGAGAGGCACGCCGACGTGCTGATGCCGGGCTTCACCCACCTGCAGGTGGCGCAGCCGGTGACGTTCGGCCACCACCTGATGGCCTACTTCGAGATGTTCACGCGGGATGCGGAGCGCCTCGCCGACTGCCGCAAGCGGGTGAACCGGCTGCCGCTGGGCGCCTCGGCGCTCGCCGGCACCAGCTATCCCATCGACCGCGAGTGGGTCGCGCAGGAGCTGGGCTTCGACGGCGTGTGCGAGAACTCGCTCGACGCGGTCTCGGACCGCGACTTCGCCATCGAATTCCTCGCCGCCGCCTCGATCTGCCAGATGCACGTCTCGCGCCTGTCGGAGGAACTGGTGATCTGGATGAGCCCGCGGTTCGGCTTCGTGGACATCGCCGACCGCTTCTGCACGGGCTCGTCGATCATGCCGCAGAAGAAGAATCCGGACGTGCCGGAGCTGATGCGCGGCAAGACCGGCCGGATGTACGGCGCGCTCATGGCGATGCTGACGGTGATGAAGGGACAGCCGCTCGCCTACAACAAGGACAACCAGGAGGACAAGGAGCCGCTCTTCGACGCCGTGGACACGCTACGCGACGTGCTGGCGCTGCTCGCGCAGATGCTGCCGGCGGTCACCCCGCGGCCGGCGCGCATGCGCGAGGCGCTGCGCGAGGGATTCGCCACGGCCACCGACCTCGCCGATTACCTCGTCCGCAAGGGACTGCCCTTCCGCGACGCCCACGAAGCGGTCGCGCGCGCCGTGCGGGCGGCGGAGCAGGCCGGCAAGGACCTCTCCGACCTCTCGCTCGCCGAGCTGCAGGCGTTCTCGCCGCTCGTGACCAGCGACGTGCACGTCGTGCTCACCGCCGAAGGCTCCGCGGCCTCGCGCCGGCATGTCGGAGGCACCGCGCCCGAAGCCGTGCGCGCGGCCATCCGCCGGGCGCGCGAGCGCCTTTGAGGCGCGGGCCTCAGGCGCTTTCTTCGCTCTTCGCCTGGTAGATCCGGCAGAGCTTGCGGGTCTCGGGGCCCGAAAGCCGGTCGCCCATGCGCCCGCAGCGGTAGATGCGCTGGGAGAGCTTCTGGCACCACGTGCACGAGCCGCAGTCCCCGAAGATCGTGCCCTCGTTGTCCACCTGGAGCGTGACCAGCGCCTCGCGCAGCGCCGAGGTGGCGTTGCGGATGCGGTTCGGGCTGATGTTGCGGGTGGCGTTCTGCCACGCGAGCGACGGCTGGGATTCGGCGAGGAACTGCTCGCCGGCCGAGGACAGCCGCAACCGCACTACCCGGCGGTCGATGTCGTCCTCGAAGCGCTCGATGAGCCCGCGGCGGTCGAGGAGCAGCAGCGTCTGCGAGACCGTGCCCTTGGTGAGGCCGAGGTAGTCGGCGAGGGCCTGCGGCGTGTTCGAGTAGCGGTTGGCCTTGCTAAGATAGATGAGCGCCTGGAGGTGCACCGGCTGCAGCGATTCGTCGACGCCGGCCTTGCGAAGCTCGCTTCGCATGAGGTTGCCGAGCCGCTCGACCAGCTCGAGGAGCACGAGGGGATTCTTGTCCAGGACGCCTCCTTCTTCACCCGCTTCCGCGGATTAGTATCGATTCGCTACGAAATTGTCAAGCTTTTGAGCCGATAATTTTTCGTATCGATCCGATACTTTCCGTCCGGCCGGCCCATCCGGCGCCGCTTTTCGCGCGTCCGGGCGCCGCAATTCAGCCGAAATCGACGTTCGCGCCGCCCTGCGACGCGATGATCCGCGCGAGCGACGCGAAGAGCTCCTCGCCGCTGCGCGTGTCGCGCCATTGCCCGTCGAGCATGCGGAAGTGGAAGCCGCCGGAGCGCGCCGCCACCCAGATCTCGCGGTTCGGCGTCTGGCGGTTGACGATGATCCGCGTGCCGTCGGGACAGGTGACCGTGAGGATGCCGCTCTCCAGGTCCACCTCGAGATCGTCGCTCGCCTCGACCGCCGATTCGACGCGCGCGAGCGCCGCGTCGACGGCGCGATGGAAGTCCGACTCGTTCATAATGCCGGCATGATACGCCTCGCACTCCTCGCCATCGCGCTCGCGATGGCGCTCGCGGCCTGCGGGCAGAAGGGCCCGCTCAAGCTTCCCGAGCCCCCGGCCAGACCCACTTCGCCGCCATGAGCGCGCTCGAGCGCGTCGACGGCGAGCTCCTGCTCGACGGCATTGCCCTCGCGTCCGTGGCCGAGCGCTTCGGCACGCCGTGCTACGTGTACTCGCGCCGCGCGATCGAGGACGCGTTCCGCGATTTCGACGAGGGCCTCGCGGCCGTCGACCACCTCGTGTGCTACGCGGTGAAGGCGAACTCCTCGCTCGCGATCCTGGACGCGCTGCAGCGCCTGGGCGCGGGCTTCGACATCGTCTCGGGCGGGGAGCTCGCGCGCGTGCTGGCCGCCGGCGGAAGCGCCGCGCGCGTGCTGTTTTCCGGCGTCGGCAAGTCCGAGGCCGAGATCGGCGCGGCGCTCGCCGCCGGCATCAAGTGCTTCAACGTGGAGAGCGAGCCGGAGCTCGAGCGCCTGGACGCGATCGCGCGGCGCATGGGCGTCGTCGCCCCGGTGTCGCTGCGCATCAACCCGGACGTGGATGCGCGCACGCACCCCTACATTTCCACCGGCATGGCGGGCAACAAGTTCGGCATCCCGCACGAGCGCGCGCCCGACGTCTATCGCCGCGCCGCCGAACTCGCCCACGTGCGCGTGACCGGCATCGACTGCCACATCGGCTCTCAGATCGTGGACATGGCGCCCTTCGACGAGGCGCTGGAGCGCGTGCTGGAGCTCGCCTCCACGCTCGAATCGGAAGGCATCGCGCTCGAGCACATCGACCTGGGCGGCGGCATCGGCATCCGCTATCGCGACGAGACGCCGCCGGACGTGCGCGGATACTGCGCGCGCCTCGCGCAGCGGCTCGGGCCCACCGGCTACCAGGTGCTCCTCGAGCCGGGACGCGCCATCGTGGGCGCCGCCGGCGTCCTGCTCACGCGCGTCGAGTACCTCAAGCTCGACAAGGCGCGGCGCTTCGCCGTCGTGGACGCCTCGATGAGCGAGCTGCTGCGCCCCGCGCTCTACGAGGCGTGGCACGACATCGTGCCGGTGCGCGCGCGCCGCGGCGCGGCCGCGCGCCGCTACGACGTGGTCGGCCCCGTGTGCGAGTCGTCCGACGTGCTCGGCTCCGATCGCGACCTCGCCGTCGAGGCGGGCGACCTGCTCGCGATCCTGTCCGCGGGCGCCTACGGCATGGCGATGAGCTCCAACTACAACTCGCGCCCGCGGCCCGCCGAGGTGATGATCGACGGCGCGCAGGCGGTGCGGATCCGCGCGCGCGAGAGCGTGGAGTCGCTCTTCGCGCTCGAGCGGCGCCTCGAAGAGCGCTGAGCGCGCGCAGCGCGCGACAAATCGCGCGATGCGGCCCGTAACGGTATCGACCCGATACCGTTTCATCGCGAGTCGAATCAAATAGTCACGCTTGACATGATGGGATTTCACGATGTTGCGACTAGAATCGCCTCACCAATCTCGTTCGATGCGAATCGAAAGCTTGGTAGTGCGAGTCAAAGGGGCCATCCGGCTCCGCGCACGACAGACAATCGGTCCTACATTGAAAGGAGTTGATCATGGCAACGAAGAAAAAAGCCGCGAAGAAGAAGTCCTCCAAGAAGGCCGCGAAGAAGAAGTCTTCCAAGAAACGTGCTGCGAAGAAGCGCGTAGCGAAGAAGAAGTCTTCCAAGAAGTCTTCCAAGAAGGCTTCAAAGAAGAAAGCATCACGGAAGGCGGCTAAGAAAAAGAAGCCGGCCCGCAAGGCGGCGAAGAAGCCAGCCAGACGGAAAGCGGCGCGCGGCGGCAGCAGTGCCGCCAAACCCGCGATGACGCAGGCGGCACCGATGAAGCCCATGGCTCCCGCGGTAACCCCGGTCATCACGCCGCTGATCAAGCCGATGAGCTGAGGAAGGTTAGTCCTTCGATAGCACGACGGCTTGACCCGAATACGAGGCGCGACCCGACCGGTCGCCGCTGAGCGGCCAGCACCACGGCCGGGTAGCGCCTCGCAAGCGGGTTCTCTCCTCCGCCCCACCGCCGGCCGCGCGATCGCACCGGTCATCCCGGCCGCCGCGATCGGCAACTGTCATCCCGGCTGCCGCGATCGGCAACTGTCATCCCGGCCGCCGCTTCATGCGGCAATGGGCCGGGACCCAATCACCCCATCACCCCTTCGCGCGTCCGCGCTTCGCCTTCAGCGGCCAGTTCGTCATGACCTTGTAGGCGCCGCTCCCGAGCTCCGAGCGCACGAGCACGATCTCGCCCACGTGCCAGGCGAACGGCTCGATCGGCTCGGTGGCGAGCGTGCGGTCGACCTTCCGCACCAGCGTCACGTGCGGCGCGAAAGGCCGGTCCTCCAGCTCGAAGCCGCGCGAACGCAGCTCGCGGCGCAGCGTCGATTCCGCCGCGAGCAGCCGCGGATCCGGTGCGGTCGAGCCGGCCCAGGCGACGCGCGCGCGGCGGAAGGCGCCCGTGCGGTCGAGCACCAGGTCGAAGGGCGCTTCCTTCACCGCGTCGGCCGCCTGCACGAGGTCGTCGGCGCGCGCGGGCGCGACCTCGCCCAGGAAAGCGAGCGTGAGGTGGATCTTCTCGCGCGGCACGGCATGGCCGCCGGCGCGCGCGGCGAGCCGCGTTCCGAGCTCGTGAAGCCGTTGCGCGGTCGCCTCGTCGGGCCAGATCGCGAAGAAAAGTCTTGCCATGGCTATAGGAGGAAGAGCGTGGCGAGCCCCAGGAAGATGAAGAAGCCCATGCTGTCGGTCATGAAGGTGAGGAAGACGCTGGAGCCCACGGCGGGGTCGCGACCGGCGCGCTGCATCGCGAGCGGGATGAAGAAGCCGGCGAGCGCGGCGACGACCAGGTTCAGCATCATGGCGAGCGCCATCACGCCGCCGAGCGCCACGTTGCGGTAGAGCAGCCACGCCACCATGCCGAGAACGCCGCCCCAGACCACGCCGTTGACCACGCTGATGCCGAGCTCCTTGGCGAGCAGGCGGCGCGCGTTGGCCATGTTGATCTGCCCCAGGGCGAGCGCCCGCACGATGAGCGTCGTCGTCTGGTTGCCGGAATTGCCGCCGATGCCGGCCACGATCGGCATCAGCGCGGCGAGGGCCGCGAGCTGCGCGATGGAGCCCTCGAACAGGCCTACCACGCGCGAGGCGACGAATGCGGTGCACAGGTTGAGCGCGAGCCACGGCCCGCGGTTGCGCGCGCTCTCCCATACGCTCGAGAAGAGGTCCTCTTCCTCGCGCAGGCCCACCTTGCCGAGCGCCTGGGCTTCCTGCCGGTCGCGCACGTATCCCAGCACCGCATCCACCGTGATGCGCCCGACCAGCTTGCCGTGGACGTCCACCACGGGCGCGCACACGAGGTCGTAGCGGTCGAACGCCTGCGCGGCCTCGTCGGAATCGTCCTCGGGGCCGAAAGACACGACCTCGCGATCGAAGATCTTCGAGACCTCCACGTCGGGATCGGTGACGAGCAGCCGGTTCAGGGGCAGCGCGCCCCTCAGGTGGTCGTCGCGATCGACCACGAAGACCGCGTCCGTCTGGGGCGGCAGCTCGTCGTAGCGGCGCAGGTAGCGCAGCGCCACCTCGCACGTGACGTCCTCGCGGATGCTCACGACCTCGAAATCCATCAGCGCGCCGACGGTGCCCTCGGGGTAGGAGAGCGCCGCCTGCAGCTCGGCGCGGTCCTCGACGTCCTGCGACTCGATGATGTCCTGCACCACGTCTTCGGGCAGGTCCGGCGCGAGGTCGGCGATCTCGTCGGCGTCGAGGCTCTGCGCGGCCGCGACGATCTCCGCGTTGTCCATGTCCGCGAGCAGCGTGTCGCGGACGGCATCGGAGACCTCGAGCAGGATGTCGCCGTCGCGATCGCGCGGCACCAGCCGCCAGACCCAGATGCGGTCCTCGAGCGGCAGGCCCTCGAGGATGTAGGCGACGTCGGCGTGGTGCAGCGCCTCGATGCGAGCGTGCACCTCGCGCGCGAGCGCCGCCTCGTCGGCCGCATGCTCCTCGTCGCGGCGCGCCGCCAGCAGCGCGGCGATCGCCTCGAGGTGCTCCTGCGGCGAGGGCGACGGCGCCTCGATGGCGCGCGCGGATGCGGCCGGCGGATTCATGGCAGCTCCGCCGACGGCATGCGCTCGAGGATCAGCTGCGTCTTGCGGCCGAGCCAGCGCGTATCGCGATGGCGATCGTAGAAGCGCGGATTGGGCACCATGGCCGCGAGGCGAGCGGCGGCCTCGGGCCCCAGCGCGGCGGCGCTCGTCCCGTAGTAGTGCCGCGCTGCCGCCTCGGCGCCGAACACGCCCTCACCCCATTCGATCACGTTCAGGTAGATCTCGAGGATACGGCGCTTGTCGAGCACGTGCTCGATCATCACCGTGATCAGAGCCTCCTCGCCCTTGCGCCAGAGGTTCCTCTCGCCGGAGAGGAAGAGGTTCTTCGCGAGCTGCTGCGAGATGGTCGAGCCGCCCGCGACCACGCGCCCCTTGCGCTCGTTCTTCTCGCGCGCCTTCTCGATCGCCTCCCAGTCGAAGCCTTCGTGGTCCACGAACTTCGCATCCTCGGCCGCGACCACGGCGCGCTTCAGGTGCACCGAGATGCGGTCGTACGGCACCCATTTGTACTGCAGCTGGGCACGCGGGTTCCTCGCGCGCAGCTGCGCGACCCTCGCTTCCATGAAGGCGGTGGCCTGCGGATTATGGTCTCTCCACCACCAGACACGCACGAGGTAGGAAAGTTGAACGGCGAGGAAGAGGGCGGCGAGCGCGAGGGCGAGCCAGGCGATGAAGCGCAACAGCGCCTTCACGATGCACGCGACCTCAGCTCGCCCAGCACCGCCCGCGTGGGCGGACGGCGCCCACGCCAGAGCCGATACGATTCGGCCGCCTGCTCGACGAGCATCCCGAGCCCGTCGCTCGCCTGCACGCCCTGCGCGCGCGCCTTCTCGAGGAAGGCATGCGCCGCGGCTCCGTAGGCCATGTCGTACACGAGGCCCGTCGGCTTCACGGTCCCGCGCGGCAGATCGAGCGGATCGCCGTGCACCGAGCTCGACGTCGCGTTGATGACGAGATCGAAAGGCTCGCGCGGCTGCAATGGCAGCGGCAAAACGGCCACCTCGCCATGCGCGGCGAATTGATGCGCGAGCTCCTCGGCGCGCGCGACGGTGCGATTGGCGATCGCGACGAGCGCCGGCTGCAACGCGAGCAGCGGCGCGAGCACGCCGCGTGCGGCACCGCCCGCGCCGAGCACGAGGATGCGCGCGCCGGCGAGCCGCACGCCGAGGTTCGTCGTGAGATCCTCGACGAGGCCCGCGCCGTCGGTGTTGTCGGCCACGACGCGCATGCCCTGCCGCATGAGCACGTTCGCGGCGCCCGCGATGCGCGCCGCGTCGCTCGCCTCGTGCGCGAAGCGAAGCGCGTTCATCTTGAACGGCAGCGTCACATTGGCGCCGCGGCCGCCTTCGTCGAAGAAGCGCCGCGCCGTCGAGGAGAAATCGTCGAGCGGCGCGAGCAGCGCCGTGTACTCGAGCTCCTCGCCCATGAGCGCGGCGAAGCGCGCGTGGATCGCGGGCGAGAGGCTGTGCGAAACGGGGTTGCCGATGACGACGTAACGATCCATCGGCGGGGATGATAACGGTCGGCTCGCGCGGCCGCGAATTTATATAGTATGGGCCCTCGGCCTCCGCGCCGCACCGTCCTGGTGCGTAAGTTTTACCCGCGCACCACTTTAGTGCTTCATGGGGGCTTCCACAGGAAATCCTCTCACGTTATCAGGGACTTGGCCTCTGTCGCGCGTGGCATGTTTCTAGCTAAATGGATGGCCTCGACCGCCCCCGGCGGCCATTCATTCCCCATTCCGGGGCATAACCATCAATCAGGAGAGATTCAATGGCATCCGCTGTCGCCGACGTCTTCAAGACGATCAAGGAGAACGAGGTCAAGTTCATCGACCTTCGCTTCACCGACACGAAAGGCAAGGAACAACACGTCAGCGTCCCGGTGAAAT
>DASTGG010000083.1:0-14276 GCA_035719385.1 Usitatibacter sp.
GCAATCGTGCTCGAGGATCTCGATGCACAGGCGCCCGGGGGCCAGCCCGTAGTAGCGCACGAGCTCGGCCAATGCATCGGCGCGGTCCGTGTCCTCGACCGCGGCGCGCGGGTTCACGTTGATGAACAGCATGCGGTTGCCGGCGTCCACGGCGGCGAAGTTGCGCAGGTGCAGCGCGCGGCACGCCCAATCGAGCAGCACGCCGCGCTCCGGCGGCACTTCGCGAAAGAGCCGGTCGCTGTCGAGTGAATGCCCGGCCGCGTCCGCCGCGCGCACGAAGGCCTCGTAACCCACGCATCCGCCGCGGGCCACGCAATAAACCGGCTGGAAATGGGTGGAAAGCGTGAAGCCGTCCCAGTACATCGAGCCGCGCGCGCCCGCGCGCACCAGCTGCTCCGCCACCCGCGAAAATGTCTCGACCACTGCGCCCCGAATGAATATGCCGGCGCTCGCGCCAGCCCGAGTCCGACTTTGCGCGAAAGCGTGCCCACGCGGGTTACCGCGTCGTTACTCGCCGTTGCAATTGTCATCGCGGCCGCAAGAACGGAGCCGGACCCGGTTCATGCCTTCTTGAAGAAGCCCGCGAGCACTTCCGCGATCTCGATCATCCGGTACGGTTTCTTGAGCACGCGGTTGGCGCCCGCCGAAAGCGCGCGCGTCTCGAAGCCCGATCCGCCGTAGCCGCTCGCGATGAGGATCGGCAGCGTGGGATTGAGCTTGCGCAGCTCCGTCGTAAGCTGCGTGCCCGTGAGCTCCGGCATCACCTCGTCGCTCACCACGGCGTCGAAGTGGCGCGGGTTCGCGCGCACCGCTTCCAGCGCCTCGCGGCTGTTGCGGAAGCCCGCCGGCTCGTAGCCCAGCGAGGCGAGCATCTCCTCGAGCGCCGCGAGCACCTCCGGCTCGTCGTCCACGGCGAGCACCACCTGCCCCTCGCCGTGCGGCAGCTCCGCCTCGGCGGCGGCGACCGCGGCCGCGTCGTGGGCGCGGGGAATCCACACGGTGAAGGTCGTGCCGCGGCCGAGCTCGCTTTCCACGCCGATGAAGCCGTTGTGCTCCGCCACGACGGAATGCACGAGCGCGAGGCCGAGCCCCGTGCCGCGGCCGGCGGGCTTGGTCGTGAAGAACGGCTCGAAGATGCGGTCGATCACCTCGGGCGCGATGCCGTGGCCCGTGTCCTTCACCGAAACGCGCACGTACTCGCCGATGGCGATCTCGCCGCTGCGCACCTTGTGCGGCGCATCGAGCCGCTCGGTGCCCACACGCACCTCGAGCGTGCCGCCCGTGGCCATCGCCTGGATCGCGTTCGTGCACAGGTTCATGAACAGCTGGTGCAGGCGCGTGGGATCGCCCATCACCGACGCGTCATCGGCGTCGGAAATGAAGTGCACGTCGATGGGCCGCGGCAGCGACCCGCGCACGAGCTCGCACGCCTCGTGCGCGATGGGCGCGACGATGACCGGGATCTTGGCGGTGCCTTCCGCGCGGCTGTACGACAGGATCTGCGTGACCAGCGCCTTGGCGCGGTTGCCCGCGTCCATGATGGTGTCGATGTAGCGGCGCAGGTCGCTGTCGCCCGCGCGCCGCTGCGCGAGCTCGCCGTAGCCGAGGATCGCGCCGAGGATGTTGTTGAAGTCGTGCGCGATGCCGCCGGCGAGGTGGCCCACCGCCTCCATCTTCTCCGCCTGCTTGAGCTGCGCGGCGAGGCGCTGGCGCTCCTGCTCGGCGCGCACCTTCTCCGAGACGTCGCGCACGAAGCCGATCACCCGCGTGGGGCTGCCGCGCGCGTGCGCGCTGATGAGGTAGCCGTTCACGCCGATGGTGGTGTACTCGCCGTCGTCGCGCCGGAAGCGGTACTCGTCGGAAATGTGCGAGATCGATTTCGACAGCAGCGCCTGGCGCTGGCCGCGGATGCGGATGCGGTCGTCGGGATGCACGCGCTGCATCCACTGGCGGCCCGTCGCGATCTTGTCGTTGGTGGTGCCGAGCACCGCGGGCGTGTCGCCGTCCCAGACGATCTGCCCGCTCTCGGGATCGAAGTCGTAGAGCAGGCTGCCGCTCGCCCGGATGACGCGCTCGTGGCGGTAGCGCCATTCCTCGGTCTCGCGCGCCGCTTCCTGGCGCTCGACCAGCAGCGCCGCCGAGAACAGGGTCGTCACGATGATCGTGGCGAGGTAACCCTGCAGGTGCAGCAGCGACTTGAGGTCCGGCAGGCCGTCGAACGAGAACGGCCCGAAGCCGTGGCCCGTGTGCCAATAGATGATCAGCCCGAAGGTCGACAGCCCGAGCGTGGCGGCGCGCAGGCCGAAGCGCAGCGCCGCCCAGATGAGGAACGGCGCGCTCAGGTAGGCGAGCGGCGGAATGTAGTCTTCGGCGGTCGGCCGGGTGGCGAAGACGTAATGCGTCGTGACCACCAGGCCCACGTAGAGCACCACCATCTCGCCGAAGCGGTCCCTCACGAGGTCCAGCGCCTCGCGCCAGCCGTGGCGGCTCCACGCGAGGATCAGCGGCGAGGTGAGCAGCATGCCGAGCATGGTGCTCACGAAGGTCATCGACCATTGCTGCCGGAACGGCATGCCCACGCGCAGGTACGAGTAGAGCCCGTCCAGGATCGCCATGACGGCCACCAGCGGGACCATGCCCACCAGGAACGCGGCGAGCCCGCGGATGCTGGCGATGTCGATCCGGGGGCCGGCGAGCCGGTAGAGGCCGGCGGCCACGAAGAGCGGCTGCAGCACGGCGACCATGGCGGTGGAAACGATCCGCGGCCACGGGGCGTCGATGTCCATCCCTACGGCGAGGGTGGCCACGAAGACCAGGCCCAGGTAGGCGGGCCACCGGCGGGCCGGGGCCACGAGCAGCGTGCCCAGCGCCACCCCGTGCGCGGGCCAGATGAACAATGGCAGCCGCGCGCTGAGGGGGAGGTTGGCGGCGTAGGCGGCGAGCGCGTAGTAGATGACGCCGAAGGCCACGAACGCCAGGGTCTGGCGGACGGAATCGGCACCGGGCGAAACGAGTTCCTCGTCGCGTCCACGCCGCGGATGGGTGGTGCCGGCAGTATTCATGAGAAAGTCCTACGAATTCTAAGGCCTTCGGCGTTAAAATGGCCCGAAACGACAACAGGAACCCGTCCGCCCCGTGGAAGCCCATATCCTGGTCGTAGACGACGACGTCGCGATTCGAGAGCTGATCAAGGAATACCTCACCGAGAACGACATGAAGGTCTCGGTGGCCGAAAGTGGCGCGGACATGGACCGCGTGCTCTCGGTCGAGGTGGTCGACCTCGTGCTGCTCGACCTCAAGCTCCCCGACGAGGACGGCCTGGCCATCGCCAGGCGCCTGCGCGAGTCGCTCGACATTCCCATCATCATCCTCACCGGCCGCAAGGAAGAGGTGGACCGCGTGATGGGCCTCGAGCTCGGTGCCGACGACTACGTCACCAAGCCCTTCAGCCAGCGCGAGCTGCTCGCGCGCATCAAGGCGGTGCTGCGCCGCACGGAAGGCAAGAGGAGCGTGCGCCGCGGCGAGTCCGTGCGCGCGTACCGCTTCTCGGGCTGGGAGCTCAACACCGGCACGCGCAGGCTGCGGTCGCCCGACGGGCGCAACGTGGACCTCACCAACAGCGAGTACGCCCTGCTGGTGGCCTTCCTCAAGGCGCCGCAGCGCATCCTTTCGCGCGACCAGCTGCTCGAGTCGAGCCGGCTGCACGACGACATCTACGACCGCTCGATCGACGTCCAGATCCTGCGGCTGCGACGCAAGGTGGAAGAAAGCCCGAACCAGCCGAAGCTCATCCGCACCGAGCGCGGCGCGGGCTATTACCTCGACGCGAAAGTCGAGACCGTGTGATCGCTTCGTTGTCGGCCATCGATGGCGCGCTCGCCGTCGTCGCGGCCTGGCTTTTGGTCGGCGTCGCCGGCGCCGCCTTCCCCCGCAACTTCAGGCTCGTCGCGCAGGTCCTGTTCCCGCTGTCGGCCATACTGAGCCTCGTCCTGGGCGCGCTCGCCATCGACTCGCTGCCGGCGCAGGCGCAGGTGGCGGTGCTCGGGATCGGGCTGCCGGAGCTCCCGTTCCACCTGCGGATGGACGCGCTCTCGGCCTTCTTCCTCGCGATCCTCGGGCTCGCGAGCGCCGGCATCTCGATCTTCGCCGCCGGCTACTTCCGCACCGGCGAGGGCACGCCGCCGGGGCTCATGTGCCTGCAGTACCACATCTTCCTGGCCGGCATGGCGATGGTGCTGCTCGCCGACGATGCCTACGTCTTCATGGTGAGCTGGGAGCTGATGGCGCTGTCGTCGTTCTTCCTGGTGACGACCAACCACCGCATCCCCGAGATCCAGCAAGCCGGCTACCTCTACCTGCTGGTGGCGCACATCGGCGCCATCGCGATCCTGTTGTGCTTCGGCGTGCTGCAGGCGAACACCGGCGACTACACGTTCCAGAACATGCGCTCGCAGCATCTCTCCCCCTTCTGGGCGTCGGCCGCCTTCCTGCTCGCGCTCTTCGGCTTCGGCGCGAAGGCGGGCATCCTGCCGCTGCACATCTGGCTGCCGGAAGCGCATCCGGCGGCGCCCTCGCCGGTGTCCGCGCTCATGTCCGGCGTGATGCTCAAGACTGCGATCTACGGGCTGCTGCGCGTGAGCTTCGACCTCGTCTCGATGCCCGTGTGGTGGTGGGGCGTCGTGGCGCTGGTGCTGGGCCTCGCCACCGCGCTCTTCGGCGCCGTGTTCGCCGCGGCGCAGGTGGACATGAAGCGCCTGCTCGCCTACTCCTCGATCGAGAACATCGGGCTGCTCCTGATGGGCCTGGGGCTCGCGATCGTCTTCCACGCGTATCACATGGATTCGCTCTCGGCGCTCGCGATGACGGCGATGCTGCTGCACTGCCTGAACCATGCGCTCTTCAAGAGCCTGCTCTTCCTCGGCACGGGCGCCGTGCTGCACGCCACGCAGGAGCGCAACCTCGGCAAGCTGGGCGGCCTGCTGCGCTACATGCCGTGGGTCGCGTGGACCATGCTGGTGGGCGTCATCGCGAGCGCGGGGCTGCCGCCCTCGAACGGTTTCGTCTCCGAGTGGCTGCTGCTGCAGAGCTTCCTCTTCACCGGCGGCCTGCCGAACCCGTACCTCAAGATGCTCGTGCCGATCTTCGCCGCCGGCGTGGCGCTGGTGGCCGCGCTCGCGGGCTACGTCATGGTGAAGTTCTTCGGCGTGATCTTCCTCGGCCGCCCGCGCGAGGAACGGCTCACGGGCGCGCACGACGCGGGCCACTTCGAGCGCCTGGGCATGCTGTGGCTCACCGCGGGCTGCGTGTTGATCGGCCTGTTTCCCGTGCCGGTCATCGACCTCATCGACCCGATTCCCTTCGCGCTCGTCGGGCGCGGGCTCGCGCAGAGCGGGCGCGTGGGCGACTGGCTGATGCTCGCGCCGGTCTCGGCGGACCGCGCCTCGTACAGCGCCCTCATCTTCGTGGTCGTGACGCTGCTGCTGATCGGCTTCGCCTTCCTGCTGGTCCGCAGGCTCTACCACGGGCGCATCCGCCGCTCGACGCCGTGGGATTGCGGCTTCCCGCTGCAGACGGCGCGCATGCAGGACACGGCCGAGGGCTTCGGGCAGCCGATCCGCCAGATCTTCGAGCCCTTCTACCGCATGAAGCGCGAGCTGCCGACGGCCTTCGACGCCGCGCCGAAATACAAGGTCACGGTGGAGGACCCGCTGTGGCACGGGCTGTACCTGCCGATCGCGTGGGTCACGGAGCGCGTCTCGCGGTTCGTGGGCCTGCTGCAGCGCGGGCGCATCGCGATGTACCTCTTCTACAGCTTCGTCACGCTGGTGGCGATGCTCTTCCTCACCCAGCTATGAGCTTCGAAGGCGTCTTCGCGCAGCTTTTCTCGATGGTGCTGGCGCTGCTGCTGGCGCCGCTGCTCACGGGCTGGGTGAACCAGTGGCGCGCCTGGCTGCAGAACCGCAGCGCGCCGCCGCTGCTGCAGCCCTTCCGCATGCTGCACAAGCTGTTCTGGAAGGAATCGGTGATGGCGCACGAGGCGACGTCGCTGTACCGCATGGCGCCGTACATCGTGTTCGCCTGCATGCTGCTCGCCTCGATGATCATCCCGACGCTGTCGACGAACCTGCCGCTCGCGCCGGCCGCCGACGCCATCGCGCTGGTGGGCCTGTTCGCCGTGGCGCGGCTCTTCATCTCGCTCGCCGCCATGGACGTGGGCACCGCGTTCGGCACGCTGGGCGCGCGCCGCGAGATGCTCATCGGCTTCCTCGCCGAGCCGGCATTCCTCATGGTGCTCTTCACGGCGTCGCTGCTGTCGGACTCGACCTCGCTCGCGAAGATCGTGGACGCGATGTCGGCCCGCCAGTTCGCCATCCTGCCCAGCCTCGCCTTCGCCGGCGTGGCGTTCACGATGGTCTCGCTCGCCGAGAACGCGCGCATCCCGGTGGACAACCCGGCCACGCACCTCGAGCTCACGATGATCCACGAGGCGCTCGTCCTCGAGTACTCGGGCCGCCACCTGGCGCTGCTCGAGTGGGCGGCCTCGCTCAAGCTCTTCGCGTACTCGTGCGCGGGGCTGGCGCTCTTCTTCCCGTGGGGCGTGGCGCAGGCGCGCGATTACGTCGCGCTCACGTTCGCGCTGCCCGTGCTGGTGGCGAAGCTCGCGGTCGGCGGCTTCCTGCTCGCGCTGATCGAGACGGTGCTCGCGAAGATGCGCATCTTCCGCGTGCCGGAGTTCCTGGCGACGGCGTTCCTGCTGGGCGTGCTGTCGCTGCTGGTCCACATCCTGCTGGGAGCCTGAGATGAGCCCGTACGGCATCCAGCTGGTGAACCTCTTCGCGAGCGTGCTGCTGCTGCTCGCCTTCGCGATGCTGTCGCAGCGGCGCATCGTCACGCTGATCAACCTCTTCGCGATGCAGGGCGCCGTCCTCGTGGCCTCGACCATCACGATGGCGTACGCGACGGGGCAGTCGCACCTGTACTACTCCGCGGCGATCAACGGCGCGCTCAAGGTGGTGGTGCTGCCGTGGATCCTGCACCGGCTCATCCGGCGGCTCAACGTGAAGTGGGACGTGGAGACGCTCATCAACATTCCCACCATGATGCTCGTGGGCATCGTCCTGGTGGTGTTCGCGTTCAACCTCGCGCTGCCCATCTCGCAGTTCTCGAATTCGATCGCCCGCGGCACGCTCGGCATCGCGCTCGCCTGCGTGCTGATGTCGTTCCTCATGATGATCACGCGCTCGAAAGCGGTCCCGCAGGTGATCGGCTTCCTGTCCATGGAGAACGGTCTCTTCTTCGCGGCGACCAGCGCGACCTTCGGCATGCCGATGGTGGTCGAGCTCGGCATCGCGCTCGACGTGCTCGTCGGCATGGTGATCCTGGGCGTGTTCCTGTTCCAGATCCGCGAGCAGTTCGACTCGCTCGACATCCGCCACCTCGAGAAGCTCAAGGAAGACTGATGGAACCGCTGGCGCTCCTGCTCGCCATCCCGCTCGCGGGCGGCCTCGCCCTGTGGCTGCTGGGCGAGCGCGACAGCGCGCCGGAGATCAACTCGGCGTTCAGCGCGCTCACGCTGCTGGCGGCGATCTGGCTGACCTCCGGCGTGATGGAGACGGGCCCGTTCACGGCGCTCTACGACCAGTTCTTCGTGGACCCGCTCAACGTCTTCCTCGTCGCGCTCACGGCCTTCGTCGGCTTCACGACCTCGCTCTTCTCGCGGCCCTACATGCGCATCGAGCGCGACAAGGGGCGCATGACGCCGGCGCGGCTGCGGCTCTACCACAGCATGTACCAGGTGTTCACCTTCACCATGCTGCTCGCGCTCACGACGAACAACATGGGCATCCTGTGGGTCGCGATGGAGGCGGCCACGCTCGCGACGGTGCTGCTCGTCGCGGTCTACCGCACGCCCGCGAGCCTCGAGGCGGCGTGGAAATACTTCATCCTCTGCGGCGTGGGCATCGCGCAGGCGCTCTTCGGCACGATCCTTCTGTACTTCGCCGCGGAGCGCGTGCTCGGCGCCGAGGGCAGCGCGCTGCTCTGGACGCACCTCGACATGGTGAAGGACCGGCTCGAGCCCGCGATCATGTCGCTCGCCTTCGTCTTCCTCCTCGTGGGCTACGGCACGAAGGTCGGCCTCGTGCCGCTGCACAACTGGCTGCCCGACGCGCACGCCGAGGGCCCCACGCCCATCTCCGCGGTGCTCTCGGGGCTGCTGCTGAACGTGGCGCTCTACAGCGTCATCCGCTGCAAGGTGCTCGCCGACGGCGCGCTCGCATCGCACTTCGCCGGCAACCTGATGATGGGCTTCGGCCTGCTGTCGGTGGTGGTCGCCGCCTTCTTCCTCTCGCGCCAGCGCGACATCAAGCGGATGTTCGCGTACTCGTCCATCGAGCACATGGGCATCATCACGTTCGCCTTCGGCATGGGCGGGCCGATCGCCAACTTCGCGGGCCTGCTCCACATGACCGTGCACTCGCTCGTGAAGAGCGCCATCTTCTTCGCCGTGGGGCACGCGGCGCAGAAGGCGGGCACGCAGGTGATGGAGGACATCCGCGGCCTGCTCAAGGTGAGCCCGACGATGGGCTGGGGCCTCATGATCGGCACGCTCGCCATCCTCGGCATGCCGCCGTTCGGGGTCTTCGCGAGCGAGTTCCTCATCCTCACCACGGCCATGCGCGAGCACGCGTGGGCCACGCCGATCCTGCTGCTCGCGCTCGGCGTGGCGTTCGCCGCGATCTTCGGGCGCGTGCAGCCCATGGTCTTCGGCGATTCGCTGCTGCCGCGCCTGCCGCACCAGCCCGCGCTCGCGCCCGTGTTCATCCACCTGGGCCTCGGCCTCATGCTCGGCCTCTACATCCCGCCGTACCTCGCCACGTGGTACACCGAGGCGGCGCGGCTGCTGCGATGAAGCGCCTCGCCGCGAAGCTGCGCGAGCTGCCGGGCGAGATGCCGGCCGCGCTAGCCACGGTCGATCGCACGCAGTGGATCGAAGGCGCGCGAACCGCACGCGAGGACGGGCATCGCATGGCGGCGCTCTGGGGCGCGGACCATCGCGCGAAGGGCCGCGGCTTCACGGTCCACGCCGCCTACGCGATGAAGACCGGCCTCGCGGTGCTCGCGCTGCCGCTTTCCGGCGACGACCCATCCTATCCCGACGTCTCGGGCCTGTTCCCCGTGGCGCGGCGCATGCAGCGCGCGACGTTCGACCTGCTCGGGATCGTGGCCGAGGGCGCCGGGGACACGCGCCCGTGGCTGCGGCACGGCGCGTGGCGCGAGGGCGAGTTCCCGCTGCGCCACGATTTCGACGCCGGCGCATTCCGCCAGAACGCGCAGGAGCGCTACCCGTTCGTGCGCGTCGAAGGCGACGGCGTGCACGAGATCCCCGTGGGCCCGATCCACGCCGGCATCATCGAGCCCGGGCATTTCCGCTTCTCCGTCGTGGGCGAGAAGGTGCTGCGCCTGGAGGAGCGGCTCGGCTACACGCACAAGGGCATCGAGAAGCGCTTCGAGGACTTCACGCTCGCCGAGGGCTACAAGCTCGCCGGGCGCATCTCCGGCGATTCCACCGTGGCCTACGCGTGGGCCTATTGCCAGGCCGCCGAGGCCGCGTGCGGCGTCGCGCCGCCGGCGCGCGCGCGATGGCTGCGCGCGCTGCTGCTCGAGAGCGAACGCATCGCGAACCACCTGGGAGACCTCGGCGCGCTCGGCAACGACGCGGGCTTCGGCCTCGCGCTGGCGCAGTTCATGCGCCTCAAGGAAGACTGGCTGCGGCTCTCCGACGCGCTGTACGGCCACCGCTTCGCGCGCGACTGCGTCGTGCCGGGCGGCGTGACGATCGATATTGACGGCGCGCAAGCCGAGGACCTGGTGCGGCGGGTTAACCTCATCGCGGGGGAGGTGCGCGCCCTGCGCGAGATCTTCGACGAACATTCCGGCATGCAGGATCGCTTCATCACGACGGGTCGCGTGACGCCCGAGCTCGCCCGCAGCCTCGGCCTCACGGGACTCGCGGGCCGCGCGAGCGGGCAGCCGGCGGACCTGCGCGTGGATTTTCCCGTCGAGCCCTACGACGCGCTCGCGGTCAGGCGCGTCGTGCACGAGGGCGGCGACGTGGCGGCGCGCGTGAAGGTGCGCTTCGAGGAGCTCCTGGAATCGCTGCGTCTCGCGGTCGCGATCGCCAACGGGCTGCCGCCGGGCGAGCGCATCGCCGCGCTGCCCACGCCGCAGCCGGGCGCGTTCGGCATCGGGCGCGTCGAAGGCTGGCGCGGCGAGAGCTTCGTCGCGCTGGAAGCCGGGGAGGCCGGGCGCATCGCGCGCTGCCACGCGCACGATCCTTCGTGGCAGAACTGGCCGCTCGTCGAGCACGCGATCATGGGCAACATCGTTCCGGACTTCCCGCTCATCAACAAGAGCTTCAACCTGAGCTATTCGGGGCACGACCTGTGATCCCCATCCTCGCGAAGATCCTCAGGACGGGCGTGGTGAGCGAGCCGCCGCCGCACGTGCGCGAGGAGTGGCGCGCCCGCGCCGCCACGATCCAGGACGACATATTGCGGATCCTCGGGCGCGCGCTGGTGATCCGCCAGGTCGACGCGGGCTCCTGCAACGGCTGCGAGCTCGAGATCAACGCGCTCGCCAATCCGTACTACAACATCGAGGGACTCGGCATCAAGCTCGCGGCGAGCCCGCGCCATGCGGACCTGCTGCTCGTCACCGGTCCCGTCACGAGGAACATGGAACAGGCGCTGAGGATCGCGTACGACGCGATGCCCGCGCCCAAGCTCGTCGTCGCGGTCGGCGATTGCGGCTGCGACGGCGGCATCTTCGGCGAGGGCTACGCCACCTGCGGAGCCGTGTCGAAGGTGATCCCGGTGGACGTGACCGTCCCGGGCTGCCCGCCGCCGCCCACGGCGATCCTCCAGGGCATCCTGACGGCCGTCGCCGGCACGAAGCAAAGGGAAAAGGGATCCTCTCCGCGAGGATAGCGATCGCGATGCGGTGGAGCTGAGCGTCATCCTGTTCGCGGCTCCCGTCCTTCTTTCGACGGGCGCCGCGGCTGCCGCCACCGCCGGGCGCGGCGCCACGACAAGCTTCGTCTACGCCGTCGCGAGCCTCGCCTCGGCCGTCGCGCTCGCCGCGGGGTGCTCCGCGCTCCTGGGCGGCGCGCACGCCGCGACGGCGAGCCTGCCGCTGGGGCTTCCGTGGCTCGGCGCCCACTTCCGGCTCGATGCGCTGAGCGCCTTCTTCATCGTCGTCGTGAACCTCGGCGCGCTGTGCGCCAGCATCTACGGCCTGGGCTACGGCCGCCACGAGCAGGCGCCCTCGCGCGTGCTGCCCTTCTACCCCGCGTTCCTCGCCGGCATGAACCTCGTCGTGCTCGCCGACGACGCGTTCACCTTCCTGCTCACGTGGGAATTCATGTCGCTCGCGTCCTGGGCGCTGGTGATGGCACACCATCGCCTCGCCGAGAACGCGCGCGCCGGCTACATCTACCTCGTGATGGCGAGCTTCGGCACGCTCTCGCTGCTGCTCGCCCTCGGCCTGCTCGCCGGTCCCCAGGGCGCGTACGCGTTCGAGGCGATCCGGCTCTCCGCGCCCTCGCCCGCGATCGCCGCGGCCGTGCTGGTGCTCGCGCTCGTGGGCGCCGGATCGAAGGCCGGCATCGTCCCGCTGCACGTGTGGCTTCCGCTCGCCCACCCCGCGGCACCCAGCCACGTGTCGGCGCTCATGAGCGGCGTGATGACGAAGGTCGCGATCTACGGCTTCGTGCGCATCGTCTTCGACCTGCTCGGGCCGCCCGCATGGTGGTGGGGCGCGGTGGTGCTGACGCTGGGCGGCATCACGGCCGTGCTCGGCGTGCTCTACGCGCTCATGCAGCACGACCTGAAGCGCCTGCTCGCCTACCACACGGTGGAGAACATCGGGATCATCTTCATCGGCCTGGGGCTGGCGCTCGCGTTCCGCGCGAACTCGATGCACGCCGGCGCGGCGCTCGCGCTCACCGCGGCGCTGCTGCACGTCTTCAACCATTCGCTCTTCAAGAGCCTGCTCTTCTTCGGCGCCGGCGCCGTGCTCTGCGCCACGGGCGAGCGCGACATGGAGCGCCTGGGCGGCCTCATCCACCGCATGCCGGTCACCGCCTTCGCCTTCCTCACCGGCTCGATCGCCATCTCGGCGCTGCCGCCCTTCAACGGCTTCGTCTCCGAGTGGCTCACGTTCCAGGCGGTGCTGCTGAGCCCCGGCCTGCCGCAATGGCTGCTCAAGTTCATCGTGCCCGCGGTGGGCGCGCTGCTGGCACTCTCCGCCGCCCTCGCGGCCGGCTGCTTCGCGAAGGCCTTCGGCGTGACGTTCCTGGGACGTCCGCGCACGCCTGCGGCCGAGCGCGCGCAGGAGGTGGATCGCTTCTCGCTCGCCGCGATGCTCGTGCTCGCGGTGCTGTGCCTCGTGGCCGGCGTGGTGCCGGGGTTCTTCATGGACGCGCTGGCGCCCGTCACGCACGCGCTGGTGTCCTCCGAGCTCGACCCGCAGGGCGGCCTCAAGTGGCTCACCATCGTGCCGGTCGCGCAGAGCCGCAGCTCCTACGACGGCCTGCTGCTCTTCCTGTTCATCGGCTCGGCCGCGTGGCTCGCCGCCGAGATCATCCACCAGTGGGCCTCGCAGGCGGTGCGGCGCTCGGCGGCGTGGGATTGCGGATTCCCGGATTCGAGCCCGGCCACGCAATACACCGCCGACAGCTTCGCGCAGCCGATCCGCTGCGTGTTCGGCACGCTCGCCTTCCACGCGCGCGAGGAGGTGCACATGCCGCCGCCGGGCGACGTCTCGCCGGCGCGCATGCGCGTGCACATGCGCGACCTGGTGTGGGACTTCCTCTATGCGCCGGTGGAGCACATCGTCGCGTACGTCGCCGACCGGCTGAACAAGGTGCAGTTCTGGACCATCCGCGCGTACCTCACGCTGGTCTTCGGCGCGGTGGTGGTGCTGCTGATGGTGCTCGCCGTATGGCGATGATCCTCGACATCCTCACCCAGCTCGCCCAGCTCCTGCTGGTGCTCGCGCTGGCCCCGCTGCTCACGGGTTACGTGAGGAGCATCAAGGCGCAGCTCATGCGCCGCCGCGGCCCGCCGATCCTGCAGCCGTACCGCGACCTGCTGAAGCTCATCCGCAAGGAAGTGGTGCTCGCGCACAACGCCTCGTGGGTGTTCCGCGTGGCGCCCTACATCATCTTCGCCACGACGCTCACGGCGATGGCGCTGGTGCCGACCTTCGCGACGGGGCTGGTATTCAGCCCCGTGGCGGACCTGATCGCGATCGTCGCGCTGCTGGGCAGCGCGCGCTTCTTCCTCGCGCTCGCCGGCCTCGACGTCGGCACGAGCTTCGGCGGCATCGGCTCCAGCCGCGAGGTCATGATCGCCTCGCTCGCGGAGCCCGCCATGCTGATGATCGTCTTCACGCTGTCGCTGCTCGCGGGCTCGACGCAGCTCTCGTCGATCTCGGCCTTCATGCTCGGGCCCGACGTGGGCCTGCGCGTCTCGCTCGCCATGGCGCTGGTGGCGCTGGTGATCGTGGCGATCGCGGAGAACGCGCGCATCCCGGTGGACAACCCGGCGACGCACCTGGAGCTGACCATGGTGCACGAGGCCATGATCCTCGAGTACTCGGGGCGCCACCTCGCCGTGATCGAGGCGGCCGCTTCGCTGAAGCTGCTGCTGTACTTCTCGCTGGTGTCGTGCATGTTCATGCCCTGGGGCATCGCCACGGCCGCGGGCGATCCCGCCGCGTTCGCCATCGGGCTCGTCAGCTATCTCACCAAGCTGGCGATGGGCGGCTTCCTGCTGGCCGTGTTCGAGACGGCGACGGCCAAGATGCGGGTGTTCCGCGTCTCCGACTTCCTTGGCGCGGCGCTCATGCTGGGCCTGCTGGCCACGCTGCTGCTGTTCGTCTCGCGGAGCGCCTGATGGACCCCATCGCCCTCGACGTTGCCCACATGTTCGCCGGCGGCCTGGTGCTGGTCAGCTTCATGCTGCTGTACCAGGACCGGATGTTTGGCCTGCTGAACATTTTCGCGCTCCACGCGATGGTGGTGTCGCTGTCGGTCGCCTGGCAGGCGTACATCCAGTCGGCACCGCACCTGTACATCACGGCCGCCATCGCGCTGGTGGTCAAGGCGCTGATCATCCCCGTGGCGCTGCACCGCATCATCGTGCGCCTGGAGATCCACCGCACGATCGACACCGTGGGCGGCATCGGGCAGACCATGCTCGCGGGCATCGGCC
>DASTGG010000084.1:0-4137 GCA_035719385.1 Usitatibacter sp.
AACACGATCAACACGATGGTCGACCAGCTGTCGTCCTTCGCCGCTGAAGTGACCCGTGTAGCTCGCGAAGTTGGTACGGAAGGAAAACTCGGCGGCCAGGCGAAGGTGAAGGGTGTGGCGGGCACGTGGAAGGACCTGACCGATTCCGTGAACTCCATGGCGGGCAACCTCACCGCGCAGGTGCGCAACATCGCCGACGTGACGACGGCGGTGGCGACCGGCGACCTTTCCAAGAAGATCACCGTGGACGTGAAGGGCGAGGTGCTGGAGCTCAAGAACACCATCAACACGATGGTGGACCAGCTGCGTTCGTTCGCATCGGAAGTGACGCGCGTGGCGCGCGAGGTGGGCACGGAAGGCCGCCTCGGCGGGCAGGCGCAGGTGCGCGGCGTCGCGGGCACGTGGAAGGACCTCACCGACTCGGTGAACTCCATGGCCGGAAACCTCACGGGCCAGGTGCGCAACATCGCGGAGGTGACCACCGCGGTGGCGCGCGGCGACCTCTCGCGCAAGATCACGGTGGACGTGAAGGGCGAGATCCTCGAGCTCAAGAACACCATCAACACGATGGTGGACCAGCTGCGGTCCTTCGCCTCCGAGGTGACGCGCGTGGCGCGCGAGGTGGGCTCCGAGGGCAAGCTCGGCGGCCAGGCGGTCGTGGAAGGCGTGTCGGGCACGTGGAAGGACCTCACCGATTCGGTGAACTCCATGGCCGGCAACCTCACGGACCAGGTGCGCGGCATCGCGAAGGTCGTGACGGCGGTCGCGAACGGCGACCTCAAGCAGAAGCTCACCGTGGAAGCGAAGGGCGAGATCGCGGCGCTCGCCGACACGATCAACAGCATGATCGAGACGCTCGCGACGTTCGCCGAGCAGGTGACGTCGGTGGCACGCGAGGTCGGTGTCGAGGGCCAGCTCGGCGGCCAGGCGAAGGTGCCGGGCGCCTCGGGCACGTGGAAAGGCCTCACGGAGAACGTGAACCAGCTCGCGGAAAACCTCACCACGCAGGTGCGCGCGATCGCCGAGGTGGCGACCGCCGTGACGCAGGGTGACCTCACGCGAAGCATCACGGTGCAGGCCAAGGGCGAGGTCGCGGCGCTCAAGGACACGATCAACGAGATGATCCGAAACCTGCGCGACACGACGCAGAAGAACACGGAGCAGGACTGGCTCAAGACCAACCTCGCCAAGTTCTCGCGCATGCTGCAGGGCCAGAAGGACCTGAACACGGTGGGCCGCCTGATCCTGTCGGAGCTCGCGCCCGTGGTGAGCGCGCAGCACGCGGAGTTCCACGTGCTCTCCGGCGGCGACGAGTTCTCGCACCTCACGCTGCTCGCGAGCTACGCCTCGGACGGCGAGACGGCGCACGGCCGGCGCATCGGGCTGGGCGAAGGCCTCGTGGGCCAATGCGCGCTCGAGCGCCGCAAGATCCTGCTCGCGAACCCGCCGGCCGACTACCTCAAGATCAGCTCGGGGCTGGGCAGCGCGCCGCCGCGCAACATCCTCGTGCTCCCGGTGGTGTTCGAGAGCCAGGTGAAGGGCGTGCTGGAGCTCGCGTCGTTCGAGGGCTTCAGCGACATCCACCAGGCGTTCCTCGACCAGCTCACGGAATCGATCGGCATCGTGATCAACACGATCGAGGCCAACACGCGCACGGAGGACCTCCTCACGCAGTCGCAGACCCTCGCGCAGGAGCTGCAAAGCCGCCAGGAGGAATTGCAGACGACCAACCAGGAGCTGCAGGAGAAGGCGCGGCTGCTGGCGCACCAGAACCAGGAGGTGGAGCGCAAGAACCAGGAGGTGGAGCAGGCCCGCCAGGCGCTCGAGGAGAAGGCACGCCAGCTGGCCCTCACCTCCAAGTACAAGTCCGAGTTCCTCGCGAACATGTCGCACGAGCTGCGCACGCCGCTCAACTCGCTGCTCATCCTCTCGGACCAGCTCTCCGGCAACGCGGAGGGCAACCTCACCTCCAAGCAGGTGGAGTTCGCGCGCACGATCCACTCGTCGGGCAACGACCTGCTGATGCTCATCAACGACATCCTCGACCTGTCGAAGATCGAGTCGGGCACCGTCGCGGTCGACGTGAGCGAGGTGCGCCTCGACGAGCTGCAGCGCTTCGTGGAGCGCACGTTCCGCCACGTGGCCGAGACCAAGGGCCTCGCGTTCGACATCCGCATGGATCCGCGCCTGCCCAAGTCGGTCTCGACCGACGCCAAGCGCCTGCAGCAGATCCTGCGCAACCTGCTGTCGAACGCGTTCAAGTTCACGCACAAGGGCGAGGTGAACCTGGTGATCCGCCCGGCGAGCGCCGGCTGGTCGGCCGACAACGAGGACCTCAACCGCGCGAACGACGTGGTCGAGTTCTCGGTGACGGACACCGGCATCGGCATCCCGACGGACAAGCAGCAGATCATCTTCGAGGCGTTCCAGCAGGCCGACGGCTCGACCAGCCGCAAGTACGGCGGCACGGGCCTGGGGCTCGCGATCTCGCGGGAGCTCTCGCGCCTGCTGCGCGGCGAGATCCGCCTGGTGAGCGCGCCGAGCAAGGGCAGCGTGTTCTCGCTGTACCTGCCCGCCGCGTTCCCGGCCTCGCGCATGCCGCGCAAGTCGAGCGATGCCGCCGCGGTGGCGAACGCCGCGATCGAGGCCGCGCGCCAGGCCGCCGAGCGCCGTCTCGTGGACATCGAGGACGAGCCGCGCGCCGAGCCGGCCCAGCCGCTGCCCGCGCCGCAGATCCTCGTGAACGAAGCCGACGACGATCGCGAGTCGATCCATCCCGGCGACCGCAGCGTGCTCATCGTGGAGAACGACCTCGCCTTCGCGCGCGTGCTGCTGGAAGCGGCGCGCGAGCAGGGCTTCAAGGGCCTGGTCACCACGCAGGGCACCGCGGCGCTCACGCTGGTGCACGAGTACAAGCCCGCGGCGATCATGCTCGACATCTTCCTGCCGGACATCGACGGCTGGCGGGTGCTATCGCGCCTGAAGAACGACCTCGCGGTGCGCCACACGCCGGTGCACGTTATCTCGACCGACGAGGCGCGCGACCGCGCGCTGTCCTCGGGCGCGCGCCGCTTCATCGCCAAGCCCATCCAGAGCCGCAAGGCCGTGGACGAGGTGATGGAGGAGGTGTACCGCTACGTCTCCAACGAGCGGCGCAAGGTGCTCATCGTGGAGCCGGATCCGTCGCGGCTGGCGAGCGTGCAGGGCTGCCTGTCCGGGCTCGAGAACCTCGAGATCGTGACGGCGGGCGATGCCGCGCGTGCCGCGGAGCTCTTC
Source organism: Usitatibacter sp. (assembly GCA_035719385.1). Lineage (GTDB taxonomy): Bacteria > Pseudomonadota > Gammaproteobacteria > Burkholderiales > Usitatibacteraceae > Usitatibacter. The sequence goes on from DASTGG010000084.1 coordinate 3,277, forward strand.
CGCGACGCGAACCTGGACTGCGCCATCGTGAACCCGAACACGCCGGAGCTCGATTTGCATCAGCTCGTCGAAGAGCGGCGCGAGAACGATCTCACGCCGCCGCCGATCATTGCCTATGGGCGCCAGCTCGCCGCCTCGGTCGGCGCGGCGAGCGTCACGCTGGAGTCGATCCCGGGCGTGCGGGAAGTGCATTCCCTCGAGCGCCTGCTCGACGCGGTCGTGGTCGCGCTGCACATCGACGTCTCGCACGTGAAGGAGGAGCACCGCAAGGTTCTCGACGAGATCTACGGCTCGACCAAGGCGCTCGCCGGCCGGCGCGTGCTGATCGTCGACGACGACATCCGCAACATCTTCGCGCTGTCCTCGGTGCTGGAGGATTACGGCATGGAGATCAAGACCGCCGACAACGGCCGCGAGGCGATCGCGCTCGCGCAGAAGGGCGACCTCGACATCGTCCTCATGGACATCATGATGCCGGAGATGGACGGCCTGGAGACCACGAAGGAGATCCGCAAGATTCCCAGCTGCAAGGACCTGCCGATCGTCGCGGTGACGGCGAAGGCGATGAAGGGCGACCGCGAGCGCTGCATCGAGGCGGGCGCCTGGGACTACCTGTCCAAGCCGGTGGACCGCGAGCAGCTGCTCACGGTGCTCAAGGCCTGGCTGCAACGCTGAGGTGACCGTGTCCGCACACCTGCCCGTCGCTTTCGCCCCCGAGGAAGCCGCCGCGCCTCCCGCGGCGGTGGAGCGCTCCAACATCCTCATCGTCGACGACCGGCTCGACAAGCGCGTCGTCTTCCGCACCATCCTGGAGGAGCTCGACCAGAACATCGTCACCTGCTCGTCCGGCGAGGAGGCGCT